>NZ_JAOWIA010000056.1:0-302926 GCF_030332345.1 Citrobacter sp. Cpo221
GCAAACCGGACCCGAACCCGATCCAGCCCGCTTTTTTCCCCCACCTCGTAACTGCGGGAAATCATTTTCCCTGTCGCGGGATCTTCTTCTAAACACTGACCGTTTTCCCTTCTGTATCCGTTCGCCCTTCAAATATCTGACCTTTTTGGACGCTTAACTGCTCCAGTCCCTCAAAACGCAACACATCCAGAGCATGCGGGCATGAAGGGATCGTTAAGCTGTAGCGGTTAAGCGTAGGCCCTGATGTTGTTAGTTCCATATTCATAGCGTTAACTCCGTTTAATAAATAGAATCCCATCTAACATGCTTAAATTCATTAACGACTGGGGTTAATAAAAACACCTCAGCACTCACACTCATTATCCACCCAGCCGTTTTTTCTCTAACGCGGCTTGTATTTCTTTGACTCGCTCAATTGAGTAGAATGTGACTTTTTGTACAAAAAAATCTTTGTCATAGGTAAATGCAGCAACGATATATTGATGAGGGGCCGGCAAAGTATAAAATTCCTTCACACCAACATAAATAGTCATGATTATCTGCGCATCAGTGTAAATCATTGGATGACCAAGTTTGTCCCTTACCCATTTCTGGGACATTACAGGTTCAAGACCAAATGGCAGCGGATTAGGAAATAACCAATCCGTTTTATTTTCATCTTCTAACCGCAAAGTCACTTCTTCAAGATTTTTTTCCTGGTTATTGATAAAAGATAAAAATATTCCTTCTCGCCTCATATTCAACCTGGCAATATCATCACTAACAGTACCCGTTGGTTTTGTTTTGTAGGGAATTAAACCTTGATCATAAATATCCTGATATGATTCCCCAATATTTTCTATCAATTTTTCAACATTCAAGCTCATTTAATATAACCCCGCGTCCTGATTTAATTCATGTAGCCTGGCTCTAATTTGCTCAAGTTTTTCATTGCTAACATTATAATAATCTTTAAGACACTCAGCATTAACATCCCAGTTAAAATCAACTGCGGCTCTCAGATTACTAGCATCCAGAACCTTTTGAGGAATCAATTCCCCGTCTTCTGTTTTAAATTTACTATTGTTTCTTCCACCATAGGTTTCACTACATTGCCGGTGTACTTCCGCCGGAATAGCGACAGCAGCCACCCTGTCAGTCATTTGCTCTATAGTATCATTATCCAAGTGCGGATATCTTCCTTTCAAATATATCCTAACTGCTTCCTTTGAAGGAATATGATCTACTTCTAAACCCTGCCTTGAACGGCCTTCAAAATTTCCGTAATAGTCAACCTCTAAATCTCCAACTGAAGCTTTCTGAAAATAGACATAGATTGCAGGGACAACCCCCTTCGGGTCAACAATGATAAAGTCATTGAAATCCCGGTCTTCGATAGGAAATGTTTCAATATTTGGCTTCTGCTCCTCCGGGATCGGCGTGCCCGGTACGGGGGGTAACGGTTCAGGGGCCGGGTTAGGCAATCCCCAAATACCCCGAGAGTCCGGAACTGGTGTAGGTGGCGTGGAATAACCGCCTGTTTTACCATCATGGACAGTGGTCGGGCTGGCTCCCCACTCAAATCGCCCCTGTCCGGCAGACCTCGACCAGAGCAGCGTCACACCAGATAAGGCATCTTCAAATTGCCACAAATCGTCATTGATTTGTTCTGCAAACCGGACCCGAACCCGATCCAGCCCGCTTTTTTCCCCCACCTCGTAACTGCGGGAAATCATTTTCCCTGTCGCGGGGTCTTCTTCAATACGAAAAAGTACACGTGTACGGGCTTTCCCGTTTTGTTCAGCAATACTCCTCAGAGTATATTCAGAAAGATACTCTTCCCGAGTGACGGTTAAGTTCTCACGGGTGTATGCGCCAATCAGTATTTGTCCATGGATCAGGTTATGGTAGAGCTGGTCGCCACGTATGCTCTGTAGCATTTCCGTCTCACCTGCATTTAACCCTTTCGAATAGAAGAGTGCCCCCAGCGCAAAACGCCGACCAACCGTAGCAACTGTTTCTACACCAACTCTGGTGACTGCTTGACCAACAGCCCTGCCCAGAGTGCCTGAGACTTCCCCCATTGTTCCTGTTGCTGGTGCTGCTTGCGAAAGCTCAATGTATGTGCCAGCCGCAGAGTTAGCTAACGCCATTGATTCAAAAAACACCTGTGCGGGCATGCGCTCAACAACCGGCTCTTTTGCCGCTGATGATGTTTTCCCTTCTCCGGTCCCCAGTATCTGTGCCATCACGGCTTTCTCCCTTCCATGGTTTACAGTAGTTCTACTTTCAGTGATTCAGGCAATGCGGTATAAACACTGGCCGTTTTCCCTTCTGTATCCGTTCGCCCTTCAAATATCTGACCTTTTTCAGTGGTTATCCGGTAACGGGCAAACGGAACAATCTCACCACTCTTTTTATCTCTCACCGTAAAACGCTCTTCGAACCCTTTAGGCAACTCGATCGGTGGTATACGAAAATCCGTCATACTCATTTTCTGCACGCTGATAGATTTGAGCAGAATATTTTTCGGACAGCCTATCTCCACATTTCCGCCGCTGAGTTTGATATAGGCTCCGCCACAGTTCAGCACCAGCTCGTCGGCTGCCGTCACAACCACTTTGCCCTCCACGCTGGTGACGGTAATGTCCTTTTTCGCCACGGTATCTATCCCGTCATCCTGGGCCTGGATTTCAACCTTCCCCTTTGCAGCAAATAAACGTATACCCAGCTTCAGGGCCAGCAGACTGATGGCTTCCCCGGCCACGGCAGTAAATTTCTTCATCACGCTGATATCAGTATTACCACCCGCGACCAGCCCCACGCTTTCACTCCCGGACGACAGACGCACCGACTTCGGACTACTGATGCTGATGTGCTCCGGTGCATTGAGCACAATCCCTGGCTGAGTAAGATTATTTAACGCTGTATTCAGTGCCTTTGCTGTTTCTGAATCTGCCGGCCAGGCCTGTGCGATATCGGCAGCATTCGCCAGGGCATCACTCACAGACAGCGCCTGAACCATTTGCGCGGCAGCATTTTTCATCTCCAGCATCCTGTCCGAAGCTTCACTCTGCCTGTCCGAAGTGATAAAAACCCCTTTACCGCCGCGTACCGCCACCCAGTCGTCTGTGCGCAGCTCGGCCCCCTCTCCCCGCAGCGCACGCCCCGCATCCACGTTATGCCCCAGATTAAGCTGCGTCTTCCCGCCATACTCGGTACTGAGCTTGACGTGTTCCTCACCCCGTTTGTCTTCCATGCGCAGCTTGTTGTTCGCGGGCGTGCGGATGACGTTACGGGTATGGTTTGCCTGTGTCACGTGGTCAGGATGCCGGGAGTCATGCAGCGCATGCGCGATATAGGGTCGGTCCGGGTCACCTTCATGGAACGCCACCGCCACTTCTGTGCCCTGTATCAGCGGGAAGTGAATACCGTAAGTGTCGCCGCCGTAGGGTTTGGCAAGGCGTACTGGCATACTTTCGTAGCCCTGTTGTTTAGCATCGCGGTCCGCATCAAACTTAACCCAATAAAGCCCGCTCTGATTTAAATGAGCATATTCATCATTCTTTTTCGGGCTTGAAACACGTGCCATTAGCGTACCGCTAATTACTGGTCGCGGTTTGAGTGGAGGTCTCCAACAGCGCGTTTCACTGTAAATGGTCGCCATCAACACCACTTGTAGCGCTTCCTTGCGGCTTGCGCTGAATGAAACCGCCGTAACCAGCAAGCTGTTACGCACACTGACAGGAAGCGTTGGGACAGGTGTGGATTCCGTAATATTCAGGACCTGAGCCGGGCTGAGGCTTACATCGGTTGATAATCCAGAGATTGTCGCTTGTGAGGAGAGATAACGCTCATGTTCCAGACGCGCCCAAAAATTCCCTGTCTCAGGCGCCGGCGAAACCTTATCACCCGTTTCAAGATGGCGTGGGCGATAGTGGTAAACATCCCCGTAAGTCACCTCGTCACCTTCACCGTAAGTCATATCGGCTTGTGCAGAAAATAATATTTTCTGAGCCTGGCGATGGTTATAATCCCCGGCAGTAACCGATGCCTGCACCGCAGACTGTTGGAACTGAATATCCCAGACTGAGTCGATGCCATTGTCATTCATTCCGGAGGGACTATTCAGCGGTAATGTTTTGCCAAACTCCCATGCGCTTTGTTTGTCAGCAAAATAGATCACCTCAGTGCCAGCATCAGGCTGAAGCCTAAAGAAGAAGAAAATCCCAACTTCAGAGAGCAGGCGTTCAATAAAAACCAGATCACTCTCCTGATACTGATTAATTTGCTCTCTTTTGGGATATTCCATTACTAAATCAAAATTATATTCCCAGTCTTTTAAACCATGCTCCTGTAAAATTTTAGTAACAACTTCCGGAACTGACATATTAATAAAGAAACGGTGTGTACGAAATTGGTTTTTCAGCAACGCGACAAAGGGTTCAATGATTATCTGATAAATTGTCTGGTCTTTTGAACCACTGATACGATGGAAAGATGTCACAATACCATGTACCATTTTACGGGCAGTTAACTCACTTAACTTCCCCATTCCCATAGTCAATGTCGTTGATTTTCTAAGTATCGATTCGGCCGCAATATCTTTATCCTGGCTGGAAAAGTGTACTACGTATCGATACAGCGAACTCATTTCCTCTGTACCATTAAAGCTAATAACATCCAGTACAGACTTGCATGAAGGGATATACAATTGATAACGATTCAGCGTATTTTCAGATATAAATGATATCCCGCCGCCAAGTGATTCACCCATCCCCATATATTCACCCCCTGTAATTTTATAAAGAGCTATTTCCAGAGCAAAAACTTACCCTCAACGCATTGTTTTTATTAAACTGACCAAATCTTTTTTCTTGTTAGTGACAATAGAAAAAGTAAATCGACGATTATCATTTGATATCCAAAGTTCTTCTCTTCCATTATCACTATAATCATAAAGATGAAAACCAAGACCTGTTAGATAATCACGAATAATTCCCACATCACCACCGTAAAAAACAACAAGGCTTGTTTCCCGTGTACTTCCATCAGGAGAAATATATTCAAAGCGATAATTATTTGATATCCTTGGAGTCTGTTTGATATCAACATCAGTATAGAAATAGTAGTCAAAAAGATCGCTTTCCCGATATTCTAATTTATCTGGCCAGGGTATTAACAGCGGTGACAAGAAAATCAAAATAATCATCACCAGTATTATTTTATAGTAACTCATTACCATTCACCTCGACAAAAATGAATAATAACCGCCATCCCCGGTGATAATTTCTACCCGACCAGAAGTGAAATCACTCCACGGTTGCACCCATGTCATAAACGAAGGTAAGCCCCCCTTATAGGGTTGATGCACAGCACAGTTATCCTTGGGGGCTGGAAACAGTAATGGTAAAAATCCTTTATTCTTATAATTGCCTATCGGCCCATAAAAATCCCATCTACTCAGGGCCTGCTCTTTACTGACAAGTCTCAGTCTTGACTGGTAGTCTGAAGGAAGGATTGCCCGGTAGAAGCCTAAAAGGTCGGAGGTAAGATCCTCACCGCTAAATCCACTGTCGGTATACCAACTAAAACACCAATTAGATTGCAAACTTTCAAACAAGCGTGCCGTCGTCATCATCATGGCTAACGCAACGCTATTTTTCTCACATGCAGATAAACCTTGTTTGATACGCCACTTAACAAACTTTCCTGTACCAAACTGGCGATGATATACAAACATCTTTTGGCTATAGGTGACGTCATAATAACCATCACGACTTGATTCACCTCGTTTTATATCTGACAGTAGGTTTTTAATATCACTTCCCTGTGCATGGCCTATATCTATCCATCCCAATATTTCGCTATAAACAAGCCCTGTTTTACGATCCGATGTCCACTCGGAAGGTTCAATAATATCGTTACGTTTACTCATCATTAAACTCCAGAGTCATTCGTTCTTCATAACTCAAACTCAATACTACTGATGAAACGTACTGAATAATGGTAACGTACGCTTAACTGCTCCAGTCCCTCAAAACGCTCCACATCCAGTTTATGCGGGCATGAAGGGATCGTTAAGCTGTAGCGGTTAAGCGTAGGCCCTGATGTTGTTAGTTCCATATTCATAGAGTTAACTCCATTTAATAAACTATATTTACACGCTTATGAAATAATAATAAAAACTGATCGGCATAGTTTTCCATTAAATAAAAAATTACAGATAATCATCCCAATTACTACGCACATGAGGCCAGCCAAATTTCATCACAAAATACCCTAAAACGATCAATAAAAAATTCCCCATGCCCCATAAATATCTAAACCCATCGTCAGAAATGAAGAAAAACCAAATAGAAAAGGCAATACCAAACATGCATAAGATATTACCTAGCAGATATGAAAAATAATACATTAAATATATAGCTACTTCTCTAAACTTCCCAAACCGTCCAGAAAACATTGGCAAACCTCATTAAAAAACACTTCATTTGCATTGTGAAGTTCAATTGCTTTTTCAAAAGGTGAAACAAGATCTTCTATCAGAAAATAAAGCAAATCCAGATCCCCCATATCTTTCAATTTCTGATAATTACCCGGACTCCTTGCAGCCAGATAGCGAGATGTATAGATTGCTCTGGATACTTCCGCTCCCAACGTAAGAAGCGAGCCTATAAGAACACCTGAAAAAAATGCTGTGGCTAACCGATTAGAAATAACAGCTCCAATTTTAACGCCAGTTAGTTCTGAGAAAATTATCCTTCCAGCACTACTCCCAACAATTTTCTCCGTCATTAAAGCAACGTCCAGTCGCGAAGAAAAATCACTAATAAAGATATCAATAACCTGACCTATCAACTCCTTATTTAGCTTTGCTTTATTAAGAAGTCTGGCAAACCTGTATTTATCATCTTCATTCGTTCTGCGATGTTCTGTATCCATAAAATCGTAGGCCAGATATCCCATACTCACAGGAAATGATATAAGCCCTTTAGCCAAAGCAGCTATAAACCCAGAATCATCAACGTTAATAGCTTCGAGCATATCTTTTGCAAGATCTTTAGCACCATCCATATTTAGTCCTTTAGCGCAAAGCATATCCCGATACAAAGTAAAACCCAGCGCTAGTATTATCACTGGGTTTTATTTTTCACTCGCTATCAATTATCAGTTCAATTCCCTCTTCATCATTCCAACTTAAAGTGAGTTGCTGAGGTTTTTGCTGCTGGGAAAGATACGTTAACAACTGCTGGCTAAGCACAGGTAAAATTTGTTGGTTGAGTAGACTATCAATATTCCTTGCCCCCGTATCCGGTAGCAGGCAAGCGGCGGTCAGGGCATCAAAAAGGTTCTCGGATATCGTTGTGGTGATGCCGTAATGACGCAGTAATCGCTGGCTAACCTGATCCAGTTTCATTTGTACAATCGTACGTAACGCCGGTTCACTGAGCGGATGGTAGATAATCGTCTGGAAGCGGGCCAGTAGCGCCGGCTGAAAATGGTCGCGCAAAAGTGGGCGCAGCAGTTCGTGCAGCTCAGACTCGGTGGCTTCCGGCTGTTCTTCCAGCAGTTGCATCACTGCGTCGCCGCCAAGATTGGAGGTCATCAAAATAACAGTGTTGCGAAAATCAATTTCACGACCTTCACCGTCACGCATGAAACCACGGTCAAATACCTGGTAAAACAGGTTCATGACGTCGCGATGCGCTTTTTCTACTTCATCCAACAGTACCACGCTATAGGGGCGTTTTCGCACCGCTTCGGTCAGGATCCCTCCCTGACCATAACCCACGTATCCCGGAGGTGAGCCCTTTAACTGGCTCACGGTGTGCGGCTCCTGATATTCAGACAAATTAATTGTGATCAGCGATTTTTCACCGCCAAACAGAATGTCAGCCAGGGCCAGCGCCGTCTCCGTTTTACCGGTTCCACTCGGCCCGGTAAGCAGGAACACACCCTGTGGGCCGTTTTCCGGCGTCAGTCCTGTTTTTGATGCCCGCAACCGCTGTGCGATCGCATTCAGCGCGTAATCCTGGCCGACAACCCGGTTTCCCATCTGGGTTTCAAGCGTCAGTAAGTCTGCCTGGGAGTCCTTCATTAATGAAGACAATGGTATACCGGTCCAGTCGGCGATCACCGTAGCCACGGTGCGCGCGTCTACATCCGGAAACAGTAACGGATGGTCCTGCTGAAGCACACTAAGCTGCTGCTGCAATTCAACCGTTTCCGCCTGACGAGAAATATCACGGCGGCTGGCAAGCAGTTGCTCTGTGAGCGCTAATTCCTGACCATACTGAGTTTCTCGTTCATCCAGCTCGACAAGCAGAAGATTTTCACGCTGTTCAATGCTGGACAGCCTTTCACCATGCTGACCATTTCCTACGGAGATATCTTCAAGTAGTGCCTGTTTTTCCATTTCAAGCGCGGTGATCTCTGACTTCAAACTCGTCAGTGGTTCCGGAACGGTATCAAGGCTCATCCGCACTCTTGCACCTGCGGTGTCCAGCAGATCGACGGCTTTGTCGGGTAATTGTCGCCCGGTAAGATAGCGGCGAGAGAGCGTAACAGCAGTTTTAACCGCTTCGTCGGTGATGTGAACGCCATGGTGTTCTGCATAGCGTGATTTCAGACCACGCAGCATTAAGCAGGCAGTGTCATCATCCGGCTCATCCACTTTAACCATCTGAAAACGCCGCTCCAGCGCAGCATCACGCTCAAAATACTGTTTATATTCACTCCATGTGGTCGCCGCGATAGTTCGTAATTCACCTCTGGCCAGAGCGGGTTTTAGCAGATTGGCTGCATCAGCGCCTCCCGCCTGATTACCGGCCCCAATGATGGTGTGTGCTTCATCGATAAAGAGCAGAACAGGCGTTGGCGATTGTTGAACGGCATCAATGATATTTTTTAACCGCTGCTCAAACTCACCTTTCACCCCGGCACCTGCTTGTAACAGCCCAAGATCCAGCGTGCGTAATGTTACTGATTTCAGGCTATCCGGCACATTACCTTCAGCAATACGCAGCGCCAGACCTTCCACCAGAGCGGTTTTGCCGACGCCGGGCTCCCCAACTAGAATAGGATTGTTTTTTCGCCGACGGGACAACACATCCACCATTTGCCGGATTTCATTATCGCGACCAAATACCGGGTCGATATCGCCGACACGCGCTTTCGCGGTTACATCCAGCGTAAATTTATCGAGCACGCCTTGTAATGCTGGCGATAACGTCGACTCAGCCGGACGCGGTTCATCATCAGGGGAAACCTGCACCAGAGCGGCTTCCTGCTGCCTTTCCGGACGTTCATCCGACTGGGAATTTAATAGCGGCAGGAGTCGTTCCAGTTGAGTATGTCCGGTACTCAGAAGCGGCCACAGGCCATCACACTTCAGTAGCGAAGGCTTTCCCACCAGCGCCATCAGTAGATGCACACCACGTATCTGCGAATTTTCATCCGTTGCAGCGCACAACCACGCTTGTTGGATTAAAGAGAGGAGCGCATCAGACAACTGCGGACGGCTTTTCACGGAACGAGGCTGAACATCCAGATGTGCCAGCAGCGACTGCCAAAGATTATCGATATCCCATTCATAACGACGAGCAATGACAGTAATATCGCCTTCACCCTGCTCCAACAACTTCAGTAACCAGTGTTCGGGAGTAATTTCTGCATGCGCGCGCGTCTGACATAACGATGCCGCTGCTTCAAGCGCCTGAGCACAATAGGGGTTTAGACGTCGTAATAGCACTGCTGACTGGTGTTCCATTTGCTTCCTGGCTCCCTGTATTCAGGCACGCTACCGCCCGTAGCCGTAATCCAATGCCCATAAGGTAATAGTGATGTTGATACTCTCTGCTAAACCCCCGCCCCGGACGCTCAGCAGAAGGCATAAAAAAACGGATGAGGAAACCCTCATCCGTTAGCGCATTACGCGGTGGTACGCTCGTTCCAGGCGTCAGAATGGATAATGTTGCCATCCTTATACGTCCAGACGATCTTCTCGTAGCGCAGTTCAATTTGTTCCAGGTGGTTATGCTTCTCTTTAGCGGGATCTTTGATGTCGTACATCACAGGGTTTACTTTCACCACTTTCACGTTGTGCAAAGTGGTGTTGAAGTATTCCACTTCCTGACCCGCGTCATTGATGCGATACCATTTGAACTCTGCCTGGCGCAGGGTCTGACCAGTGGTTACAGCCTTGTACAGATACGGGCTGGAGGCATCGATTTCCTTAGTGAAAAGGAACGGGGTATGGATGCGAGTACCGGTCAACTTACCGGTATTGTTATCGGTAGGGATGTACAGGTTATGTTCCTGAGCCACCACTTCGATACTGCCTACACGGTCTTTTACGTCAACAGAACCTTTAATATCCGCGCCGCCATCATCTTTCAGCCAAAGGTAGACTGGAATTGCCATAACTCTTTCTCCATTTTTACTTCGCTAATGCGTCACCACCTTGTGGTGACGGTTCCTTCATGCCCGGCAGCCGACAGGCATCAGCCTGCGGTACCAGACTGATCTCTACACGGCGGTTGGCTGCCCGCCCCTCCGGCGTATCGTTGTTTTTGTAGGGGCGTAATTCGCCGTAGCCCTGAACGGCAAAACAGCTCTCCGCGACATCACCGGTATCTCGCATCCAGTCACGAACAGATTCCGCGCGTTTGAGAGAGAGCAGCTGATTAGATTTATCGTCACCCACATCATCGGTATGTCCGGCGATGACTATCAGCCACCCGGGTTTGGCTTTGATATTGACCAAAGCCCCAATGAGTACTTTTGTTGAACCCGCTTTTAGCGCCCACTTACCCGTATCAAACAGCGACATACTGTCGAGACGTACAGTTTGCAGGGCAGTCACTTTCGGTTTTTCGGGTGACCCCCAGTCACTTATGGCAACCTGTAAAGGGGGGATCAATCTCATCCCTTGATACAATCCCATTGAAAGAGAAAGTGGTTCGCCACGCTGATACCAGCGATCAAGGAGTTGCGCATCACGACGAAGTTGATCCTGGGCCAGGATCTTTGGCTCGGCGGGATTACCGCTAAGTTGGCGGTATAGCATCAGGTGATCGTTTGTGATCCTGATGAGATGTTGGTTATTGATAAAGCTGCTTGCCATCGCCATTCCGATGAAAATGCCGCATAGCAGACCACTTACGCCCACCGTCCGTTGAAATGCTGTCAACGCCCGACGGCGGGATAAGAATGGCAATGCTAAATCTGGAAAAGGCAGCAGTGCGGGCGCTACTGACGCCGCAGGGGAAAGCGTTGTTTGAGCAATGATATGCCGTTGCCAGAGGTTATTTTCGCAGACCGCTGATGATGTGAAACACACAACCCGTAATGCAAAGAAAACAGGAAGAGCATGGTGTTCAGTATCGCCTTGTACCTTCTTCAGCCAGCCCAGTAAATTATCTAACCACACTGCATGTGTAAGATGAAAATGGCGGGCTGGGCTCTCTTGCGAAGAGAAAGGAGCAAAGTCGTCTAATCCCGTAGCCGACTGCACTTCTGCATCCTGAGGGGTTCGAATAAACCAGCGTACAGCCTCATTGCATTGAGGAGAATTCAGCCAACAGCACAACCAAAACGGCGGTACACCTGATAACCAACGCCGACTCTGGGTCACCACTCGCCGCCAACTGAGCAGTATGTGCTTAAGCGCATCCTCATCAGTATGCCGTTCCGGAGTTAATGCCAGCATTACGGAGACGCGCATAAGAAGCCCTGGACGCTGAGCAGCTATCTGACGAACCAGAGCAATGTAATGCTCCGGGGACTGGACAGATAAATACCAGCCCTGCGAGCTCTCGCAAGAACCGCTGCGTCCGGCAAACAAGGGGGCATTATCGCCACACACCAGCACAACTGGCCCACTGAAATTCTCCGGAGGGAGCTGAACTTCATGCTCGGAATGCGCTGATCTCAACTGGCCATATTGGCGCCAGCCATAAACGATCCCTGGAATGGAAAACAGTAAAATAAAGACGGTCAGGCCGCCCCGAACACCCGCACTTAACGGACTGAATCCCCAAACCAGCAACAAAGCCAGCACAGCTGTCAGCACATAGTTAACGATCCCTCGCAACTGAGCCATGTTTTAGCCCTGCCCAATAAGCTGAGCAACCAGCCCTTGTAAGACATGAGAAAATGTTAACCATAAAACCCCCAACGCCACCGCGCCGACAATCCATGCCTGCCACCAGCGGCGCTTACTGCCAGAGAAACCGGACGCCTGCATGATTACAGGCGCATCGTGCTTTAACTTAAAAGGCCTCGCCTGAGCCGCTAGCGCCTCAAGAACATCTTCACGACGTTCGTCACCTTGCTCACGATAGCGCCCCACAAAACCGAGCGTGATTGCGCGATAAAAGCAGGTTATTACGGCGGTATCAGGAACGGGCTCACGCAGTACAGACCGGATGCGTTCCCAAAGCTCTTCCCCTGCGTTGGTGGTATTGAAATAACGGGCCTGTAAGGGCGTCGCAAGCCAGGTGATATAACCGCTATCCTGCCGGTTGCGGTTCAACACGCTTTCATCCAGTAACGCACATTGCGTGTAGAGCATATGTTCAACGCTGTGTTCGCTGTACCCCATATCACGCAATGCCTCACGTGCAGATTCAACCCATTGGCTGGCCCGACGATAAAGAACAGCTCCGTCGTCGACTTCTGCCCCGTCACGTAGCTGGCTTACAGCAAGCCATGTTGGCCAGAAAACCTGATCAATTTCCTTATTCATTTATTTCAATCCCTTAATACTGCAAACAGCTCAAGTTGAATCTCTCCCAGCGTTCCCGGCACATAGAAAGCACAATTACCAGCGTCCAACATGGCCTGGGCTGCTGGATGATTAATCTCAAGAGCAAAGTATTGATTTTCCAGTCGTAATGGGATGGCTGCGGGTACATGTGTCAGCGGTTTTAATGGAATACCGCTGAGTGCCACATTGACGACATCTGACACATCTGCCCGGCTCCCTGCTTTACAGAGCTGTGGAAATTGCGCCAGGAGGACATGTGCGGGGAGGCCCGAGCGAACGGACAGGTAAAAATCAGCACCTTCACGCAGTCGGGCATCCGACAGAGCCCCATACCAGAACTGTCGCTCCTGCGTCAGTTCAATAGCGACAACACGAGACGGCAGACTGGCTTCCAGCAGTTCCACCAGCAGAGCAAACAGCGGCGGGAATACCTGCTGCGGATTTGCATGCTGATATGGAGGTACAACACTGACATCATTTTCTAACGAGAAGGTCAGCAGGCTGCCCGCTAACCGCGCCAGCTCACGCCACAAAAGTTCGGGATGACGGCCTGGGTTTTGCAGCATTTCTTTCAGAACAGGTTCCGAACTATTAAGCGCATTCAGCAGCCAAAACAACGAAACATCTGCTACTGCAAAATCCGCCATTCGTTCGTTACTTTCTCGGCGCAAGGCCATCAGGCGGCGACAACGAGCCTGGATACGATGCACCAAATCACTGAGCGAATTGATTAATAAGGGGCTGGCTGAGAGTGAAAGCGATGGGGGTAAAAAATCACGTCCCAGCTCCCATTGCCCCTGAGCATTACGAATAAGGCAAGCTACCGGACAAGTCAGGTAAGCGCTGTTATCATCATGGGCATACCGGAGGGTGATAGCATGCCGCAGCACTGCCATATCAGTCCGTTCCTGACCGGAGAGATCCTGAACTGGCAGCCATTCCTGCTGCCAGCGACACGGACGGCTGACACCGTTGCCTGATGAAAGATTGCCGCCATTAGCTGAAAGCAACGGCAATGCCAGCACGATATCAACGCTGCTGTAGCCAGTAAGATGCGATAAATCACACGCTGGAGGCAGGTTATCTGAAATACCTGTATCCACTAAAGTACCGTCAGGAAAGCGCACAACCAGATTAACGGGATTCAAACGGGAAACCGTTAACGCACTTTCATCAAACTCCGCGCTGATGACGCCCCACGGTGATGAAAGTGACATGTGAGCAACAACGTCAGCAACGTAAGCATCCCAACGTGTCTGTTGCTGAAACTGTTGGGGAGCCAGAAAAGCCCCCTCGCTCCATAACGGACGATAGATCTTCATCGCACCTCCTGTGCATTACGCCGTTAAGATTTCGACTTAGGCATCTGTGAAACTAACGACAAGCTGACATCCATACCTTCAACCTGGAAATGCGGGATGGCGTACAGGCGCACGCGGAAGAAACCCGGGTTATCCTCAATGTCCTCCACCACGACACGCCCATCACGAAGCGGATGTGAAGCCTGCAAATCATCGCCAGGATCGGTCATTTCGGTAACCAGACTGCGTAACCAGTTGTTTAGTTCAAGCTCAAGCAGGCGGCGATCTTTGGTCGTACCAATGTTTTCTCGCTGCAAGATTTTCAGGTAATGAGCAATACGAGAAAGCAGGAAGATATACGGCAAACGTGAGTTAATTCGACTATTAGCTGTTGCTTCCGGGGTATCAAACTGCGCAGGTTTTTGAGCCGAGTTAGCAGAGAAGAAACAGGCGTAATCACGATTCTTATAATAAGAAAGCGGAATAAAACCGAGGTTGGCGAATTCAAATTCACGAGTTTCCGGGATCATCACTTCAGACGGGATTTTCACCTGATTACCCGTCCCCAGATCGTACAAATGGATAGGTAAATCTTTAACCGCGCCACCCGCCTGTGGTCCACGGATCTGGACGCACCAACCATTCTTGATAAAACTTTTCACCATATTCACAGCGAAAGAGAAAGATGCGCTGGTCCACAGATATTTTTCGTGATCCGGGCCCTTAACTTCCTCGACATAGTTAAAGCTGCGCACAGGAATGGTATCAGGGCCGTAGGGCAAACGCCCGAGTACACGCGGCATGGTTAATCCGATATAGCGTGAATCATCACTATCACGAAATGCTTTCCATTTGATGTATTCAGCACGTTCGAAATAATCATTGATATCTTTTATGGCTGCGACCTCTTCCATATTTTCTTTCAGGAAGAATTTCGGCCCAACTGAACCAATAAATGGCATATGGCAGGCTGCCGATACGCCAGAAATATTGCGCAGTAGCGCAATATCCTGCGGGCTGTTATCAAATTCGTACGCTGAAATCATTGCCGCAATAGGTTCGCCACCTGGTTGGTCATATTCTTCAATATAAACATGACGATATAATCCGCTCTGGATAAGTTCCGGCGCGTCATCAAAATCATCACGCAGCGCATCCTTACTGACATCCATCATTTCGACACGGACATTTCGGCGAAAATCAATGCCAGAGATCATTGAATGCAAACCACGCCAGAGCGATTCTTGTTTTTGAAATTCAGCATGATGCATAACTTCATTAACCTGATCGCTAATCTGCTTATCCAGACGAGCAATCTGCTCATCGAGTAGCGTTTTATCCAGGCGTTCTAAGGGTTGTGCGGCATCAGCCAGACATGAGACCAGAACCTGAATAGCAGCGGTCACACGCTCAGCCGGAGCAGCATCAGAAAGCGCTTCATCACTCTGCCACGCATCTACATTTTTTAATGACGCGACGGGGGAAAGATTAATTTTTTCAAAGAGGGACTGATAAACACTGCGTTCACTGGTCGTGGTGGTCGCGGCTGAAGAGGTATGTTCCTGAACAGACATCAACATATTCCTTTTATGTTCCTTTACTATTCCTGCCGATTTAGCGGAGGAAACCCTGTAGAGCGTTAAATCTCTTCTGGCATCATAGTTGCCAGCTCATTACGCAATTCCTGACTCAGGGCTGGATCCTTAAGGATTGTTTCCAGCTCGCGACGAAAAGCAGCGTTATCGAGTAAGTTAGATTTCAGGTCACGTAGTAAGTTACGCATAGCCAACAGAACACGTAATTGTGGGATATTTCGTGCGACCTGTTCAGGTTCAAAATCGCGGATATTCTTAAAGGTAAGGTTAATATCGTCCTTTCTGTCATCATCAGCTAACGTATTTTTAACACTTAAATTAACCACTGGTGAAAACTTGGCCAACACATCGTTAAAATTATTTTTATTAATATCTATCTTTTCACGCTCAGATAATGGTCGCTGCTCTCTGCCATTACTGAAATCACCGACAGTCAGTAGTTTTAAAGGCAATTCAACTTTCTTTTGAACGCCTCCGGTGTGCAAATCTAACTTAATATTAACGCGTGCCGTCGGCACTTCATTCTGAAAACTGTCACCCATACGTCCCTCTCAGACCGGCGACTCCTGCCGGTATTTTGCGTTTCCTAATGGAGCACGTTCCAATCGCTCAACATGTTTCTTACAACGTCATTTCTGCAGGCAGTTAACAATGGCTGTTGATGACAATTAACTATTATAATTATCACGCTAATGCAATCCGATATATTCCATAGGTAAAAACATGATCAATGTCATTAATTAATCGAATAACACATTATGTTTTTATATTTAAAATAACAATCAAGAAGATATTTATCTAATACAAACAAAAATATTTATTTAATGATTGATGCATTCATTTAACGAATGCATCAATCATTAAATAATCATTTACCATGAGAATATTTTCTGTCGTTTATATAAATATAGACACTCATTTAAATATAAGTACTATCAATCTAATCATAAATAAAAAAACCGGAGAGATACTCCGGTTTTTCATATCTCAGTCGTGAGCGAGCAGAAAGATTAGTCTTCCTTCACCACAATCAGTGGTTCAATATCGCTCTCTTTTTTAATCACCAGCGACTCGTCACCACGCAGGCAGGTACCGCCGTAGTTACCACCTACGGTAAAGGTACAAACCTGGATATATTTACCGGCAACTTTTGGCAGACACCAAAGCTGCTGATAAATGTTCTTCTGCTCGGCAAACTTACCGCTGGTTTTATCCAGTAGCTCTTCCTGATGACTCACCAGATCGATGTTGCTGCCACAACGTCCTGCAATAGGTTTCACCGCATAACCGGTTTGCGCCAGCTCTTCATTAACAGTGAAATCCGTATCTAGCAGATAACGGTGGTGCGGGAACAGTTGCCAGAGGATCGGCAGAATCGCTTTGTTGCCAGGGATAACCGTCCACAGAGGTTCGAAGACCAACACTTCCGGGCGCAGCAGCACGTCGATTAAACGCACTTCCTGATTCGTATGCCCGGTACGAATTGGCACCGCGGCGTACTCCGTTTCGCTAACCTCACGCACCTGCTCAATCGCGGTTTCCCACGCCCAGGTCTTCCAGACGCAGTTCACCAGACGGCCGTCCCCGTCAATCAATTGACCGGCGTCATCCCAGCGCAGTTCATCCAGACCTCGCAGAATTTTGCTGTCAAACCCGGCCTGACGCAGCGCCTGCTGCATAAACTGCGCGTGATAGTTTTCTTCGATATCCTTATCCTGCATGATGTGGACAAACGGACGTGCGCGGCTGTGCTTCCAGGCCCCCGCCAGTTCGTTGATCAACCCTTCAGCCGGGTTGTGTCCCTGCCCAGTGTAGCCACGCTCGGCCCATCTTTCGAGAATCAAACCGGCTTCGGTATGGCACGAGGCTGAATCGGCGTTGTACTCATACACCTTCAGTCCGCGTTCATCCATACAGAAATCCATACGACCCGTAATCATATGATGCCGACGACGCTGCCAGGAAAGGCGCAGGCGCGGCCAGAGGATTTTCGGGATATCAAACAGCGCCAGCAGGTTGTCGTCTTTCAGCACTTTATCAGTCGCGTGCAGATACATCAGGTGCAGCTCGTTGGTGGCTTTAATCAGCTCCTGCTCGGCACTCTCGGTAATGGTGAAATACTGATGGGGGTCCTGATTAATCACATGGCCGTTCGCCAGCACGTAGGCTTTTTGCAGCGGATCCTGTTCATCCAGCCATTTACCGTCAAATTGCCCGTTATCTTCCAGTCGTGCGCCGGCAATTTTCAGCGAGTCATTGGCTATCTCCGGCTGCGGCAGGCTGTCACGAGTATCATCGGTCTGGATCATCCAACCTAGAATGGTGGTGTCGTCAAAGGTGTCACGCAGGGTGTAACAACCGTTTTCAACCACCATCTCCAGTTCGCGCGTCCACTGCTGTCCGGGAGGCAGCGGGGTATGGAGCACGTTCTGTTCGGCAATACGGATTTTGTTTTCCAGCAACTGGGTGACGACCGCCACATGCCCGGTATCTTTAAATTCGCCGCCTTTTTGCCAGATAAGCAGAGCGCCTGCTACCGGCGCGCGGGGCGAACCATTCGGAAATGCCTGTAACGATAGGATGTTGTCATTAACGACTTCGCGCAGGAAGCGTAAGGAGAAGATCTCCCAGGCCATGCCAACATCGGTGAAGACCACGCCATAGTTAAGGAAGAGAAAGCGGCGTGCGAACTCTACGCACTGCCATTTGTGGCCCATGTATTCATCGTCGATATAGCTGCGAAATGCCGCATCATCGTCGTAGTCCCGTGGGTCTAGGGAGCTGTAATCTGAAGAGTAGATTGCTACGCCACCTGGGGCGTAGCCCAATAATGTCCCGAATGGGGCATCCTGACTGGTCGTTCCTTTGCTCATGCACCTTACCTCAAAACAATACAGCCTGAGCAGGTTGGCGTGAATTTTTCGCTCTGGTTGCCTGCTCTGCGACACTAACCGGACAGAGGTCGACATCATCATACACCTCAACGCAGCGGCTGGCGCTCAGAGGCGAAAAATTCACAGCAGGAACTACGCTTTGGTCAGGGTGACCGGTACGCTTTTATACGCCGGAGTCAAACTTTGTGTATCTACTGCATCCAGAGAAAGCAGGACATTCGCTTCAGGCAGATAAGCGCCAATTGAGCCAGCCGCCATGTTGTAAATCACCACCGTTAAGCCGTACATGATGCGATCCGCGCAGGGCTGACCGTTGTCGTCCAGCGCCTGAACGTTGACCACATCACCCTGGCTCAGACCGCGGCTCGTTGCTTCTTCGGCGCTTAAAAACACCACATCCCGACGACCGGTAATGCCACGATAGCGATCGTTCATACCATAAATCGTGGTGTTGTACTGATCGTGGCTACGCAACGTCGCCAGCACCAGCGCATCGGCAGGCTGATGTTCCCGCTCCACCGCCCGCTGATTACTGACGATAAAGTTGGCTTTGCCATTCGCCGTTTGCCATTCACGGCGCGAAGCAGGCGTATCCATACGAAATCCGCCCGGCTCGGCAATACGTGCGTTGTAATCGTGGAACGCCGGGATCACGGCTTCAATGGCGTCACGGATCAACGCGTAGTCCCCGGTAAATGCTTCCCAGTTGATCGGTGAACGCGGTAGCGTGGCACGCGCCATGCCCGCCACAATCGCGGGCTCCGATTTTAGCCAGCGTGAAGCCGGCTTCAGCGCGCCGCAGGAAGCGTGAACCATCGACATAGAATCTTCGACGGTCACCGACTGGATCCCCGTCGCCTGCATGTCGCGCTCCGTTCGGCCTAATGCAGGTAGCAGGTAGTTATGCTTTGCCAGCAGCAGATGAGATCTGTTCAGTTTGGTCGCCACATGGACCTGCAGATCCAGATTTTTCATCGCCGCAAAGGTACGCTGCGGCTGGGGCATCGCTACCGCCAGATTGCCGCCCATGCAGATGAGCGCTTTTGCATCTCCCCGCTCGATGGCCCGAATACTCTCCACGCTGGAGCGGCCATGTTTGCGAGGAACTCGGATAGAAAAATGCTTCTCAAGGCGTTGCAGGAAGTCTTCAGACGCCGCTTCGTTGATCCCCACAGAACGATCGCCCTGCACGTTAGAATGACCACGCAACGGGCAGATCCCCGCCCCCGGCTTACCCATATTGCCTTTCAGCAGCAACAGATTTACCAGTTGCTGGACGTTCTCAGTGCCGTTTTTATGCTGGGTGATACCCAGACCATAACAAACAATCGTGGCGCTGGATTTACTGTAGCTGTGCGCCAGGTCTTCCATCTGACTACGCGTCAGGCCCGAATCCTGTTCCAGCTCCGCCCAGCTATGCTGACGTAAGTCGTCATACAGCGCTGCATATCCCGCGGTATGTTGGTCGATAAACGCATGATCGAGCGTCGGCTGCTGATCCAGTAGGATCCGCGCTTCGTCCATTTCGATCAGCGCCTTCATTATGCCTTTGAGCAACGAGGCGTCACCGCCCATTTTTACCTGGTAGTAGTCGTTGCTCAGCTCCGTCGCCTGACCGGTGAACATCTCTTTCGCGCTTTGCGGGAAGCTAAAGCGCTCAAGCCCCCTTTCGTTCAGCGGGTTAATGGAGATAATTTTGGCTCCGCGTTTGGCAACGTCGCGCAAGGTGGTCAGCATGCGTGGATGGTTAGTACCAGGGTTATGCCCGATACAAATCACCAGATCGCAGTGGTCGAAATCATCAAGTTCAACGGTCCCTTTCCCAAGACCAATGGCCGGCGTTAGCCCTGCGCTGGTCGGTCCGTGGCACATGTTTGAGCAATCAGGAAAGTTGCTACTACCATATTCGCGGGCAAACAGCTGATACAGGAACGCCGCCTCATTTGACGTTCTGCCGGAGGTGTAAAACTCAACCTGTTGTGCTGAGTCATAGCTGTGCAGACGCTCGCCGATCTCCCGAAAGGCGATATCCCAATCCACCGCCTGCCAGGTGTCTGACACTGCATCGTATTTCATTGGATGCGTCAAACGACCAATGTTTTCCAGTTCATAATCGCTGTAGTGCCAGAGTGTGGAAACCGGGTGACGGCTGAAAAATTCCGGTGACGCTTTCTTACTGGTTGTCTCCCAGGAAACCGCCTTAACGCCATTTTCGCACAGCTCCATTGGCGCACGATGCCCGGGGTCCGGCCACGCACACCCCGGACAATCGAACCCTTTCACCTGGTTCATTTTGAACATCGCGATAATGTCGCGCGCGACAGCCTTTTGCGAAAACACCGAAGCAGTGACGGCTTTTACCGCACCCCACCCACCCGCAGGGCCCTGATAACCGCTTACTCCTGGAACACCATTTTTCATTATTACTGCTTATTCACCGCCAATTTTTGATGGTGAATACGGTAGCAATTTCCGTCCAACATTGATTTCCTCTTCATGGAGTACGGGCCAGGTACAATGAACGGGTTAGATTTATCTTCCCCTTTCAGCACAAAGCGACATAAAGTCCCAATCTGTTAAATTGAGTTCTACCTAACTGCTACACTGCATCAACACAACCACTCAGAAGGCAGGTCAATATGTCAGACAATACCTATCAGCCCGCGAAAGTCTGGACGTGGGAAAAGTCGAACGGCGGCGCATTCGCCAATATCAACCGCCCGATTTCCGGCGCCACCCACGAGAAGACGCTGCCGGTTGGCAAGCATCCGCTACAGCTCTATTCGCTGGGTACGCCAAATGGGCAGAAAGTGACAATTATGCTGGAGGAGTTACTGGCACAGGGCGTGAAGGGCGCGGAATACGATGCCTGGATTATCCGCATCGGCGATGGCGATCAGTTTTCCAGCGGTTTTGTTGAGGTGAATCCGAACTCGAAGATCCCGGCGCTGCGTGACCATTCGCAAAACCCACCGGTTCGCGTATTCGAATCTGGCGCAATTCTGCTCTATCTGGCGGAAAAATACGGTTATTTCCTGCCGCAGGATTTGGCAAAACGTACTGAAACGCTGAACTGGTTGTTCTGGTTACAGGGTGCGGCGCCGTTCCTCGGCGGTGGTTTTGGTCACTTCTATAACTATGCGCCGGTAAAAATTGAGTACGCGATCAACCGCTTCACCATGGAAGCCAAACGCTTACTCGACGTACTGGATAAGCAGTTAGCACAGCATCAGTTTGTGGCAGGAGATGAATACACCATTGCCGATATGGCGGTCTGGCCATGGTTTGGCAATGTGGTGCTGGGTAACGTGTACGACGCGGCAGAGTTCCTCGATGCAGGAAGTTACAAGCACGTGCAGCGCTGGGCAAAAGAGGTTGCCGCGCGTCCGGCTGTTAAGCGCGGTCGTATTGTAAACCGCACTAACGGGCCGCTGAACGAGCAGCTTCATGAACGTCATGACGCCAGCGATTTCGACACCAATACCGAAGATAAGCGCCAGGGCTAAAATGCCTGATGGCGACGCCGGGGCGTCTTATCAGGCCTACAAAGATGCCATGCCGTAGGCCGGATAAGGCGTTTGCGCCGCCATCCGGCATAAAATCACGCGCTGGTGACGTCGTACTCCATGCGGCGAAGTGCGTCTAACGTGGCTTTAGCTTCATCTTCATCAATGATGCTCATGGCGAACCCTACGTGCACCAGCACCCATTGCCCGACCAGCTCAGCGGTATCACCTTCACAAATCAGGGCAATATTGACATCACGTTTGATGCCGCACACTTCAACCTGCGCAAGCTGGTGAATATCTTCACCAACGGCCAGAACCTGACCAGGGACTCCAATACACATATCTGACTCCGCCCCATAGCAACCTATGGGTTATTCGACTTCAATACTTTTCACTTTCAGTGAATCGCCTGCATCAACCCGCAGACGATCGCCCTGACATAGTGGACACTGCGCATCATGCTGGGTGATTTCCACAACCTGACTGCAATCCCAGCACCATGCCTGGGCTGGTTTGTAATCAATATGCAGCTCACACCCTTGCGCCAGCGTGCCCTGACAGACGATGTCGAAACTGAAACGGACGGCGCTCTCTTCAACGCACGAGAGCGCTCCGATTTCCAGCCAAACGCCGGTTACACGTTTGACACCGTGCTGCTCTGCCTGCTGTTGAACAATCTCAACCGCGCTCTGACAAAGGGACAGCTCATGCATTTTCGCAGTTCCGACGGCCCAGCAGCAGCGCGCGGCGATTTAACTGCGGCGCATTCGGATCGCTCACCGGCAGCGATAACAACATTCGCGCGCAATCGTCAGTCAGACGCACACCCTCTTGCGCCGACATATTGTGCGAAAGCGGCGACATCAGTGAACAGGAAAGGTATTGCGATACGCCATCCAGTTCACCAACGGTAAAGGTCATCTCGCCATACGGCAGACGCAGCCCGATTTTTTCGCTGACTTTACGCACCGGCCAGATCTGGTCCGGTCCGGGGAAAATCAGTGCGCTGAGCATCCAGGGTGTGATAACACACCCCGTCCACTGTCCTTCAAAAAGAGTAAAATCAGAGACATATACCGGCATATTCGGATGCAAGAAAGAGAGATCGTGCATCGAACGCTGGGCAACCTCTTCAAACGCTGCCTGAATCTGCATCTTCGGGGCCGTCTGAAAACCGACAAACTCCTCAGACATGAGCCGCCTCCCGAGGGATCGCTTCAACACCTGATTCGCGAAGCGCGGCAAGAACCTGCTCAAGCGCAGGTTCAATCATCGCTTCAACCGTTGGCGTTAGCCCGATATGCGGTTCCAGTGATTCCGGAATCACACCGACTAAGGTCAGCTTTTTCGGAAACTCGCCGGTAAAACGCAGGGCCGACAATACGTCGGCCAGGCCAAGCTGGTGCGGTGAGATTTTGTTGGTAAACAGCGCCGGGATCTCTTCATTCCGCAGGACCATCATCGTTCCTGGCGTGTTTTTCTTCGACACGATGGCGTCAGCAATGATCAGATGATCCCTGTTCGCCATATCGCCGAGAAGCTCCATCCCAGCCGTACCACCGTCCAGAACATCAACAAAGTCTGGCAGGATGTACCGTTGCTCTAATGCCTCAACGATACGTACCCCGATGGCTTCGTCGGTCAGCAAAATATTGCCGACCCCTAAGACTAATATCCGCATTACAGAACCTTAACTGAGACCACTTCGTTCCCGTCAACGTCCACCACATGCACCGCACATGACATACAAGGGTCGAAGGAGTGAATGGTACGAACCACTTCCAGCGGTTTGTTTGGATCGGCAATCGGCGTACCTACCAGCGAGCGCTCATACGGTCCCACTTCATCATTAAAGTTACGTGGGCCAGAGTTCCAGGTTGACGGTACAACCGCCTGGTAGTTGCTGATAATGCCGTCTTTAATCACCATCCAGTGAGACAGCATACCGCGTGGCGCTTCGAGGAAACCAACACCTTTGAATTCGCCCGTTGCCGGAATATCCGGTTTCACGAAGGTGGTGTGGTCACCTTTACCGATGTTCACAATCAGCGCGTTGTACTGATCCTGCAGAACGTTCTGCAGTTCACAGCAGTGAACTGTACGGCCAATAATACGGCCCAGCGTAGAGTGCAACTGCGACACTTCGATAGTTTTACCAGTCAGCTTGGTGTAAATCGCGATGATTTCATTCAGCTTGGCATGAGTAGACTCGCGTTTGGCCGCCAGTTTACACAGCATGTTGGCCAGCGGACCCACTTCAACCGTTTTACCGTAGAAAGTCGGCGCTTTAACCCAGGAGTATTTGCCGTCGTCTGACCAACCGGTGTAATCAGGAACCGTTGTACCCTCCCACGGAGCCTGCGGCGCTTCGTCTTTGTACCACGCGTGTTTCGCACTCTCCTGAATCCCTTTGATCAGGTACTCATCGGAGTGAGAGGTGATCGGACGATAGGTCGAAAGATCGGCATCGGTGATGTAACCGCCTGGGAACAGGAAGCTGCCGTTTTTACCGTCTGTCGGGAATTCCGGCGCACTCAGGTAGTTAACCGCACCCTGACCACGTTCCAGCCACTCAGGATAGAACGCAGCAATAACCGCGGTATCAACCTTGTACACCTGCTCAACGAAGTCGCTCAGCTTATCGATGAAGGACTTGATGTACATCAGGCGTTCAAGGTTCAGCACACCGAGGCCGTCAAGGTTAATTGGGTTAGCAACCCCACCTACCGCCAGGTTCTGGATGTGCGGCGTTTTACCGCCTAACAGTGCCACAACGCGGTTGGCATCACGCTGGCATTCCAGCGCTTGCAGGTAGTGTGCGACCGCAATCAGGTTCACTTCCGGCGGCAGCTGCATTGCCGGGTGACCCCAGCAACCGTTAGCAAAAATGCCTAACTGACCGCTGGCAACAAGATCTTTGATCTTGTTCTGAACCTTGGTGAACTCTTCTGCGCTGTTCAGGTGCCAGGAGGACACGCCGTTCAGCATGGCAGACGCTTTCGCTGGGTCGGCTTTCAGTGCAGAAGTGATATCCACCCAGTCCAGCGCAGACAACTGATAGAAGTGAACAATGTGGTCATGCGTGGTGTGCGCGGCCAGAATGATGTTACGGATATACTGTGCGTTCACCGGAACATCAATATTCAGCGCACTTTCTGCTGCACGAACGGAAGAGATAGCGTGAGTGGTCGTACAAACGCCACAGATACGCTGCACAATCATCCAGGCATCGCGCGGATCGCGGTTTTTCACGATCTCTTCCATGCCACGCCACATGGTACCGGAAGCCCATGCTTTAGATACCACGCCATTTTCGATTTCGCAGTCGATGCGTAAATGACCCTCAATACGGGTTACCGGATCAATAGTAATTCTCTGGCTCATGCTTTGCTCGCCTCATGACGATTTTGATCGTTTTGTTTTAAAGGAGGAAGTATCGGCAGTAGACGAATGAGTACGATGTATGCACAAATCTCAATAGCCACAAAACCAATAGAAATCAACAGCTCTTCCCAGGTCGGGAAGTAGTGGTAGCCACCACCAGGATTGAACGCCACCAGCGAATAGGACAGACGCCATGTTGCACAACCCAGCAACGCGCTCAGCGCAGACAGATACAGCATGCGCGAGTCATTACGCAGCTTAGTGACGCGCAGCACCACCAGCGGGAAGACCATCAGCACGACTTCAAGCCAGAACATCAGGGAGTAAAGATCGCCTGAGAACGCATAGGACAGCTTGTCGCGATAGATCAGTTCGCCAAAGCGCAGGACGACGAAAATCGCCAGCAGCACGCTGATGGTATTCGTCAGCTTGATGAACAAACTTTTCTCGTCCGGACCGTTACCTTTCAGACCGGCTTGTACCAACGAGCCTTCAAAGATGACGATCGAGAAGCCCATAATAAAGGCGGTTAATACCGAGAAAAGCGGCAGCATTTCATAAGCTTGCCATAGCGGATGCACCTTATAACCCGCAGAAATCATCAATGAACCCATTGAAGACTGGTGCATGGTTGGCAGCAGCGCGCCGAGGGCAATAATAAAGAACATCACTTTATTCAAACGTTTGAGGGAAACTTTCCACCCCAGACGTTCAAACAGAGCCGGAGCAAATTCCAGCGCCATGATGCCGATATAGATGGTCATACAGACCGCCGTTTCGAACAGTACCGAGTTCACGTTGAAGTGGCCCGGAATGTAGAAATACGGCAGGTTCCAGTAACGACCGACGTCAATGGTGATCGACAGACCACCCAGCGAGTAGCCAAACAGGCTCGCCAGCAGCGCCGGACGAACCAATGGATGGTATTGTCCTCTGTTGAAAACGTACACCGCCCATGCCAGCGCCCAACCGCCGCACGCGAAGCCAGTACCAATCAACAGGTCAAACGCGATCCATACACCCCATGGGAAACCGCCGTTCAGATCGGAGACTGAGCCCAGTCCGAAGACCAGACGTTTCACGATCAGGAGCATACACAGGACGATAAGCGGCCCAAAAATAATGACCGGTTTGCTGATTATTTTTCCGCCCAGCGGTTTAGGATCATGACTCATGATCGTCTCCTCCATCGTGATGGTCGTTTTTCGTGTTACGACGAACCAGCACGGTTAAGCCCGCCAGCGCAGCCAGGGGTAATATCATGCCCTTGTACAGGGAATGTTGAACATGTTCGGAACGCGCACCAGTTGAAAGATCATCCAGCTTCGGCAGATCCAAATCCTCGTAAGGAACACCCGTCAGTACCATAACCTGCGTACCACCGCCTTCTTTCTCGCCGTACAGGTGCGGGTAGTACTTCGGTACCGTATGCAGATAGGTATCGCCTGCTTTCACCGTCTGACGCGGATAGTGGTATTCGCTACCAGGCTTCAGCGCGAGACGTTTTTTCGCCTCAGCCATCAGCTCTTCACGCGTACCAAAAATCACCGCACCGGCAGGGCACACTTCAACACAACCCGGTAAACCACCTTTGTCCAGACGCTCAACGCCTTTCTGGTTACACAGTTCACATTTGTGAAGCGCACCAAACGGGTTGTTGTAGTCGTACTTAGGCACGTTGTACGGGCAGGCGACCATGCAGTAACGACAGCCCGTGCAGACATCTTTGTCATAATGGACGATGCCGGTTTTCGGATCTTTCTTCAGCGCGGAGACCGGGCAAACGGAAACGCAGTTCGGATCAACACAGTGCATGCACTGTTTCTTGATGTATGCGTAGCCATTTTCTTCCTGGTCTTTGTTAACGCCTGTTCCGCTACGCCACACCTGAATGATGTTATTGGTATACGGCGACAGTTTGTCGTTGTTCGACCAGGTTTGCTCGCCTTCCGGGTTACGCGCCGGGAAGTTGATATCCTGACACTTGGTGACACAGGCCTGGCAGCCTACGCACAGCGTCGAGTCATAGAGCATCCCAAGAGAACCTGGGATCGGCGGACGGTTTTCTGCAGCCGCATGGCTGATGGACGGCGCTGCGCCCAACAGCAATGCCCCGCTGGAGGCTGCTTTTATAAAGTTACGTCTGTTCACGGTTATTCTCCCCGTGAGTCAGCGTTATCTTTCTTCTGCTGACGCCCCAGTTCACGAACCGCCATCACGCTGACACCGGCAACCAGTCCTACTACGCCACCCAGCAGTCCAATCGCTCCGGCAGAAACATTGCCGCCTTCTTTCATGTTGACGTCAGGTTTCTCGGAACGCGGCGTTTGGTTTTCCACATGAGCAAGCTGGTGAATACCTTTATGGAAGCCGACGCCTTCTTCGTTACAGCCGTAGCAAGGGTGACCGATAGCCACCGGCCACACGCCGCCCACATCGCAGAATTGTAGCGTTGAGCAGTTGCCGTAGGTTTCTGGTCCTTTACAGCCCAGATGGTAGAGGCACCAACCTTCACGGTGGCCTTCATCGCCAAACTCTTTAGCAAAGCGACCAGCATCGAAGTGCGGGCGACGTTCGCAGTGTTCGTGAATCAAACGGCCATAGGCGAATGTCGGACGGTTTTTGGTATCCAGCTTCGGCGGCTTACCATAAGTGATGATATGCGCGACCGTTGCGAGGAAGTTATGCGGGTTCGGCGGACAGCCGGGGATGTTGATGATGGTTTTACCTGGCAGAACTTCTTGCAGGCCGACGGCACCCGTTGGGTTAACGCCAGCGGCAGCAACACCACCCCACGCGGCGCAAGAGCCGATGGCAATGATAGCGGCTGCGCCTTCTGCGGCCCGGCGGATGTGATCCACGATCGGCTCACCGGCAACCATGCAGTAAATACCATTATCTTTCAGTGGGATAGAACCATCCACTACCAGAACATATTGCCCTTTGTACTTCTCCAGAGCGTTATGTTTGTTCTCTTCAACCTGATGGCCGAAGGCGGCAGAGAGCACCTCATGGTATTCCAGAGAGATTGTCTCCAGAACGAGGTTTTCCACTGTAGGGTGTGTCGCGCGAAGCAGCGATTCAGTACAACCCGTACACTCCTGAGCACCAATCCAGATAACCGGTGGGCGCTGAGGACGAGAAACTGATTCGGCCATTTCTGCGGCGGCTTTGCTACTGAGCCCCATGGTAGCGGCCAGTGCTGCACAAAGCTTCATGAAATCACGGCGATTAATGCCGCTCGAATTGATGAGAGAGTTATCTCCAGTCATTTTATAGTTATTCCGTTGCGAAGACCTGGCTTTTTATTTTGCACCATTCGCATGTTGCATATTGCGATCGGCGCGCCATTACCACACTTTTTATATGGTTATGTGCATTATAATACTTCGGCGGAGCAACAAAACGAAGGTGTAGGTCAATAGTGTAATTAATTAAAGCAAGATAATACCCCTTTCGGATCAAGCTTCGAGTCGATAGCCGGCCATGAAAAAGCGAATTGTTGTACTGGACTGGTTCTCTTTAAAGAAATCCATCACCATCTCTTTATCCAGCCCATAGCGGCGCGTCAGGATCCCCGCTTCCCACGCGCTGAGCTGTCGATCGCCCGTTTTTTCAAACATTCGATGTGAAAATCCCAGCACAAAACCACGCTTATAATCCGCACAAAAATTCGCCACCGAGCGTGCACTATCCGCACTTGAGGCGTTTAATCCGGCCATCAGACCTTTACCAAAATGGTTGTCCATGCATAACCTCCAATCGCTATATAATAAATTATATAGCGATTTTTTAAGCAAAGACCAGAGGTATCACGAACTTTTTATAACGGCTTAAAAGGACACCCATTCATCCGTTTTAGCTGCCGCAGACGTTTTGCTGTCTGCTGAAGGGGAAGCGGTATTGGCCGCGGCGTACTGCACATCATTCGCTGAGAGGCGGAACTGTTGCACCGAGCGTTGCAGCTCCTCTGTTTGTCGTTCCAACGCTACTGCCGCGGCGGAAACTTGTTCTACCAGCGCAGCATTCTGTTGCGTTACGCTGTCCATCTGCGTGATCGCCACGCTCACCTGCGAGATGCCCTTATTCTGTTCTTCCGAGGCTGAGGCAATTTGCTTCATGATGACAGTCACTTCGGTGGCACCGCGCAGAATCGCCTCCATGGTTAATCCCGTTTCTTTAACCAAACGAGCACCCTGATCGACACGACGAGATGACTCGCCAATCAGCGTCTCAATCTCTTTCGCCGCCCCGGCGCTGCGACTGGCAAGGTTGCGTACTTCACCGGCAACGACGGCAAAACCGCGCCCCTGCTCGCCTGCCCTGGCTGCTTCAACCGCCGCGTTCAGCGCCAGAATGTTGGTCTGGAAAGCAATACTATTAATAACTGACGTGATTTCAGCGATCTGTTTAGAACTGGCGGCAATGCCGTCCATCGTCTCAACCACTTCCGAAACCAGCGTGCTCCCTTTGCCTGCCGTTTCTGTGGCCGTATCGGCAAGCTGGCTGGCTTCACGCGCATTTTCTGCGTTCAGTTTTACCGTTGCGGTCAGCTGCTCCATGCTGGCAGCGGTCTCTTCCAGTGCCGCAGCCTGTTCTTCAGTACGTGAGGAGAGATCGTTATTCCCGGTCGAAATTTCCGTCGCCCCTCGCCAGATATTGTCACTACCTGAACGGATGGTACTGACGGCTTCACGCAGGCTATCCTGCATCGCGCACAATAACGGCACCAGTTGACCCACACAGTTACGACCAAAATCTTCGATGGGATGGCTGAGATCGCCCTGCGCAATCTGCTGGAACTGTTGGCGAATACGTCCCAGCGGTTTCACCATCATGGAAACAAGGTAGCGGTCGGTAAAGAAAAGGAGGGCAATCCCAAGGATAACGGCGGTGATAATTAGCGTCCGGATGATAGAGGTTTTGCCATCGACCATCACGCGGGTGGTATCGAGTCGCTCGCCAGCCGTGGCGTTAAAACGCTCGGCACTGGCGCCAAATTCACGGCTCAACGCGGGTGTAATAGTGCTGGCATGCTCCGCAAAGGCCGTAAGCGTACCCTGCTGCGCCAGCTGCATTTGCGGGATCACGCCGTTGTCCAGCAGCGCCTGCCACTTCGTCAGTACTGCGTTAGCGACGTCAGGGTCCATAGGGCCCGGAGATAATGTTTTCATCTCCTGGAGTTTTTTGCTCATATTCTCAAGGGACTGTTGCGCCGGCGCAAAATCAGGCGTTCCGCCGCTCATTTTGACATCCATGGCGCGACTTAAGCGCGTTACGAAGCGAAAGTACTGATCGTTGCCCTGACTGAGAACCGTCATCTGATGGACAAGATGACGGTCAATATCATTGCCTTCAGATATTTTTGATAACGAATGAAGACTGAATAAACCCACGCCTGACCAGAGCAGGCAAAAAAGTCCCAGTATTGCCAACATGACAATACGAATAGTGAAGTTTTTCAGCAAACGCATAATAATTTCCTTGCCGTTGATGAGGAATTCGCCATCAGGCGATACTTATCCTTGTTATCGGCAGGCAACAGAGAAGATATAATGCGTTCTTTATTTTTTTACTTTCTTAAGTACATCCACTCCCTCTCCACACTATATCAATATGAATGCTAATGAAATTAGGTAGCATTATTATTCAGGTGATTAATTAAGAGCATTAAATAATCTATTGTTTTCTATCGTAAATATTTGTTAAACCACGTAAGAGTTCGCTCCCAGGCTAAATCAGCAGCTGCTTTATCATAACGCGGTGTCGAATCATTATGAAAACCATGATTAACGCCGGGATAGATATAGGCTTCATAGACTTTCTTATTCGCCTTCAGTGCCGTTTCATAGGCAGGCCATCCCTCATTAATTCGGGTATCTAATTGCGCATAGTGCAGTAATAAAGGCGCGTTTATTTTAGGGACATCTGACGCAGGAACCTGACGCCCATAAAAAGGCACCGCGCAGGCCAGTTCCGGGAATGCCACTGCGGCGGCATTCGATACGCCACCACCGTAGCAAAATCCGGTGATACCTACCTTTCCCGTGGTCCCCGAATAATGTTGCATAAATTCAATGGCGGCAAAAAAGTCGTTCATTAACTTTACGGGGTCAACCTGCTGCTGCAATTCCCGACCTTTATCATCATTGCCTGGATATCCCCCTACCGAACTTAATCCATCAGGCGCGAGTGCCATAAAGCCCGCCTTCGCCACCCGTCGCGCCACATCTTCAATATACGGATTCAGCCCACGATTTTCATGTACTACCACCACCGCCGGAACATTCCCCGTCACCTTCGCAGGTTTAACTAAATACCCCCGCACATCACCATGCCCTTCAGGCGAAGGATAGGTAATATATTCCGCCAGAATATCGGGATCGGTAAATTCTACCTGCGTTGCGAGGGCATAGTTGGGTTTCAATAAATTGAATAAGGCCAACGCCGTCATGCCACCCACTGCATATTTCGCTGCCAGATTGAGAAACTCGCGTTTCGTTATTTTGCCATGCGCGTAATAGTCATAGTAGTCGAGCAGTTCTTGCGGAAAATCTTTGGCAGTCAAACGCGGCATCGTCGCACTCCTGATTGATGTTTTTTTAAGCAAAGCACAGTGACCTGTTTTTGCCCAGTTTTTCATCTCAGTGTGACCTGGTGAACGGGATATTCACCGTGAACCCGCTAGAATAGAAACGTTGTTTCGAAATTCACCTGCACTTAGGAGATCTCATGGCCTGGTTTGCCAATCCTGAACGTTACGAGCAGATGCTCTATCGCTACTGTGGGCGCAGCGGTTTGCGTTTACCCGCGCTATCGCTGGGTTTATGGCACAGTTTTGGGCACGTTCAGGCGCTGGATTCACAGCGAGCCCTGTTGCGTAAAGCATTTGATTTAGGCATCACGCATTTTGATTTAGCCAATAACTATGGGCCGCCACCAGGCAGCGCAGAAGAGAATTTTGGCCGATTGCTGCGCGAGGATTTTGCACACTATCGCGATGAACTGATTATCTCCACCAAGGCAGGCTATGACATGTGGCCTGGGCCATATGGTTCTGGCGGTTCGCGCAAATACCTGCTCGCCAGCCTCGACCAGAGTCTGAAACGCATGGGTCTCGACTATGTCGATATCTTCTACTCTCACCGCGTTGACGAAAATACGCCAATGGAAGAGACCGCCTCGGCGCTGGCCCACGCCGTGCAAAGCGGTAAAGCGCTGTATGTCGGCATCTCATCCTATTCCCCGGAACGTACGCAGAAAATGGCCGAGTTGATGCGGGAATGGAAAATTCCATTGCTGATCCATCAGCCGTCTTACAACCTGCTTAACCGCTGGGTAGACAGCAGCGGCCTGCTGGATACGCTGGAATCCAACGGTATGGGCTGCATCGCATTTACGCCGCTGGCTCAGGGACTGCTGACGGGGAAATACCTTAACGGTATTCCGGAAGGTTCACGCATGCAGCGTGAAGGGAAAAAAGTTCGTGGGTTAACGGAAAACATGCTGACGGAAGAAAACCTTACCAGCCTGCGTTTGCTTAATGAGATGGCGCAACAGCGTGGACAGTCGATGGCACAAATGGCCTTAAGCTGGCTGCTAAAAGACAACAGGGTAACGTCGGTATTGATTGGCGCCAGTCGACCGGAGCAACTGGAAGAGAACGTTCAGGCGCTGGCGAATCTGACGTTCAGCGCCGAAGAACTGGCGCAGATCGATAAGCACGTCACGGACGGTAAGCTGAACCTGTGGCAGGCCTCATCTGACAAATAACCGTAGGTAATCCCGTGCCGGGTAGCAACGTTGTTCTTCCCGGCACGTAATACGGGCCAGCCAGCTCCTCACACCTCTTCTGCTTTGATTTCTGGGCGCTGATATTCCGGCCACACCAGCGCAACAAGTGCAGGATAGGCTTCCAGGCTGAACTCCCTGAAGCACTGACGTAAGTTAAGCACGTCCAGATCGGCATGCGGGACTTTCTCGCCACTCAGGCAGCGTTTTTTAATATTGTCGTAATATTTATACACCGCAGAGTTGAGATCGCTGCAACGCCGCTGTGCATCAAATAGCCCTGGCGTCTCATTCAGCTCCACCATTGTCATCCGTTTGATCGTCGAGTGGATAAAATCGATATATTCGTGATTGACACGCCAATACCAAACCGGAGTAATCGAATTCATCAGTACCGAGAAATGATCTTCACCCTCTTCTTTACTCAGTATTTCCGGCTGGTTTTCAGCGTATCCATTTTCTGCATTACGGTTTTTATTTGCACTGTGCATCAACAAAAGTACCCCGCAAGTCAGCAATAGCAGGGTAATAACAGAATAAAATATACTGTTCATATACTGGCTCCATTTTTTTTGATTTTAAAATTACGCCATGCTATTGTCAACGCGGCATGGTTTATTTAAAACAACATATCATTGGCATCAAAGGATATTTCAACATGCTTCCCGAGCATCTTGTTCCCTCGCGTTTTCACTTATCCAGCTCACCTGACAATACCACCTCTACAGATAATAGTGAAAATTTGACTCAGGGGAAGATAACATTAAGCGATTACGAATCCGATATTTTGATTAGCTCAACCGCTACCGGTCAGTCACGGAATATGCTATTTGAAGAGTGCGACCGCCATTTAAAAGAGCGTCTATTTCGTGCAGCAAAAATTGAGTCATTCTCTCGCCTGCTCAATTCACTACAGGCAGAAGGCGACATTAATGCTCAAGAATTAAGTAAAATTTTGACTCAAAAAACAGCCATCATAAATGAACAGGGCAACAAAATTTGGCTTAATTTAATTACCCGTGAAACCAGCGACCCTATTTTTTATTCTCTGGAAGAGAAATAAAATGAAAGATGTTGAGGATAATAATGTTTATTTGGCTTTAGATAACCATAAAAGCGATGAGTTTGTCTTAAAGCAAAATTTAGCCGTGTTGATTGCTAATAAAAACACGACACTGGAAAGCGTTGCTCAGGAGATAGTCTCTATTCCCGCTGCACTGGTGCGGATGAAATGGCAAAATCGCCGTGAAATTTACTCGCTACAGGCTAAAGAAGAGATCTACGGTGCCGCGATCGAAGCCATTATGGAGCAGCAACCAGAACTGCGGGACAAAATCATGGCCCGACTGGAAAGCACCTACCAGCATATACTCGCGCGGGAAACGGCCACCTTACGCCTGACGCGAAAGCTGTCTGAAGGGAACTACGAACCCACCAGAATAACCACGGTCGCGTTAGATGAGAACAGATAAGAACAAGTGTGCGAGGGAGTTGAATCAGGAGAGGCACGCCGGGTAAGGCGGCAACCATTACCCGGCAATGATGAGGATTACTTCGCTTTCACAGTCTCTTCGCCAACCAGACCAATCTTCAGGAAGCCCGCCTGATGCAGCGTATCCATCACCTTCATCATGGTTTCATAATCAACGGTTTTATCTGCCCGGAAGAAAATCGTGGTGTCTTTCTTCCCTTCAGTTAGCGCATTTAGCTCGTTAATCATGGTTTCATCCGTCACCTGATTGTTGCCAATAAACATACTCTTATCGGCTTTAACTGACAGGTAAACCGGTTTTTCCGGACGCGGCTGCGGCGTGCTGGTGGAGGCAGGGAGATTCACCTTCACATCTACGGTTGCCAACGGCGCGGCAACCATAAAGATGATCAATAAAACCAACATAACGTCGATAAACGGCGTCACGTTGATTTCATGCATTTCACCGTTATCGTCCAGGTTTTCATTAAAGCTCATTGCCATGGAACATTATCCTACACGTAATTTCTGCGCTGCACGTACCGGATGCGCGGATGCGCTCGCGTTCAGGTCCAGATCGCGGCTTTGCAACAACAGCACCTGTGCCGCGACGTCGCCCAGCATCGCTTTATAGCTGCCAATCTGACGTGCGAAAATATTGTAGATAACAACCGCTGGAATTGCTGCGACCAGACCGATTGCGGTCGCTAACAGCGCTTCTGCGATACCCGGCGCAACAACGGCCAGGTTGGTCGTTTGGGTTTGTGCAATCCCGATGAAGCTATTCATGATGCCCCATACGGTACCGAACAGACCGACGAAAGGAGAGATAGCCCCGATGGTGGCCAGGTATCCGTTACCGCGGCCCATATGGCGACCTACCGCAGCCACACGACGCTCCAGACGGAAGCCGGTACGCTCTTTAATGCCTTCGTTATCTTCGCTGCCTTCTGACAGTTCCAGCTCGTTCTGCGCTTCGTTAATCAACTGTGCGCCCAGGCTTTTGCCATCGAATCCTGCGGCAATCTCACTTGCCTGATCTAAAGAGCGGGCTTCCGCCAGCAGTTGCTGTTCACGCTTAAGGCGGCGTTTCTGAGTAAAGAACTCAAGGCTCTTACTAAAGAAGATAGCCCAGGTGACCACTGACGCCAAAATCAGCCCAATCATCACGCACTTAACCACGATATCGGCGTGCTGATACATACCCCAGACGGAAAGATCCGTCTGCATCAAATTATTACCCACTCTGTATCTCCAGGACGCAAATCACAAAATCTGAGCGTAATCATATCAAAACGACGTCGAATTGATAGTCGTTCTCATTACTATTTACATATTGCCGCACCTTTGGTTTCTTTTCCTTGCGCTCACGCAGTAAAAAAGTCACCAGAAGCATTTTGAGATTATTTTCTACTGTATGGCCGTTCTGCAGGATGCGTCATCTTTGATTCATGGTAGTTTAGACATCCAGACGTATAAAAACAGGTAAGACAACATGGCAGATAAGCAACTTGAAACCAAACTCGTTCACGCAGGACGCAGTAAAAAGTACACGCTGGGCTCGGTAAATAGCGTTATCCAGCGCGCTTCTTCGCTGGTTTTTGACACCGTAGAGGCCAAAAAACAGGCCACGCACAACCGGGCGAACGGCGCGCTTTTCTATGGACGTCGCGGAACCCTGACGCATTTCTCTCTTCAGGAAGCGATGTGCGAACTGGAAGGTGGCGCGGGTTGCGCGCTGTTCCCCTGCGGTGCGGCGGCCGTTGCCAACACCATCCTTGCCTTTGTGGAGCAAGGGGATCATGTGCTGATGACCAATACCGCCTATGAACCCAGTCAGGATTTCTGTACCAAAATTCTCGGCAAGCTCGGCGTGTCCACCGGCTGGTTCGATCCGCTGGTTGGCGCCGATATCGTTAAGCACATACAGCCGAACACGAAAGTCGTATTTCTGGAATCTCCCGGCTCTGTCACTATGGAAGTGCATGATGTTCCCGCTATTGTTGCCGCCGTCAGAAGCGTCGCGCCGGATGCAATCATCATGATTGATAACACCTGGGCTGCCGGGGTGCTGTTCAAAGCACTGGATTTTGGCATCGATATTTCTATTCAGGCAGGCACCAAATATCTGATTGGTCATTCTGACGGCATGGTCGGCACGGCGGTATCTAATGCCCGCTGCTGGGATCAACTGCGCGAAAATGCCTATCTGATGGGGCAAATGCTGGACGCCGATACCGCCTATATGACTAGCCGTGGACTGCGTACGCTGAGCGTTCGCCTGCGTCAGCACCATGAAAGCAGCTTAAAGGTCGCCGAGTGGCTGGCCAGCCATCCGCAGGTCGCCCGCGTGAACCACCCGGCACTGCCCGGCAGTAAAGGCCATGAATTCTGGAAGCGTGATTTTACCGGCAGCAGCGGCCTATTCTCCTTTATATTGAATAAGAAGCTCAATAATGAGGAGCTTGCTGCGTATCTGGATCACTTCAGCCTGTTCAGCATGGCCTACTCCTGGGGCGGTTTTGAGTCGCTGATTCTCGCCAACCAGCCGGAACACATTGCGGCAATCCGTCCGCAAGGCGAGGTGGATTTCAGCGGAACGCTCATCCGTTTACATATCGGTTTAGAGAATGTTGACGATCTGATTGCCGATTTGGCCGCAGGATTTGCCCGAATCGAGTAAAATTGCCACAGATGGACATATATGCAGACACTTCTGGTGGAAAAGTCTGCAATTGTTGCGTCCGGGATCAAGGCATCCCGGGCAATTCAGGAGTACAATCCACACATAAACGCTGTTCCACAGGAAAGTCCATGGTAGTCATTCAAGATATTGTCTCCGCACTCTGGCAACACGATTTTGCCGCACTGGCGGATCCGCACGTTGTGAGCGTGGTGTACTTCGTCATGTTCGCCACGCTGTTTTTAGAAAATGGCCTGCTGCCAGCCTCCTTTTTACCCGGAGACAGCCTGTTATTACTGGCAGGAGCGCTGATCGCTCAGGACGTGATGAGTTTTTTACCTACCATAGCTATTCTGACGGCCGCAGCCAGTCTGGGCTGCTGGCTGAGTTATATTCAGGGACGCTGGCTGGGCAACACGCGCACGGTGAAAGGCTGGCTGGCGCAATTACCGGAAAAATACCATCAGCGCGCAACCTGCATGTTTGACCAACACGGTCTGATGGCGCTGCTGGCAGGGCGTTTTCTGGCGTTTGTTCGCACCTTGCTGCCAACGATGGCGGGCATTTCAGGGCTTCCTAACCGTCGGTTCCAGTTTTTTAACTGGCTGAGTGGCCTGCTGTGGGTCACCGTCGTCACCAGTTTCGGCTATGCGCTGAGCATGATCCCGTTCGTTAAACGCCATGAAGATCAGGTGATGACCTTTTTAATGATCCTGCCGATTGCCCTGTTAACCGCAGGTCTGTTGGGAACATTGTTCGTGGTGATTAAAAAAAAATACTGTAGCGCCTGAGTATTATCCGTAGCCGGGGTAATCCCCGGCATTTTGCCTGATGGCGCGCAGCTTTATAGCCTACGGTGTACCTGTCAGGCCTACAAGCAATCAACTCCCCTGCATCATACGAATTCTTGCCGCATCTTCCCCCGGCGTTACGCCAAAGAAACGTTTGAACTCCCGACTGAATTGCGATGCGCTCTCATAACCGACGCGCATGGCAGCCGCACTGGCCTTCATTCCATCGTGAATCATCATCATCCGCGCTTTATGCAGGCGATAACTCTTAAGATATTGCAGCGGCGACGTGCTGGTAACCGCTTTAAAATTATGATGAAACGCCGACACGCTCATGTTCGCCTCTGCCGCCAGCTGTTCTACATTGAGGTTTTCGGTGTATTTGGTTTCAATCCGCTTCAGTACCCGGCTTATCAAACTGAAATGCGTCTGGCGACTGACCAGCGCAAGCAAGGCACCGCCACGCGGCCCGGTCAACACATGGTAGAGGATCTCGCGAATAATCTGTTTCCCCAGAATACGAGCATCCAGCGGCCGCTCCATTACATCCAGCAGGCGCTCTGCGGCACAGAGAATTTCGTCAGAGAGTGTCGCAGAGTTAATCCCACTGGCAGCCATGGCGGGCTGGAACAGTTCGTCTTCCCCAATGTCCATCAGCAGCTCCTGCAATTGCAGAATATCGACATTCAGGTAAATACCGGCCAGAGGAACCTCCGGCGTCGCATAGGTTTCACATTCAAAGGGTAAAGGTACGGTTAGCAGCAGGTATTCGTTGGCATCATAACGAAATACGCGCTCATTGATGTAACCAATTTTATGTCCCGAAAAGAGAAATATGATGCCTGGCTGATACATGACCGGTGTACGCGCCGCCGGCTCCGTACCGTGTAGCAGGCGGACATCTGGCAGCAGTTCGTTAAGTTTATTTTCATTGTTTTTCAGCTGCTTAATTTTATCTGTCAGCAGAAGGCAGATCTCATCACGGTTCATGGAGCACCATTTCATCATCGGTTTTCAACCCTGACATAATGCGCAGATTTATCCGTTTTCTCCAGCAGTCTGTAGAAATGGGCAAGACATCGGCAGAAATGAGCATTGAGAGCAGCGCGGCGGGCGACCACAATGTTCATCATCCGGCAGACACTCTCCTGCCCTCTTTTATTACCCACCAAAGGGAACGAGCAATGAACAACTTTAATCTCCATACCCCAACACGTATTTTGTTTGGTAAAGGCGCGATTGCTGAGCTGCGCGATCAAATTCCTCAGGACGCTCGCGTACTGGTTACCTACGGCGGCGGCAGCGTGAAAAAAACTGGCGTCCTGGCACAGGTTCAGGACGCGCTGAAAGGCCTGGACGTGCTGGAGTTTGGCGGTATCGAGCCAAACCCGTCTTATGAAACGCTGATGAACGCGGTAAAAATCGTGCGTGATGACAAAGTGACGTTTCTGCTGGCAGTAGGTGGCGGTTCAGTGCTGGACGGCACCAAATTCATCGCGGCAGCGGCACAGTACGCTGACGGCATCGATCCATGGCGCATTCTGGAAACCCACGGCAGCGACGTAACAAGCGCCATCCCGATGGGCTCCGTATTAACCCTGCCTGCAACCGGCTCTGAATCTAACTCCGGCGCGGTAATTTCGCGTAAAACCACCGGCGATAAACTGGCCTTTATGACCCCGTTTGTGCAGCCAGTATTTGCCGTACTGGATCCGGTTTACACCTACACCCTGCCGCCGCGTCAGGTTGCAAACGGCGTTGTGGATGCTTTTGTTCATACCGTGGAACAGTATGTGACTTATCCGGTAGACGGGAAAATTCAGGATCGCTTTGCCGAAGGCATTCTGCTCACGCTGGTAGAAGAAGGTCCGAAAGCCTTGCAGGAGCCGGAAAACTACAACGTGCGTGCGAACGTCATGTGGGCGGCAACCCAGGCGCTGAACGGCCTGATTGGCGCAGGCGTACCGCAGGACTGGGCAACGCATATGTTGGGCCATGAACTGACCGCAATGCATGGTCTGGATCATGCTCAAACGCTGGCCATCGTTCTGCCAGCGCTGTGGAATGAAAAACGTGATACCAAGCGTGCCAAACTGCTGCAATACGCAGAGCGTATCTGGAATATCACCGAAGGTTCCGACGACCAGCGCATCGACGCCGCCATTGCCGCTACCCGCACTTTCTTCGAACAAATGGGCGTACCCACTCGCCTGTCTGACTACGGCCTGGACGGTAGCTCTATCCCGGCGTTACTGGAAAAACTGGAAGCACACGGTGGTACGCAACTGGGTGAACATCAGGACATTACGCTTGAAGTCAGCCGTCGGATTTACGAAGCTGCCCGCTAAGGTTTTTTAACCTCCGCCTTTCGTTTTTGGGTATTTATACCAGGCTTAAGTCACACCTAACTCACCGGGGGCTGCCCCGGTGACTGTAATCCAGGGGGGGAATTATGACCGGTCCAACCATTATCAAACTACAGGATGGTAACGTCATGCCGCAACTGGGCCTGGGGGTCTGGAAGGCAAGTAACGAAGAAGTCATCACCGCCATTCATAAAGCGCTGGAAGTGGGGTATCGCTCAATTGATACCGCTGCTGCGTACAAAAACGAAGAAGGTGTCGGCAAAGCAATACGCGATGCTGGCGTACCACGGGACGAGTTATTCATCACCACCAAGCTGTGGAATGATGACCAAAAACGCCCCCGGGAAGCCTTGCTCGAAAGCATGGAAAAACTCCAGCTTGATTACCTCGATCTATACCTGATGCACTGGCCGGTTCCGGCGATCGACCACTACGTTGAAGCGTGGGAAAACATGATCGACCTGCAAAAAGAAGGTCTGATTAAGAGCATCGGCGTGTGCAACTTTCAGATCAATCATCTCCAGCGGTTGATGGATGAAACCGGCGTACCTCCAGTGATTAACCAGATCGAACTTCATCCGCTTATGCAACAGCGCCAACTGCACGCCTGGAACGCAACGCATAAAATCCAGACCGAATCCTGGAGCCCGCTGGCGCAGGGCGGCAAAGACGTCTTTGATCAAAAGATCATCCGTGACCTCGCCGAGAAATATGGCAAATCACCGGCGCAGATTGTCATCCGCTGGCACCTGGATAGCGGGCTGGTGGTGATTCCGAAATCAGTCACCCCGGCGCGTATCGCAGAAAACTTTAACGTCTGGGACTTCCGCCTGGATAAAGACGAATTAGGCGAAATCGCGAAACTCGATCAGGGCAAACGTCTGGGGCCAGACCCGGATCAGTTCGGCGGTTAACCTCTTCCCTCCAGCCCGACACTCTCGTCGGGCCTTTACTGATTTGAAATATCAGGAAACAATTCACGCACATATATTGATGTATTTCTTGCAGTCGCTGGAGCAGCATTACGCAACATAACCTGTTAATTATTAAATAAATATATTTATTTAATGAATATATTCACCATATCCATAGGTGCGTAAGCGTGACTGAGAAAAAAAGTAGCGGAGTCAAATGGCTCCCATTAATTCTTATAATATTCATTTCTGCCGGACTGTGGCAACTTACCCCTCCCTCGGGGTTAAGTGCGCCAGCCTGGCATTCGGCAATTATCTTCGTCGCGACGATTGCCTCTATCGTGGCAAAAGTTTTACCCATCGGCGCGGTCGGCATTATTGGGATTACGGTTTTTGCACTCGCCTATGCTGCCGGGGATAAAACCGCCAGCGGCGCTATCACCACGGCACTGAGTGAGCTGAACAGTTCACTTATCTGGCTTATCGTCGTGGCTTTTATGATTGCCCGCGGATTTATCAAAACTGGCCTCGGACGACGCATTGCGCTGCAGATGATCCGTCTGCTCGGCAAGCGCACGCTGGGACTCGCCTATGGTCTGGCTTTTGCCGATCTGATCCTCTCCCCGGCAATGCCGAGTAATACAGCACGCTGCGGCGGCGTCATCTATCCGATTGCTGACTCTCTGGCACGCAGTTTCCATTCGAACCCGGAAGATGAGTCCCGCAGTAAAATCGGTACCTTTCTTATCACCTGTATTGGCAACGTCAACGACGTCACCGCCGCGCTCTTTATGACCGGCTATACCGGCAACCTGTTGGCGGTGAAACTGGCGGCCAATGCAGGCGTCACGCTGACCTGGGGCGGCTGGTTTATGGCGGCGCTGCTGCCATGCCTGGTGTCCTTACTGCTGGTTCCACTGCTGGTCTACTGGATCGTGCGCCCGGAAATTAAGCACACGCCGGATGCCCCGAATCTGGCGCACAAAGAGCTGGCGGAAATGGGCAGTATGTCTCGCGGCGAATGGCTGATGCTGGCTACCGTCGGCGTACTGCTGGTGCTATGGATTTTTGGCGATACGTTAGGCGTCGACGCCACCACTGCCTCGTTCGTGGGGCTGTCCATTTTATTGCTAAGCGGTGTTCTGAGCTGGGAAGATGTGAAGAGCGAGAAAGGTGCATGGGACACACTGATTTGGTTTGCCGCGCTGTTGATGATGGCGAACCAGCTGAAAAAACTGGGCTTCACCACCTGGTTTGGCAATCTGATCGGCGATAGCCTGAGCAGTACTATGCACGGTACCAGTTGGGTGATCGTCCTGCTGCTGCTGAACGCCGCCTACTTCTATACCCACTACTTTTTTGCCAGCGGTAATGCACAGATTGCCGCGCTGTACGCCGTTTTCCTCGGCGTCGGTCTGCATCTGAATATTCCCGCAGCCCCCACGGCATTAATGCTGGCCTTCACCAGCAGTTTGTACTGCTCGCTCACCCAGTACACCCACGCTCGCGGTCCAATCCTGTTTGGTGCCGGGTATGTTCCAACGGGCGTCTGGTGGCGCACAGGATTTATCATCAGCTTGTTTAACCAGGCGGTGTTTATCACCGTGGGTCTGATGTGGTGGAAGGTGTTGGGTCTGTACTAAACTGACTGCGTCCAGACGAATCACCTTACCTGCGGAGAAAAGGAATGACCTGTATTTTCTGTCAAATAGTTGAAGGTAAAGCCCCCTGCCATAAGGTCTGGGAAGACGAGCATCATCTGGCTTTTCTGTCGATTTTCCCGAACACCGACGGTTTTACCGTGGTGATCCCGAAAAAGCATTATCCCAGCTATGCCTTCGATATGCCGCCGCAGGCACTGGCTGATCTGATGCTGGCAACCCAAAAAGTGGCTAAGAAACTGGATAAGGCTTTCCCGGATGTCAGTCGTACAGGGATGTTCTTCGAAGGTTTCGGCGTAGACCATGTACACAGCAAATTAAGCCCCATGCATGGCACTGGCGATCTAACCCACTGGAAACCGATTGAAGCGCGGCAGAATAAATTTTTCGAGCAATATGAAGGATATCTGTCGTCACATGACCACGAACGAGCGGATGATGCAAAACTGGCCGCATTAGCGGCCAGAATTCGTGAAGCATAAATACTGCGTCTTTCTACCGGATGGCGGTACAAGGAACTTATCCGGCCTACAAAACTGTGTTGTACGTAGGCCGGATTAGCTTTCACCATCGGGCAAGACAGATTAGCGCCCTGCCACTTTCCCGCGTTTTTTGTTTGCAGCAGGCGTCTGGCGCTGATGCGCCACCGGTGTGTGCTTGGTCAACGCCGGACGGGTATGACGGTTCTGGCGACGCGCTTCGCGCATCTCTTCCAGCGTAGGTGCCGGGACCAGACATTCGCGACGACCGCCGATCAGATGCTTTTTACCCATATCTTCCAGCGCCTGGCGGATTAACGGCCAGTTAGCTGGATCGTGGTAACGCAGCAGGGCTTTATGCAAACGACGCTGCTTATCACCTTTCGGCACCACCACATCTTCACTCTTATAACCAATTTTACCCAGCGGGTTTTTCCCGGTGTAATACATGGTTGTGGAGTTCGCCAACGGCGATGGATAGAAGTTCTGCACCTGATCCAGACGGAAACGACGTTGCTTCAGCCACAACGCCAGATTCACCATATCTTCGTCACGCGTACCTGGGTGCGCGGAAATAAAGTACGGGATCAGATACTGCTCTTTACCCGCCTGTTTAGAGTAGGTATCGAACAATTCCTTAAAGCGATCGTAGCTGCCCATCCCCGGCTTCATCATCTTCGACAGCGGGCCTTCTTCGGTATGCTCTGGCGCAATCTTGAGATAACCGCCAACGTGGTGGGTCGCCAGCTCTTTGATATAGCGTGGGTCTTCAACCGCAATGTCATAGCGCACGCCCGAAGCGATGAGGATCTTTTTAATGCCTTTCAAATCACGCGCTCGACGATAAAGGTTAATCGTCGGTTCGTGGTTGGTGTCCATATGCGGACAGATATCCGGGTAGACGCATGACAGACGACGGCAGGTCTGTTCCGCGCGCGGTGACTTACAGCGCAGCATATACATGTTTGCCGTTGGGCCGCCGAGATCGGAAATCACGCCGGTAAAGCCCGGAACGGTGTCTCGAATGGCTTCGATTTCATTGATGATCGAGTCTTCAGAGCGGCTCTGGATGATACGACCTTCGTGCTCGGTGATCGAACAGAACGAACAGCCGCCAAAGCAGCCACGCATAATGTTGATCGAGAAACGGATCATCTCATAGGCCGGAATGCGGCTGTCGCCATACGCCGGATGCGGCACGCGCTTGTACGGCAGCGCAAAGACGCTATCCATCTCTTCGGTAGAGAGCGGAATGGCTGGCGGGTTGATCCAGATGTAGCGATCGCCGTGCTTTTGCATCAGCGCACGCGCACAGCCTGGGTTGGTTTCGTGGTGCAGGATACGCGACGCATGCGCATACAGCACTTTATCGCCCTTCACTTTTTCGAAGGACGGCAGCAGCACGTAGGTTTTTTCCCACGGTTTCGGGCGCGGCGGCTGTACGGTTACCGCTTTCGCTTCCTGCTTTTTCGGTGCGACCGGTTTGTTGTCAGCACACGGCAGATCTTCACCATACGGATGCGGGATCGGGTCAATCTTGCCCGGCGTGTCGAGGCGCGTGGAATCCACCCCACTCCAGCCCGGCAGCGCTTCTTTAACCATAATCGCAGTGTTACGCACGTCGCGGATCTGATCGATGGTTTCGCCCATCGCCAGACGATGCGCCACTTCCACCAGCGGACGTTCGCCGTTGCCGAACATCAGCATGTCGGCTTTGGAATCCACCAGAACAGAGCGGCGAACGGTATCAGACCAATAGTCATAGTGCGCGGTACGGCGCAGGCTGGCCTCAATACCGCCGAGAATAACCGGCACATCTTTCCATGCTTCTTTACAGCGCTGGGTATAGACCAGCGTGGCGCGGTCCGGACGTTTGCCCGCAACGTTGTCCGGTGTGTAGGCATCGTCATGGCGCAGTCGGCGATCTGCGGTGTAGCGGTTGATCATCGAGTCCATGTTGCCTGCGGTCACACCAAAGAACAGGTTCGGTTTACCCAAACGCATAAAATCGTCTTTGTTGTTCCACTCCGGCTGGGCGATAATCCCTACGCGAAAGCCTTGTGCTTCCAGCATACGTCCGCAAATTGCCATGCCAAAGCTGGGATGATCGACGTATGCATCGCCGGTAACCAGAATGATGTCGCAGCTATCCCAGCCAAGTTGGTCCATTTCGTCGCGTGACATCGGCAAAAACGGTGCCGGGCCAAAACAGGCAGCCCAGTACTGCGGCCAGGAGAAAAGGTCTCTGTCCGGCTGGATCAGGGATATTGCGCTCATAATGCTTCCAAAAATGGTAAAAAAATAATCAAAGGCCGAGGATTATACGCTGTATATCGGCAAGAAATGAAGTGGAGTCTGAACCAGACCAGTAGAAAGTTATATAAATTGTTAAATTTTACGACGATCATTTTTATCAATCATAATTAACACCATGCCAGCCAGCTGAGATAACTCTTTTTCGGCGGGGGATTTTTCATTGCGACTCAACGATTCACTGCATATTTCCCAGTTACGGGTTGTTGTTCACCTGTGCGGATTTCTGGTTCTTCTCTACAGCTTTTCTATGCTGCCACCGATGCTCATCGCTTTGTTAAATAAAGAGCGGAGCTTGTTCGCTTTTTTCAGCACATTTATGACTTTCTTCACCCTCGGCGGCGGGGCGTGGTTGGCAACCAAACATGCGGGTATTCAACTGCGCACCCGGGATGGTTTCGTCATTATCGTCCTGTTCTGGCTGTTGTTTTCGTTTATCAGCGCGATGCCGATGTGGATGGACGATGGCTTAAACCTCTCTTTTGCGGATGCCCTGTTTGAAGGAGTTTCTGGAATTACCACTACAGGCGCAACGGTGATTGATGACGTCAGCGCCTTGCCGAAGTCGTATCTGTACTATCGGGCTCAGCTCAATTTTATTGGCGGTCTGGGTGTTATTGTCCTCGCCGTAGCGGTATTGCCGCTGCTGGGTATTGGTGGCATGAAGCTGTATCAGTCTGAAATGCCAGGCCCTTTTAAAGAAGAACGCCTCACGCCAAGACTTGCTGATACTGCACGTACGCTGTGGATGACCTATGTCATTCTGGGTCTGATCTGTACTCTGGCCTACTGGGCTGCCGGGATGTCGTTTTTCGACGCCTTATGCCACGGGCTTTCGACGGTCTCTCTCGGCGGATTTTCCACTCGCAGCGAGAGCATCGGCTTTTATAACAGCCATGCCATTGAGCTTGTCGCCGGGATATTTTCACTGCTGTCTGCATTTAACTTCACCCTCTGGTACGTTGCTATCGTGAAACGTACCTTCAAACCCTTTCGTCGTAATGCCGAATTGCGTTTCTTTTTGCTTATTGCGTTGGTGGTCACTCTGATCGCCACCTGGCAAGTTTGGCGGGCAGGTATGTACGGATTAACGGACAGCCTGGTGCATGCTTTTTTTCTGGCCAGTTCGATGCTGACAGATAATGGCCTGTCGACGGCGGATTACGCGCTGTGGCCTTCGCACACGATCTTCATGCTGCTCAGCGCCAGTTTCTTCGGCGGTTGTGTGGGATCGACCTGCGGGGGGATTAAGGTGCTGCGCTTTTTGATTATGTTCAAGCAGTGCCGTCAGGAGTTACACCAGCTCGCGCATCCCCGTGCCCTGCTTAACATCAAAGTGGGCAATAGCGTGGTAAGCGACCGGGTGGTGCGTTCGGTATGGAGCTTTTTCTTTCTCTACGTTTTGTTCACCAGCTTTTTTATCTGGGCGCTCAATCTGATGGGCTACGATCTCTTCTCCTCTTTTGCCACCGTTGCCGCCTGCATCAACAATATGGGGCTAGGATTTGGCGTCACCGCCACGACATTTGGCACCTTAAATGAGGAAGCAAAGCTACTGATGTGCGCGGCTATGATCATGGGGCGTCTGGAGATCTACCCCATTCTGATCCTGTTCTCGCGCATGTTCTGGCGGGCGTAACGGGAACCCCGGCGCATTACGGCGCCGGGTTCACCAACATCTGTCCGATTGAGCCACGATCCGCCATTTCCAGCGTCTGGCTATTAAAGTAGAACGGGAAATGGGCCCAGGAAGGCTGACCGTAATAAACCAGTAATTCAACCTGGCCGTCTACCCAGACGGTATCTTTCCAGCCTCTGTCTTCCGGGAACGGCATCGCGCCATTCACATTACGGATCAGGAACGAGACGCCTTCAATATGGAAGGACTGGGGCATATCCGCCCGCACCGTCCAGCGCTCCCAGGAGCCCTGCTGAGCGGTAATATCCATACGGTTGACGTCCCACAGCTGACCGTTGATGCCAGGGTCGTCGTCCAGGCTGATATCACGGCTGCGAATCGGCGAACCGCTAAGGATTTCCGTTGGCAGCAGGCGCATTGGCAGGCTATCGGTCACCAGCGGCAGAAGCCCCGTTGGACGCAGAGTCAGCACCAGCGTGGAGATGAGAATACTGGAAGGCTCAAAGAACCCGCGGATCCTGTCGACAATACTGGCCGCCTCACCACAGGTGATAGAGACCTCATTACCATTAGTCATATCCACCAGGATCTCACGACGCTCGCCCGGAGCCAGCGAGAGCTGCTTCACCGAAACAGGCGCAGGTAAAAAACCCTGATCGCCGGAAATCACATGCAGAGCACGGCCATCACTCATTTGCAGCTGGTAACGACGCGAGTTTGAAGCGTTCAGCAAACGCAAGCGCACCCAGCCGCGGGAGACTTCGACATACGGGCTTTGCGCCCCATTGACCAGCAGCGTATCACCGACAAAGCCACCGCTGCCGGGCTCGCTGTATTCCGGCGTGCCAAAGTTGTCCAGCCGCTTGTCCTGGATAATGACCGGAAAATCATCCACGCCATAGTGGTTGGGAATAGATAGTGATTTACTCACTTCATCTTCAACCAGCCACATCCCGGCAAGACCGTTATAGACCTGCTGAGCAGTACGATTTGGCGTATTAGCGTGATACCACAACGTGGCGGCATTCTGGCGAATCGGTAGCACCGGCGCCCAGTCAGCATTCGGGGACATCATGCGCGCCGGGCCGCCCATCAGCGGGCCAGGTACCTGTAACCCGGCGACGGTCATCGAGACATTTTCAGTCAGACGGTTGCTGTAGATAAGCTTGACGTCATCCCCTTTCCAGACGCGGATTGTCGGTCCCAGATAGCGGCCGTTAATTCCCCAGACAGGTGCGCGCGTGCCTTGCGTAAAGGACCAGTGCGCACGTTGCAGCGTCATAAATAGCGGCTGCCCCCGGCGGGATTCCAGCAGCGGAGGCACGGGTAACGGTTGTTGCTGACCGGCAGCATTAGCCTTCAGCGGAACAGCACCTGCACACAGTGCGATCCCCGATGCCTGAATGAACTGACGCCGACTGAATGACATATAAACTCCATAAAAAACTGGCTATTAACACGCAGGAAGTCATTTCCTGTAAAAAACCCGAATTGCGCGGATTAAACCTTACCGGCGGCTTCCCGCTCAGCAACTTCTTTATCGAGTTCTGCGATTTTTTGTTCCATCAGCGTGCGGCAATGCGCTGCCAGTTCACGAACCTGATCTTTCCCAAAGTGGCTAATATCCACCGGCGGCAACATCTCGACAATCGCCAGACCATTATTGAGTCGATTGAGTTTTATCTTGTTCGAGGTCGTGGAAACGCACACCGGAATGACCGGGACACCAGCAGCAATCGCTGCATGGAACGCGCCGGTTTTAAACGGCAGCAGACCGCGACCACGGCTACGCGTTCCTTCCGGGAACATCCAGATAGAAATGCGGCGTTTTTTGAAATGATTCACCACGGCAGCAATGGTGCTGTGTGCTTTTGCGCGGTTGTTTCTGTCAATCAACAGGTTACCGGTTAACCAGTACAGCTGCCCGAAGAAAGGGATCCACAGCAGGCTTTTTTTACCTACTGTCACCGTCGGCGGCTGAACGATATTCGCAGCGGTAACCATGTCATAGTTGTTCTGATGGTTACAAATATAGATAGCATTACCATAGTTCTGCGCGTCTGCCGGCATGCGGCACTCGACCTTCAGGCCATAAAGGGGAGCCAGGCGGCCAAACATATGACCGAACGTTGCGACGTGTTTTGGATTTCGTGGGCTGAACAGACAGTATATGCAACCGAAAATACAGACCAGAACGCAGTAAATAACAGTAATAATTAAACGAAAAATATATAGCATAACAACCTCTAAGGCCTAAGAGCCTGGCATTTTACGTCACCTGATTCATCATGCGGTATCAGGTTAGGGCTTTGTTAAGGGCGGCTCTCTGGAAAAGCGTATTGTTAATCGCAACGCACGAATAAACAACGGTTTCACGGGAATTTTTAACGTTGACTCTCCCTGGGCTTTAACAGGGAGAGCCGGACGGTAGCGTTATTCTTCGCTGTCGCCGTGACTGGCGCGTCGAGGCGAGTCAATCTCAATGCTGTCGATACGCTGCAGACCACGCATTAGCGTGCCGCGACGACCGCGCTCACCGGTCACTTTCTGCAACTCTTCAGGACGCAGTTTGATTTTGCGCTTACCGACGTGGATGGTCAGCGTGCTCTGCGGCGGCAGCACGTAAAGTTGCGCCAGACCATCCTCGCCTTTCGCCGCTTCCGCTGAAGGGATATTAATGATCTTGTTCCCTTTGCCTTTCGACAACTGCGGTAAATCGCTCACCGGGAACATCAACATGCGACCGGCCTGGGTAATAGCCAGTAGCATGTCGGTTTCATCTTCAATCACCACCGGCTGCATCACGCGCGCATTTTCTGGCAGCGTAATCAACGCCTTACCAGCACGGTTACGTGCGACCAGGTCATTGAAGGTGCAGACAAAACCGTAGCCCGCATCGGAGGCCATCAGCAGTTTCTGATCGTCACCTTCCATCAGCATGTGCTCAACCGTCGCGCCTGGCGGCAGCGTGAGCTTCCCGGTCAGCGGTTCACCCTGACCACGCGCCGACGGCAGCGTAATCGGGTCGATGGCATAGCTGCGTCCGGTCGAGTCCACGAACACCACCGGCTGGTTGCTCTTACCCTTCACTGCCGACTTAAAGCTGTCGCCCGCTTTATAGCTTAATCCCGGTGCATCGATGTCGTGGCCTTTGGCGCTACGCACCCAGCCACTCTGGGACAACACAATGGTCACCGGCTCAGATGGCAGCATGTCGTGCTCGCTCATCGCCTTCGCTTCTTCACGTTCCTGCAACGGAGAGCGACGATCGTCGCCATAGGCGTCTGCATCGGCCTGCAGCTCTTTCTTCAGCAGGTTACTCATTTTACGTTCGGAAGCCAGAATGGCCTGCAACTGATCGCGCTCTTTCGCCAGCTCATCCTGCTCACCGCGGATTTTCATCTCTTCGAGTTTGGCAAGGTGGCGCAATTTCAGCTCAAGGATGGCTTCAGCCTGGGTTTCAGAAATGCCAAACCGCGACATCAGCTCAGGCTTAGGTTCATCTTCATGACGAATAATTTCGATTACTTCGTCAATGTTGAGGAACGCCACCAGCAAACCTTCAAGGATGTGCAGGCGCTTGAGCACTTTTTCCAGACGATAATTCAGGCGGCGACGCACGGTATCACGGCGGAACGCCAGCCATTCGGTGAGGATCTCCAACAGGTTTTTCACCGCCGGACGACCATCAAGACCGATCATGTTCAGGTTGATACGGTAGCTTTTTTCGAGATCGGTAGTGGCAAACAGGTGGTTCATCACCTGCTCCATATCCACACGATTCGAGCGCGGGACAATCACCAGACGGGTCGGGTTTTCGTGATCCGATTCGTCGCGCAGGTCGTCTACCATCGGCAGCTTTTTATTGCGCATTTGAGCAGCGATCTGCTCCAGCACTTTTGCCCCGGAAACCTGATGCGGCAGCGCGGAAATCACCACCGCGCCGTCTTCTTTCGTCCATACCGCACGCATACGTACGGAGCCGCGTCCGTTCTCGTAAATCTTACGAATTTCCGCGCGCGAAGTAATGATCTCCGCTTCGGTCGGGTAATCCGGCCCTTGCACGATATCCAGCAACTGATCCAACGTCGTTTTCGGCTGCTCAATCAGGGTAATCGCTGCTTTTGCCACTTCACGCAGGTTATGTGGCGGAATGTCCGTTGCCATACCAACGGCAATACCGGTCGTGCCGTTCAGCAGAATATTTGGCAGACGCGCAGGCAGCATCTTCGGCTCCTGCATGGTGCCGTCGAAGTTTGGCACCCAGTCCGACGTTCCCTGACCGAGTTCGCCCAGCAAGACTTCCGCATATTTAGACAGGCGTGATTCGGTATAACGCATCGCCGCGAAGGATTTCGGATCGTCCGGTGCCCCCCAGTTCCCCTGCCCGTCAACCAGCGGGTAACGGTAAGAGAACGGCTGCGCCATCAGCACCATCGCTTCATAGCAGGCGCTGTCGCCATGCGGATGGTATTTACCCAGCACGTCACCGACGGTACGGGCGGATTTTTTAAATTTGGCGCTGGCATTCAGCCCCAGTTCGGACATCGCGTACACGATGCGACGCTGAACGGGTTTCAAACCATCGCCAATAAACGGCAACGCCCTGTCCATGATGACGTACATGGAATAGTTCAGATAGGCGTTTTCCGTGAATTCATGCAGCGCCAGGCGCTCTGCCATATCGCTCATTAATCGTGGTTCCTCAACTTTGTACCCCTCTATTGAAGGGCAATATTGCCGCAGATACTACCCTATCTGGCGTGTTGAGTCACAAAGAAAAGGGCCGCGAATGCGGCCCTGATGGGGATTACTTAGCAACTTTGGTAATCTGTTTCACGTCGATTTCAACGGAGTTCCAGTCTTTATCCACTTCACCCTGGATTTCAACCACATCCTGCGGTGTGACGGTTACGCCGTTCCAGCGCTTGTGGTCGATATCCACATTCACCGTGCCGGTCGCATCTTTAAACACGTACAGGTCGTCGGAAATACGCTCAACGATGTTCCCGCGCAGGGTAACCCAGGTGTCATCACGCAGTGATTTGGCGCTTTCTACCGTCGTGCTGCTACCGTTCGGGCCGACAAATCCGCCGTTTTGGCTCTGCGTGGTGGTTGTCGTTGGCCCAGAGAAGCCGCCCTGCTGAGCTGCCAGAACAGGTGCGGAACACAGTGCCATTACGGCAACCATTGCAGCTAATTTTTTCATCGTCATGTCTCCCTTTCATGTTGGTTTACGACTATTAAATAAGTTAATCCTTAACAAGTTCTTAAGGCAAAAAAAGATACTTTTTTTGCTGTACAGAGACTGTAGCCACAGGTTTACTGACTGCAAATGAGTTATCGCAGGGATGAACATATGCGTATTTTACTGATCGAAGATGACACGTTGATTGGCGATGGCCTGAAAACAGGTCTGAGTAAAATGGGTTTCAGCATCGACTGGTTTACCGAAGGTCGCCAAGGGAAAGAAGCACTCTACAGCGCACCTTATGATGCGGTAATCCTCGACCTGACGCTGCCGGGCATAGACGGACGGGACATTTTGCGCGAATGGCGAGCCAACGGAAAGCAGGAGCCTGTGCTGATTCTGACCGCTCGCGACGCGCTGGCAGAACGCGTTGAAGGCCTGCGCCTGGGCGCAGATGACTATCTGTGCAAACCCTTTGCGCTGATCGAAGTTGCCGCCAGACTGGAGGCACTGGTACGTCGTGCCAGCGGCCAGGCCAGCAACACATTGTGCCATGGCCAGGTAACGCTCGATCCCGGCGCGCTGGTCGCCACGGCGGCGGGTGAACCTTTGTCACTCAAACCTAAAGAGTTCGCGCTGCTGGAACTGCTGATGCGCAACAAAGGTCGCGTCCTGCCCCGCAAACTGATTGAAGAAAAACTGTATACTTGGGACGAAAATGTCTCCAGCAATGCGGTTGAGGTCCACGTCCATCACTTACGCCGTAAGCTCGGCAGCGACTTTATCCGTACCGTGCATGGCATTGGCTATACCCTGGGTGACGCATGAAACTCACACAACGCCTCAGCCTGCGAGTCAGGCTAACGCTTATTTTTCTGATTCTGGCATCAGCGACCTGGGCCGTATCCAGTTTTGTGGCCTGGAGGCAGACTACCGATAATGTCGATGAACTGTTTGATACGCAGCTGATGCTGTTCGCCAAGCGGCTTAGCACGCTGGATATCAGCGATGTCACCACCTCAAGCACGATGGCCCGCACGCCAAAAAAACTGAAACATGGCCATATTGATGACGACGCACTGGCGTTTGCCATCTACTCCACCGACGGCAAAATGGTGCTACACGATGGCGACAATGGCCAGGATATTCCCTACAGCTACAGCCGGGAGGGGTTTAGCGACGGCCAACTCAGGGGCGACAACGATTCCTGGCGCTTCCTGTGGCTGAATTCCGCTGATGGAAAATATCGCATTGTGGTGGGCCAGGAGTGGGAATACCGGGAGGATATGGCGCTGTCGATCCTTACCGCACAGTTAACCCCGTGGCTGGTTGCGCTGCCGCTGATGTTGCTGATCCTGGTGGTCATGCTGAGTCGCGAACTCAGGCCGCTAAAAAAACTGGCGCAAGCTCTGCGCTGGCGCGCCCCGGAGTCAGAAGAACCGCTCGACCCGAAAGGTGTGCCAAGCGAAGTGCGCCCGCTGGTTGAATCGCTTAATCAGCTGTTTACCCGTATCCACTCTATGATGGTCCGCGAACGACGCTTTACCTCTGACGCTGCTCACGAGCTACGCAGTCCGTTGACCGCGCTGAAGGTGCAAACCGAAGTGGTGCAACTGTCAGACGACGACCCGCAAACGCGGGAAAAAGCGCTGGTGCAGCTGCATGCGGGAATTGAACGCGCCACCCGACTGGTCGATCAGCTCCTGACGCTTTCGCGCCTCGACTCCCTCGATAATCTTCAGGATGTGGCAGAAATCTCGCTGGAGGAGCTACTGCAATCCGCGGTGATGGATATCTACCACCCGGCCCAGCAGGCGCATATTGACGTACGTTTGCAGATTAACGCACACAATATAACGCGCACAGGACAGCCGCTGTTGCTGAGCCTGATGGTACGAAATCTGCTGGATAATGCCATTCGCTACAGTCCGCAGGGGAGCATTGTGGAAGTGACACTCAACGCCCGTAACTTCAGCGTCAAAGATAATGGTCCTGGCGTTGCGCCGGAGGTACTTACACACATCGGTGAACGCTTTTATCGTCCGCCGGGACAAAGCGTGACTGGCAGCGGTCTCGGTCTGTCGATTGTCCGCCGTATCGCAACACTGCATGGAATGTCAGCCTCGTTTGGCAATGCCCCGGAAGGTGGCTTTGAAGCAAAAGTCAGTTGGTAATTGCGTTATTGTTGCTCACATAGCAAAAGACTTTGCACATTTTGCTAATTTCACCGCACCGCTGGTGGGAGTAAAATCGTCCTCAAACGTATTTCCTTGAGGACACAAAATGAGCAACATTCTAATTATCAACGGGGCGAAAAAATTCGGCCATTCTAATGGTCAACTGAATGACACCCTGACCGAGGTCGCGGACGGTATCCTGCGCGACCTCGGGCATGATGTTAAAGTCGTACGCGCAGACAGCGATTATGACGTAAAAGCAGAAGTGCAGAATTTCGTCTGGGCCGATGCGGTTATCTGGCAGATGCCTGGCTGGTGGATGGGCGCACCGTGGACCGTGAAAAAATACATCGATGACGTGTTTACCGAAGGTCACGGTACGCTGTACGCCAGCGACGGCCGCACACGTTCAGATGCCTCTAAAAAATACGGCTCCGGCGGGCTGATTCAGGGCAAAAAATACATGCTGTCCCTGACCTGGAACGCACCGATGGAAGCCTTCACTGAAAAAGACCAGTTTTTCCATGGCGTTGGCGTTGATGGCGTCTATCTCCCGTTCCATAAAGCAAACCAGTTCCTGGGAATGGAAGCGCTGCCGACCTTTATCACCAATGACGTGATTAAAATGCCGGACGTCCCGCGTTATATCGCAGAATATCGCAAGCATCTGACCGAAATTTTTGGTTAACTGGTAACCTGGAATTAGAAGGAGTTAACCATGCTTACCGTTATTGCAGAAATCCGTACACGTCCAGGTCAACATCACCGCCAGGCGGTACTGGATCAGTTTGCTAAAATCGTTCCGACCGTACTGAAAGAAGAAGGCTGCCACGGCTATGCGCCGATGGTGGATCATGCCGCGGGTGTGAGTTTTCAGACCACAGCGCCAGATTCAATCGTGATGGTTGAGCAGTGGGAAAGCATCGCGCATCTTGAAGCGCATTTGCAGACCCCGCATATGAAAGCCTACAGCGAAGCCGTGAAAGGTGACGTGCTGGACATGAATATTCGTATTCTGGAGTCGGGCATTTAAGATTGTCGATTTGCCGGGTGACGCTTAGCTATCCGGCATAAATCGCTTCGTCAGATGAGAGCCGGATAAGGCATTTTACGCCCGTCTCCGGCTTTTCTACATGCAATTACCCTTCGAGATCCGCCAGGTCGCCTTTCTCTTGCAACCAGTTTCGACGATCTTCAGAACGCTTTTTGGCCAGCAGCATATCCATCATTGCGTTGGTACGCTGATCGTCTTCATCATCGATAATGAGCTGCACCAGGCGACGGGTGTTCGGATCCAGCGTAGTTTCACGAAGCTGCATCGGGTTCATTTCACCCAGACCTTTAAAGCGCTGCACGTTCGGCTTGCCTTTCTTGCGCTTTAACTGCTCCAGTACGCCCGCTTTCTCTTCTTCCGTCAGCGCGTAATACACCTCTTTACCAAGGTCGATACGGTATAACGGCGGCAGCGCCACGTAGACGTGACCGTGTTTCACCAGCGTGCGGAAGTGTTTCACAAACAGCGCGCACAGCAGCGTGGCGATGTGCAGGCCATCGGAGTCCGCATCCGCCAGGATACAGATCTTGCCGTAGCGCAATTGGCTCAGATCGTCGCTGTCCGGATCGATACCGATCGCCACGGAAATATCGTGAACTTCCTGTGAAGCCAGCACTTCATCGGAAGAGACTTCCCAGGTATTGAGGATCTTACCTTTCAACGGCATGATCGCCTGATATTCACGATCGCGCGCCTGCTTGGCCGATCCGCCCGCCGAGTCACCTTCGACAAGGAACAGTTCGGTGCGATTAAGATCCTGTGCGGTACAATCCGCCAGTTTACCCGGCAGCGCCGGACCGCTGGTCAGCTTTTTACGCACTACTTTTTTCGCCGCACGCAGACGACGCTGCGCGCTGGAAATCGCCATCTCTGCCAGCAGTTCGGCTGACTGCACATTCTGGTTCAGCCACAAACTGAATGCATCTTTCACCACGCCAGAGACGAATGCCGCACACTGACGCGAAGAGAGGCGCTCTTTGGTTTGTCCGGCAAACTGCGGATCCTGCATTTTTACCGACAACACATAAGCACAGCGATCCCAGATATCTTCCGCCGACAGCTTCACGCCACGCGGCAGGATGTTACGGTATTCACAGAACTCGCGCATCGCATCCAGCAGTCCCTGACGCAGACCGTTAACGTGCGTACCGCCCTGCATGGTTGGGATCAGGTTCACATAGCTTTCGGTCAGCAGCTCGCCGCCTTCCGGCAGCCAGAGCAGCGCCCAGTCCACCGTCTCCGTCTCACCGCTGAAATTACCGATAAACGGTTTTTCCGGCAGCGTCGGTAGGCCATTCACCGCTTCGCTCAGATAGTCATTTAAACCATCCTGGTAGCACCAGCGCTGCTCGCTGTTGTTGACCTCATCCTTAAAAGTGATCTCAACGCCTGGGCACAGTACCGCTTTTGCTTTCAGTACGTGCGTTAAGCGCGAAACAGAAAAACGCGGGCTGTCAAAGAAGCTTTCATCCGGCCAGAAGTGCACGCTGGTCCCGGTATTGCGTTTGCCGCAGGTACCGACAACCTGTAAATCCTGCACTTTATCGCCATTCTCAAACGCGATGTTGTATACCTGCCCGTCGCGGCGCACGTTCACTTCCACACGTTTGGACAGGGCGTTGACGACGGAGATACCCACACCGTGCAGACCGCCGGAGAACTGGTAGTTCTTGTTAGAGAACTTGCCGCCCGCGTGCAGACGACAGAGGATCAGCTCAACCGCCGGAACGCCTTCTTCAGGGTGAATATCTACCGGCATGCCGCGTCCGTCATCAATGACTTCCAGTGACTGGTCGGCATGTAAGATCACGTCCACGCGTTTTGCGTGACCCGCCAGTGCTTCATCCACACTGTTATCAATCACTTCCTGTCCAAGATGGTTCGGACGGGTCGTATCGGTGTACATCCCTGGGCGACGGCGTACCGGCTCAAGCCCAGTGAGTACCTCAATGGCATCAGCGTTATAAGTTTGCGTCATGGTTTAAATAAGCAATTCGAATTGATCGTCAGAAACTGTGCAGTCCAAGGAAATCGACAATCGGGTTGAAATAATCTTCGAAGCCCGTGAATGCGTGGTTTCCGCCCTCAATAACTGTCTGACGGCAGGAGGCGTAATACGCCACCGCCTGGCGGTAGTCCAACACTTCATCGCCCGTTTGTTGGAGCAGCCAGATCAAATCCGGCGCTTCCAGCGGGTCAATCTGCATGACTTTAAGATCGTAAATATGGCGTGACTCTAGCACATATTGCTGCCCCGTGTAGGGGTTCTCGTTTTGACCGAGATAGTCGACCAGCAGTTCATAAGGCCGTACGGCAGGGTTCACCACCACTGCCGGCAGCATAAAACATTGCGACAGCCAGGTGGCGTAATAACCGCCTAAAGAGGAACCGACAATCCCCAGCGACTCTCCGCCATGTTCAAGAATGATCGATTCCAGCATCTCTGCGGCCTGCGCTGGATACGGAGGTAGCTGCGGCACGATCATCTCAACGTGCGGGTGGTGCTCCGCCAGCCAGTTTTTCAGTAAACACGCCTTCGCCGAACGAGGAGAGCTATTAAATCCGTGAAGATAGAGAAGCGTAGACATCAGTAGCCTTCTGAAGCGGTATCAGGGTGGAACCGATTACCCTGCAGACGACGTACCTGAGTCTGCAATGTTCCGTCGGCAAAAAGCTCCAGCGTCCGCCAGCCTGGGCTGATGGTATCCAATGTGAAGTTGGAACAGTGCGGTTTAAACTGCACGCAGGTCGACGGCGTCGCCAGCAGACGGCGACCGTTCCAGTCCAGATCCAGTTCCTGATGAATATGCCCGCACAATAGATACCTGGCGCGAGGATAATTCACCAGCACGTTATCCAGCTCAGCGGCATTACGCAGACTGTGCTGATCGAGCCAGCTGCAGCCCGCAGGCAGAGGATGATGATGCAGAAGCAGCAAGGTGTTACGCTCTGGTGCATCAGCAAGTTTACGCTCCAGCCATTCGAGCTGGAATTCACTTAACTCACCGTGGGGAACGCCGAACACCTGGCTGTCCAGCAACAATATTTGCCACTGTTCGCCAATGAAAACGCGTTTGGCCGGGGAAATGCCCGCATCCTGCAGCGCGCTGTACATTGCCGGCTGAAAATCGTGATTGCCCGGTAGCCAAACGCAAGGCGCACGAAAACTTGCGATGCCCTCAGCAAAATGCTGATAAGCCGCAGCGGATTGATCCTGCGCCAAATCACCCGTCGCGACGATCAGATCGTACTCAGGCGACTCTGCATGTATTGCATCCAGTACGGATTGATAGCTGTCCCAGGTGTTCACACCCAGCAGCGTTTCATGCTTTTCGGCAAACAGGTGAGTGTCTGTAATTTGTAAGATCCTGACTCTGGCCTCACCAGCCAAAGGAAGGGTTAACAGGCTTTCCAAATGGTGTCCTTAGGTTTCACGACGCTAATAAACCGGAATCGCCATCGCTCCATGTGCTAAACAGTACCGTAACCAGTCGGCCAGAAACTGATTAATTTGATGCTTTTCGTCGCGTTGATGCAACTTTTTATTTGGATAATCATACCGCGCTTTGAAGCGAAAGATCTGCTGACTTGAACACACTTCAGCCACCCTTGCGTCATGATACAGGCGCACAGTCAATGACGGCAGGCTCCAGTAAGTGACGGCCGGTGCCGTTTGTTCGATCGCGACAAGCGTAGTGTATCGGGTCGATTCAACGATCGTTAACCGATATTGTGCGTTTGCTACCTGATAGCTCACTGTTTCACCGGCTGCATCATTACGTGGCAGCAGGCGGCGCAATTGCGAATAGTTGGTTTCGCACAGACGCATCATTTCAGGGAAGTCAGGTGTGTAACGCTTCATTTTTTCCACTCAGTTTTTAACTCTTGATAGTGCAGCTGTAACCATTGCAAGGCGATGACAGACGCTGCGTTGTCGATTTTCCCCTCTTCTACCCATTGGTAAGCCTGTTCCCGGCTTACCACATGAACACGAATATCTTCGTTTTCATCAGCCAGACCGTGTATTCCGCTCGCGGTCGTGGCGTCCACTTCGCCGACTAAAATAGACAGACGCTCACTGGTGCCACCCGGGCTTGCCAGATAGCTCAGAACGGGTTTCGTCCTTTTAACTTCCAGCCCGGCCTCTTCCATTGCTTCACGACGGGCTACATCTTCAACGGTTTCGCCCTCTTCGATCATTCCGGCTACCATTTCCAGTAGCCACGGGCTTTCGCTGGTATCAAATGCCGCAATACGAATCTGCTCGACCAGCACAACTTCATCCCGCTCAGGGTCAAAGGGTAGCAAGACAGCCGCGTGTCCGCGCTCAAAAATTTCGCGCGTTACCTCACCGCTCATCCCCCCGTTAAACAGGCGGTGGCGAAACCGATAAAGATCCAGTGAAAAAAAACCGCGGTATAGCGTTTCTCGTGCAATAATTTCTACATCATTTTTAGTGAAAGTCATTGGCAAGTTGTCTGGTTTACGCATTGTGCTGTCCTGAAACCAATAGTGATTAAAATGTGAATTTCAAGGTCGTTTGACTGATGTTTGAACGCCCTTGTGTTAAATTGATGCAAATTAACGCCGTATGGCACGTAACGCCAACTTTTTGAAGTGGCGGATTCTGCTAGAATCAGCAAATATTTTTACAATTTGATCAGCGCTAAATACTGCTTCACAACAAGGAATGCAAATGAAGAAATTGCTCCCCATCCTTATCGGCCTGAGCCTGTCGGGGTTCAGTACTTTGAGCCAGGCAGAAAACCTGATGCAGGTTTATCAGCAAGCACGCCTGAGCAACCCGGAATTGCGTAAATCCGCCGCCGATCGCGATGCTGCATTCGAAAAAATTAACGAAGCGCGTAGTCCATTGCTGCCGCAACTGGGTTTAGGTGCCGATTACACCTACAGCAATGGCTACCGTGATGCAAATGGCGTCAACTCCAATGCAACCAGCGCATCTTTGCAGTTAACTCAGTCTATTTTTGACATGTCTAAATGGCGTGCCCTGACGCTGCAAGAAAAATCAGCGGGCATCCAGGACGTGACCTATCAGACCGATCAGCAAACGCTGATCCTGAATACCGCCACAGCCTATTTTAACGTATTGAACGCAATTGACGTGCTTTCTTATACCCAGGCACAGAAAGATGCGGTCTATCGTCAGTTAGATCAGACCACTCAGCGTTTTAACGTTGGCCTGGTTGCCATCACTGACGTACAGAACGCCCGTTCACAATACGATACTGTACTGGCGAACGAAGTTACCGCGCGTAACAATCTGGATAACGCGGTAGAACAGCTGCGCCAGGTAACCGGTAACTACTACCCGGAACTGGCTTCACTGAACGTTGATGGTTTTAAAACCAACAAACCGCAGGCGGTGAACGCGCTGCTGAAAGAAGCAGAAAACCGCAACCTGTCATTATTGCAGGCCCGTTTGAGCCAGGATCTGGCGCGTGAGCAGATTCGTCTGGCGCAGGATGGTCATTTACCGACTCTGGACCTGACCGCCTCTACCGGGGTATCTGACACCTCCTACAGCGGGTCAAAAACCCACGGTGGCGCGACGGGTAATCAGTACGACGACAGCAATATGGGCCAGAACAAAATTGGTCTGAGCTTCTCGCTGCCGCTGTATCAGGGTGGAATGGTTAACTCGCAGGTGAAACAAGCGCAGTACAACTTTGTTGGCGCGAGCGAACAGCTGGAAAGCGCGCACCGCAGCGTGGTGCAGACCGTGCGTTCTTCGTTCAACAACATTAATGCGTCTATCAGTAGCATTAACGCGTACAAACAAGCGGTTGTCTCGGCCCAAAGCTCTTTGGATGCGATGGAAGCCGGCTATTCCGTAGGTACACGTACCATCGTGGATGTGTTGGATGCCACCACCACGCTGTACAACGCCAAGCAGCAACTGGCGAATGCGCGTTATACCTATCTTATTAACCAGTTAAACGTCAAATCTGCGCTCGGTACGCTGAACGAGCAGGATCTGGTAGCACTGAACAATACGCTGGGTAAACCCGTATCCACGACTCCGGATACGATCGCGCCGGAAAACGCGCAGCAAGATGCCGCGGCGGACGGTTATACGTCCAACAGCGCGACGCCTGCGGCTCAGCCAACGGCCGCGCGTTCAACCAGCAGCAACGGCAACAACCCGTTCCGTAACTGATGCTGATGACGGGGCTTCGGCCCCGTCTGAACGTAAGACAACGTAAAGATCCGCCTCTTCTTCCGCATTCTCGCCTCTTCCCGCTTCAATTTCGACCAGTCATCCTCTATTCTGAGCAGAGTTACCACTGGGTACTGGAAGACATAAATGAAACGGACAAAATCTATACATCACGCCTCGTTCCGCAAAAGCTGGAGCGCGCGCCATCTGACTCCTGTCGCCCTGGCAGTTACCGCTGTGTTTATGCTCGCGGGCTGTGAAAAGAGCGACGAAACGGTTTCGCTTTATCAGAACGCTGACGACTGCTCTGCAGCTAACCCGGGTAAAAGCGCCGAATGTACTACTGCGTTTAACAATGCGCTGAAAGAAGCTGAACGTACCGCGCCAAAATACGCCACTCGTGAAGACTGTATCGCTGAATTCGGCGAAGGCCAGTGCCAGCAGGCTCCTGCGCAAGCAGGTATGGCGCCGACCGGTGAAGGCCAGGCTCAGGCGCAGAATCAAAGCAGCGGCAGCTTCTGGATGCCGCTGATGGCGGGCTACATGATGGGCCGACTGATGGGCGGCGGAATGGGCGCTCAGCAACCGCTGTTCAGCTCGAAAAACCCAGCCAGCCCGGCTTACGGCAAATACACGGATGCCAGCGGTAAAAACTACGGTGCAGCAACGCCGGGTCGCACCATGACCGTACCGAAAACCGCTATGGCACCGAAACCTGCCACCACCTCTACCGTAACCCGCGGCGGATTTGGTGAGTCTGTGGCCAAACAGAGCACCATGCAGCGTAGCGCAAGCGGCACCACCACACGTTCAATGGGTGGCTGATCGTCATGGAAAGAGTCAGTATTGTTGAGCGCCCGGACTGGCGCGACAAAGCCACCGAATACGGTTTCAATTTTCACACGATGTACGGCGAGCCGTACTGGTGTGAAGACGCGTACTATAAGCTCACCCTTGCTCAGGTCGAAAAGCTGGAAGAGGTCACCGCAGAGCTGCATCAAATGTGCCTCAAGGTGGTGGAAAAGGTCATCGCCAGCGATGAGTTGATGACCAAGTTTCGCATTCCGAAGCATACCTGGGGCTTTGTCCGCCAGTCCTGGCAGACGCAGCAACCGTCGCTCTATTCACGTCTCGATCTGGCATGGGACGGCACGGGTGAACCCAAGCTTTTAGAAAACAACGCCGATACGCCAACCTCGCTGTACGAAGCCGCGTTTTTCCAGTGGATCTGGCTGGAAGATCAGCTCAATGCGGGCAACCTGCCGGAAGGCAGCGATCAGTTCAACAGTCTGCAGGAAAAACTGATCGAGCGTTTCACCGAGCTGCGTGAGCAGTATGGTTTTCAACTGCTTCATCTGACCTGCTGTCGTGATACGGTGGAAGATCGCGGTACGATCCAGTATCTACAGGATTGCGCGGCCGAAGCTGAGATCGCTACAGAATTCCTCTATGTAGAAGATATTGGTCTTGGTGAAAAAGGTCAGTTCACCGACATGCAGGATCAGGTAATCGCTAACCTGTTCAAGCTCTATCCATGGGAATTCATGCTGCGTGAAATGTTCTCCACCAAGCTGGAAGATGCTGGCGTTCGCTGGCTGGAACCGGCCTGGAAGAGCATTATCTCCAACAAAGCACTGTTGCCGCTGTTATGGGAAATGTTCCCGGACCATCCGAACCTGCTGCCAGCGTACTTCGCCGAAGACGATCATCCGCAGATGGATAAATTCGTCGTCAAACCGATCTTCTCACGCGAGGGGGCTAACGTCTCCATTGTTGAGAACGGTAAAACGATCGAAGCAGTGGAAGGACCGTACGGTGAAGAAGGTATGATCGTGCAGCAGTTCCATCAGCTACCGAAGTTTGGCGACAGCTATATGCTGATTGGCAGCTGGCTGATCAACGATCAACCAGCCGGGATCGGCATTCGTGAAGACCGCGCGTTGATCACACAGGATCTGTCACGTTTCTATCCGCATATTTTTGTCGAATAATTGAGAGTGCCGGGTGGCGGCTCCGCCTTACCCGGCCTTCAGCATGAACTTATTGCCCGATAAGCGCAGTGCCATCGGGCATTCATCATCCAACCTGCACCGACAACATACTTAAACTTCCCATCTCAATACCATCTACCGGGATCGTGACAGACTCTTTACCGTCCCATGCCCCGAGTACATACAGCAGCGGCAGATAGTGATCCGGCGTCGGGTTTGATAACGATCCACCTTCATGATCGAGATAGTTCACCAATGGGTGCTGCTCAACCGGTCCCTGCCATGTCAGGTTTGCCTTAACATAATCATTGAATGAAGTCGCCCACGGATAAGGCGTGTTCTCACCGTGCCAGCGCGCAGTGCGCAGGTTATGCACCACGTTACCACTGGCCACCAGCATAATGCCCTCATCACGCAGCGCCGCCAGCTTACGGCCCATCTCAAAATGCCATGCCGCGGGTTTGGTGCTATCAATGCTCAGTTGCACCATCGGAATATCCGCATTCGGGTACATCTTGATCAGCACGCCCCAGGAACCGTGGTCAAAACCCCACGCTTCTTTGTCCAGGGTCACAGGCACTGGAGCAAGTAAGTCAACCAGATGCTGTGCCAGTTCAGGCGAACCAGGAGCCGGGTAATGGGTGTCATATAATGCTTGCGGAAAACCGCCAAAATCGTGGATCGTTTTGGGGGCTTCCATCGCAGTCACACCCGTTCCACGGGTGAACCAGTGCGCCGAGACCACCACAATGGCTTTCGGACGCGGCAACGTTTCCCCCAGTTGCTGCCAGGCACGGGTATAAACGTTATCTTCCAGAACATTCATCGGGCTACCGTGGCCCAAAAACAATGCTGGCATACGAGTTGAAGACATGATGATATCCTTACTGAGGGAGTCATTTTGATACCACCACAATACGCTTATTCGGTTGATGAAGAACTCAGATAACCATGATGAAGATCATCAGTTATTTTGACGATCCAACCCGGACAGCAGATTGATAAGGAGTTTTATTTGTCGATGTCAGTACCTTTACTTCTGACTTTACTGGCAGGTGCCGCCACGTTTATCGGCGCATTTCTCGGCGTGTTAGGGCAAAAACCGTCTAACCGCGTTCTCGCCTTTTCTTTAGGCTTCGCCGCCGGGATTATGCTACTGATCTCCCTTATGGAGATGCTACCTGCTGCGCTAGCCGCTGAAGGTATGTCGCCAGTGCTGGGCTACGGAATGTTTATCGTCGGCTTACTGGGCTACTTTGGTCTGGACCGTCTATTGCCGCACGCGCACCCTCAGGATCTGGTACAAAAAACAACGCAGCCTCTACCCGGCTCTATTAAACGCACCGCGATTTTATTAACGCTCGGCATCAGCCTGCACAACTTTCCTGAAGGGATTGCGACGTTTGTTACCGCCAGTAGCAACCTTGAGCTGGGCTTTGGTATTGCCCTCGCCGTTGCATTGCACAATATTCCTGAAGGATTAGCGGTGGCGGGTCCCGTCTATGCCGCCACAGGCTCCAAACGTACGGCGATATTCTGGGCAGGGATTTCAGGTATGGCAGAAATACTGGGCGGCGTACTGGCGTGGTTAATTCTCGGTAGCCTGATATCACCGGTGGTGATGGCGGCAATAATGGCGGCAGTCGCAGGTATTATGGTGGCGCTGTCCGTCGATGAATTGATGCCGTTGGCAAAAGAGATCGATCCCAATAATAATCCCAGCTATGGGGTGTTATGTGGAATGTCGGTGATGGGATTAAGCCTCGTCATCCTCCAGTCGATGGGAATCGGATAATCCAGAGGGCGGATGCCACTCTGCAAATTTACAGCATCCGCTCATCCATAGCAGAATATGAAGGACTAATCCTGTTCCTTAATCGCGCTGTTATCTTCACCAGAACGGCGAAAGAGTTTGTTTCGCGCTTCAAGTAAGGCATCTCTGTCCTGGCGGAATGCCCGACAATAACGTTTCATATGACAATAATAACCCACCGCAACGAGTGCAATTAATACAATCCAATACCAGGCAATAAACATTCTTCTACCCTTAAAATTTAACATCATTAAACATTTAACGTTAAAATTTTACACAACCTTATTCTGACATACTCATATAGTGGCATATTTCAGAAACAAATATATGATTTCGATCATATAAATCAGCGGCTAAGCTATTAGCCAAACTCGTTATAAACAATTAAAACAATGTCGACAAGATCACACTACGCAATAATAAATATTGTTCTTAAAATATCTCACTCATACTATCAAAAAAATAATAAAAATTAGCTCCTGAAGAATAATACATTTCATCAATATTAATTAATGCATTACAAAAGTAGTATTAGCAATACCATTTTATTTTATCAAAACCGTAAAAACATAATATATTCAGCAAGATTATATTTATAGGTAATATAAGGAGATATATCCATGTTTACACAATACCGAAAAACACTTCTGGCAGGGACTCTGGCACTGACATTTGGATTAGCAGCAGGAAACTCTCTTGCCGCTGGTTTTCAACCGGCCCAACCTGCAGGAAAATTGGGCGCAATAGTAGTTGACCCTTATGGAAATGCCCCGCTTACTGCGCTGGTTGAATTAGATAGCCACGTTATTTCAGATGTTAAAGTTACCGTCCATGGTAAAGGTGAAAAAGGCGTTCCGGTGACTTATACCGTAGGCAAAGAGTCGCTCGCCACGTACGATGGCATTCCTATTTTTGGCCTTTATCAAAAGTTCGCAAATAAGGTAACCGTTGAATATAAAGAAAATGGCAAAACCATGAAAGATGATTACGTGGTGCAAACATCCGCCATCGTTAATCACTATATGGATAACCGCTCTATATCTGATTTACAGCAAACAAAAGTGATTAAAGTAGCACCGGGTTTTGAAGATCGCCTTTATCTGGTGAATACCCATACCTTTACCCCGCAGGGTGCAGAATTCCACTGGCATGGTGAAAAAGATAAAAATGCCGGCATCCTGGATGCGGGTCCGGCTGGCGGCGCACTCCCTTTTGATATCGCACCCTTTACCTTTGTCGTCGATACGGAAGGCGAATATCGGTGGTGGCTGGATCAGGACACCTTCTATGACGGCCACGACATGGATATCAACAAGCGCGGCTACCTGATGGGTATTCGTGAGACACCGCGCGGCACATTCACCGCCGTACAAGGCCAGCACTGGTATGAATTCGATATGCTGGGCCAGATTCTGGCCGACCATAAACTACCGCGCGGATTCATGGATGCATCACATGAATCGATCGAAACGGTCAATAACACTGTATTGCTGCGCGTAGGTAAACGCGACTATCGCAAAGAGGATGGTCTTCACGTGCATACCATCCGCGACCAGATTATTGAAGTCGATAAATCTGGACGTGTTGTTGACGTGTGGGATCTAACCAAAATTCTCGACCCGATGCGTGACGCGCTGCTGGGTGCGCTGGACGCAGGCGCGGTATGCGTCAACGTGGATCTCGCTCACGCAGGCCAACAGGCGAAACTGGAGCCAGATACCCCCTATGGTGACGCCCTCGGCGTTGGTGCGGGCCGTAACTGGGCTCACGTCAACTCCATTGCCTATGACGCTAAAGATGACTCCATCATTCTTTCTTCCCGCCATCAGGGTGTCGTCAAAATCGGTCGCGATAAACAGGTGAAATGGATTCTGGCACCGTCTAAAGGCTGGAATAAGTCGCTGGCAAGCAAATTGTTAAAACCGGTTGATGATAAGGGCAATGCGCTGAAGTGTGATGAAAACGGTAAGTGCGAGAATACTGATTTCGATTTTACCTACACCCAACACACCGCCTGGCTCTCCAGCAAAGGAACGCTAACCATCTTTGACAATGGCGATGGGCGTGGACTCGAACAACCGGCGCTACCAACAATGAAATATTCCCGGTTCGTCGAATATAAAATTGACGAGAAAAAAGGAACCGTTCAGCAAATTTGGGAGTACGGGAAAGAGCGCGGTTATGATTTCTACAGTCCTATCACGTCGGTAATTGAATATCAAAAAGACCGCGACACCATGTTTGGATTTGGTGGTTCTATTAATTTATTTGACGTTGGACAGCCAACCACCGGCAAAATCAACGAAATTGACTACAAAACAAAAGAAGTCAAAGTCGAAATTGATGTCCTTTCCGATAAACCAAACCAAACGCACTACCGCGCATTACTGGTTCGCCCACAACAAATGTTTAAATAGTATCGTTAGATTAAGGATTAATTATGTCATCTAAATGGATTACTTCATTATTTAAAAGCGTGGTATTAACGGCGGCGCTGGTAACACCATTTGCAGCATCGGCTTTTACTGAAGGTACTGACTATATGGTGCTGGAGAAACCGATTCCCAATGCTGATAAAACGTTGATCAAAGTATTCAGCTATGCCTGCCCATTCTGCTACAAATATGATAAAGCCGTGACCGGCCCGGTGTCAGAAAAAGTTGCCGATCTCGTCGCCTTCACACCTTTTCATCTCGAGACCAAAGGAGAATACGGTAAACAGGCCAGTGAAGTATTTGCAGTAATGATTGCGAAGGATCAGGCCGCAGGGGTCTCATTGTTTGACGCCAAATCACAGTTCAAAAAAGCCAAGTTTGCTTACTACACTGCCTACCACGACAAGAAGGAACGCTGGTCTGACGGTAAAGATCCCGCTTCATTCATCAAAACAGGGCTGGATGCTGCGGGTATGAGTCAAGCAGACTTCGAGAACGCCTTAAAAGAACCCGTAGTTCAGGAGACCTTGGAAAAATGGAAAGCGGCCTATGATGTTGCCAAAATCCAGGGGGTTCCGGCTTACGTCGTCAATGGTAAGTACCTGATCTACACCAAAAGCATCAAATCGATTGATTCCATGGCTGAGCTTGTCAGAGAGCTGGCGACAAAATAAACAGGGAACCGGCTATGGATTTTATCAAAGGATTGTGGCGAGACTTATGTACCGCACCGGTTGATACCCTGGTGAGATGGCAGGAGCGTCGCTTTTTGTGGTTGCTGATGGCTTGTGCCATGGGTGGGTTAATTATTCTGGCGCACTCGTTCTTCCAAATCTATCTCTACATGGCCCCTTGCGAGCAATGTGTATACATCCGCTTTGCCATGTTTGTGATGGTTTTCGGTGGGCTGATCGCGGCAATAAACCCTAAAAACCTCATCCTAAAACTGGTCGGCTGCATTGCGGCATTTTATGGCAGCATTATGGGCATTAAGTTTTCAATCAAACTTAATGGCATCCATTATGCAGTACATAACCCGGACCCGGATTCACTCTTTGGTGTACAGGGATGTTCCACCGATCCGACATTCCCTTTCAATTTGCCACTGGCAAACTGGGCTCCAGAATGGTTTAAGCCCACTGGAGATTGCGGCTATGACGCACCTGTCGTTCCCGATGGCGTAGCGCTCAGCAGTACGCAAAAGTGGTTTGTCGATCTGTACCAGCAGTCCGAAGGCTGGTATCTGCTCCCGCCATGGCATTTTATGAATATGGCGCAGGCCTGCCTGCTCGCCTTTGGTTTGTGTTTAGTGCTGTTGCTGGTAATGAGCGGAGCCTGGGCACTTAAACTGGCCAGAAAAAAATAGCCAGGCCGCAATAACAAAAAACCGAAGCCAGAAAACTGACTTCGGTTTTTTTATCCCTACCACGGTTGTCGCGGTAGTCAGCAATTAGCTGGCTTTGCGCTCATGCGCCTGACGGTAAGCCACCAGGTCTTCGATAGTAACCACAGCCATATTATGCTTACCGGCAAATTCGATGCATTCTGGCGCACGCGCCATGGTGCCATCGTCATTGGTCAGTTCGCACAGCACACCTGCCGGTTTAAACCCTGCCAGCGTCATCAGGTCGATGGTTGCTTCAGTATGACCACCGCGGGTCAACACGCCGCCAGCCTGAGCACGCAGCGGGAAAACATGCCCCGGACGGTTAAGATCGGAAGGTTTAGCGCCATCCTTAATTGCCGCACGCACCGTAGTAACACGGTCTGCTGCGGAAACGCCGGTGGTCACGCCTTCTGCGGCTTCAATGGTCACGGTAAAACCGGTACCGTAAGCGCTGGTATTATTTTCCACCATCATTGGCAGATCGAGCTGTTTGCGTCGGTCTTCAGTGATGCACAGGCATACAATACCGCTTCCGTGACGGATGGTCAGCGCCATCTGTTCTACAGTCATGGTTTCTGCCGGGAAAATCATATCGCCTTCGTTTTCACGGTCTTCGTCGTCAAGCACCATTACACCGCGTCCTTCACGCAGCGCAGAAAGCGCATGTTCAACACGTTCGAAAGGCGTACCAAAAGAGGAAAGTAGCGTCTGATTCATGGTAAAAAAACCTCACTAAAATTATGGTTACCAGAATCAGGGCAGTCTTAGGAGTACCGTCTAAGCGGCAAAAAAATAACGTGAGCGGGTCCATGCCCGACTGGATCGTTACTCTCTCCCATCCGGACTCTAACCGTCGGCCCCGGAATTACACCGGATCTGCTGACCTTTTTGCCGTAACAAAAAGCGCTCGCGGGCTTTCAACATCAGTTGATTTACCGCCGGTGGGGAATTTCGCCCCGCCCTGAGAATAAGCGGGTTAACTATAACGCTATTGATTACCTTCATCAACGTCTTTACTCGTCTTAGCTTCACACAATTCTGGTTTATGCCTGTGCCAGTTCGCACTACAATAGGCAGCAACACGTACCAGTTCAGGGAAACCACAATGATTGACCCGAAAAAAATTGAGCAGATTGCTCGTCAGGTTCACGAGTCGATGCCGAAAGGGATCCGCGAGTTTGGCGAAGACGTCGAGAAGAAAATTCGTCAAACGCTGCAGTCACAGCTGACCCGTCTGGATCTGGTAAGCCGTGAAGAATTCGATGTACAGACTCAGGTTTTATTGCGCACGCGTGAAAAGCTGGCGATGCTTGAGCAACGTCTGACTGAGCTGGAATCGAGTGAAAAAACGGCAGAAGTTAAACCTGCCCCCGCGATCCCGTCAGTCGATCCGCAAGAGTAAAAACGACAACGGGCCGCAAGGCCCGTTTTTCTGTTAGTGTTCCAGTTCTAGCTTCCTGGCTTCCGTCGCCTGCTGGCAGTACAGCGCATAGCGTTTGCAAAACCAGCTACGGTGTTCTTCATCCATATTCCCAGTTATCGCCTGGATATCAACGGGATGGCCCTCAGCCTGCATCCTGGCAAAACTACGGGCCAGGAAATCGAAATTGTTCAGTGAATACATATTGCTGTTCATGAGCATACCCTCCAGTTATTGAATATCTGCTAAGGCCATATGCTTTTTCTAATTTCAGTATTTCCCTGGATACGAAGTTATGCTGTACATATTGTGCGCAAAACTACTGCGCGGGTTCACAGTTTCCTATGAAATCTAAGAAGGCTTGAAGTATGGCGGGTATATCAGGGAAAGAGGCGCAGCGGCTGAAGAATAAAGCGAAAAAAAGCCGGATTGTGACGCGCAAACGTCTTATCCGGCCTGTAATCGGTACATCCTGTAAGCCTGAAGGAACTTCGCTTATCCGGCTATCAGGTCAGGGTTCACTTATCGCTGTCTTTCTGGATCTTCTTGATGATATTAGTCGTGGAGCAGCCATCTTCGAAGTTCAGCACCAGCACTTCACCGCCATTCGCCCACACCTCTTCACTGCCCGCAATCTGCTCCGGCTTATAGTCGCCGCCTTTGACCAGCAGATCCGGCAGAATGCCAGCAATCAGACGCTGCGGCGTATCTTCTTCAAAAGAGACCACCCAGTCGACAGATTCCAGCGCGCCCAGTACGATCATACGCTGTTCCAGCGGATTGACCGGACGCGTTTCACCTTTCAGACGTTTGGTCGAAGCATCGCTGTTGACCGCCACGATCAGGCGATCGCCCAGCTTGCGCGCATTCGCCAGATAGGAAACATGGCCCGCATGCAGGATGTCGAACACACCGTTGGTCATTACCACTTTCTCGCCGCGCTTGCGGGCGCTGGCAACGGCCTGTTTCAGCTCAGATTCGCTCATCACGCCAAAGCCAGTATCAGCCCGACCGCGCACGGCGTTTTCCAGCTCGATCGGTGAAACGGTAGAGGTCCCCAGCTTACCAACGACAACACCGGCTGCGGCGTTAGCAAAATAGCACGCCTCTTCCAGTGAGTTACCCGCCGCCAGCGTCGCCGCCAGCACGCCAATAACCGTATCGCCTGCACCGGTCACGTCATACACTTCCTGCGCCTGCGTCGGCATATGCAGCGGCGATTTGCCCGGTTGCAGTAACGTCATCCCCTGCTCGGATCGCGTGATCAGCAGTGCGGAAAGGTCGAAATCAGCAATCACTTTCATGCCGCGTTCAACCAGTTCATCTTCGCTTTTGCACTTGCCCGCCACCGCTTCAAACTCAGACAGGTTCGGCGTCAGCAGCGTTGCGCCACGGTAGCGTTCAAAATCGGTTCCTTTCGGATCGATAAGCACCGGCACCCCAGCCTTACGCGCCAGAGCAATCATCTGCTGCACGCTTGCCAACGCGCCTTTGGCGTAGTCGGAGAGCACCAGAGCACCGATAGAACCCAGCGCCTGGTTAATACGCTCGTGCAGCGGCTGCGGATCCACACCTTCAAAACCTTCTTCGAAATCCAGGCGAATCAGCTGCTGATTGCGGGAAAGCACGCGCAGTTTGGTGATCGTCGGATGGGTCGGCACGGATACGAAATCGCATTTTACGTTTACATCCGTCAGCGTTTTGCTCAGCGCACGCGCCGCGTCGTCAATACCGGTCAGGCCCACCAGGCGCGAATTCGCTCCCAGAGAGGCAATGTTCATCGCCACGTTTGCTGCGCCACCGGGACGTTCTTCGATGGTATCCACTTTTACCACCGGAACAGGCGCTTCAGGTGAAATACGGCTGGTAGGACCGTACCAGTAGCGATCCAGCATCACATCACCGACAACCATGACTCCTGCACGTTCAAACTCTGGCAGAGTTACTTTCATTCCTGTCTCCTGAGAGATTCTCTGAGTGTCTTAAAATTTGCGCGCGATAATAGCACACTTCACTCGGCACCCAGCCACTTCTGCCAGCTGTCACGCACCAGTGTACGTTCAGCGTCGAAGTGCTCCGGCGCCACATGGCCCGGAAGTTCCTGCAATGCAAGATGGTGAAGTTCATCACGCAACGTCGTATAAGCACGGGTAAGCGCCAGCGCTTCCTGCTCGTCCATAATGTCGTTTTGCGCCAGTAATTCCAGAATGCGCACGTTATCCGACCAGCGCGTCAGCTTCGGTTTTTCATGCGCATAGCGCAGCACCAGATACTGCGTAATAAACTCAATATCTGTGATGCCGCCTTCATCCGCTTTGATATCAAAACGATCGCGATGCTTATTACCCAAATGGGCACGCATTTTCTCACGCATTTCGCGCACCTCGGTCTGCAAGGTTTTCCCATCACGGACGAGGGTCATGATATCGCGACGAATCGCATCAAACTGAGAGGTCAACTGCGGGTCGCCGTACACTACGCGAGCACGCACCAGCGCCTGATGCTCCCATGTCCAGGCTTCGTTACGCTGATAATCGGCGAAAGCGTCAGCTGATGTCACCAGCATCCCCGCCGCCCCTGACGGACGCAAACGCGCATCCACTTCGTATAAAATACCGGACGAAGTACGGGTACTAAAGAGGTGCATAATGCGCTGCGCCAGGCGCAGATAGAACTGTCGCCCGTCAATCTCACGCTCACCGTCCGTCATCACGTCCATCGGACAGTCATGCAGGAAGATCAAATCGAGATCCGAGCTGTACCCCAGTTCCCAGCCGCCCAGCTTGCCATAACCGACGACGGCAAAACCACGCCCCTCGCGTTCGCTAAGATGAGTGGGTTGACCGTAGCGCGCGACCATCTGCGTCCACGCCTGCTGGACTACCGCATCAATAATAGCTTCCGCCAGCCAGGTTAAATGGTCGCTCACCTTCATCACCGGCAGTGTACCGGCGATATCAGCCGCGGCAATACGCAGTAGCTGCGTTTGCTTAAACTGGCGCAGAGCCTCCAGTTGCTGCTCTTCATCATCTTCAGGCACGCGCAGCAAATACTGGCGCAGCTCATCACGGTAGGCGTCCGTCGCGGTGGGTTGATACAGGGTGTTCGGATCCAGCAGTTCATCAAGCAACAGCGGATACCGCGCCAGCTGGCTGGCGACCATCGGCGAGGCCGCACAGAGCGAAATCAGATGCTTCAGCGCCCCGGGGAATTCGCTTAGTAGTTCCAGATAGGTCGTACGGGTAACAATCCCCACCAGCAGAGGGGTAATGCGCGACAGCGGGACTGAGGCGTCGTCACGCGTACAGACATCGCTCAGCAGATGCGGCATTAAATGGTCCAGCACCTGGCGTCCGCGTGGGCCAATAGTGCGTTTATCCAGCTCTTTGCGGAAATCGGCTATCAGAGACAGCACGCGCCGACGATCGTCATCCGCCAGATGCGTCAGCACCGGCGTGGTGTCATCTTCCTGTAATGCATCCTGCCACAGTTCGCGCCACTGTTCTGAGAGCGACTCTTCCTGACTTTCGGCCTCGTCATCGCCAATCAGCTCGTTAAATACCCGGCGTACGTTGTCCATATGATTGGCCAGCACATCAGTTAATTGCTGCCAGTCATCAACGTTCATCCCCCACGCCAGCCGCGCGCGATTCAGTTCATCGCCTGGCAGCGTCTGGGTCTGTTCATCATTGATGCTTTGCAGCAGGTTTTCCAGGCGGCGTAAATAGAGATAGGCTGCTCGCAGTTGTTCCGTATCGGTATCAGACAGCAGGTGCAGCGCATTGATGGCGCTAAGCGTCGGTAACAGCGAGCGGGATTGCAGCGACGGCTCGCGCCCACCGCGAATAAGCTGGAATACCTGCACGATAAATTCAATTTCGCGAATACCGCCCGCCCCCAGCTTGATGTTGTCTTTCAGACCACGGCGGCGCACTTCACGCGCAATCATCCCTTTCATGTTACGCAACGACTGGATCACGCTGAAATCAATATAGCGACGGAAAACAAAAGGCCGCAGCATGGCACGAAGCTCGCTGACGTAAGTGCCGTCGGCATCGCCCATAATGCGGGCTTTGACCATCGCATAGCGTTCCCAGTCGCGCCCTTGCTCCTGGTAATAATCCTCCAGCGCAGAGAAGCTCAGTACCAACGGACCGCTGTCGCCAAACGGGCGTAAACGCATATCCACCCGATAGACAAACCCATCCATTGTGGGCTGATCTAATACCTTGATGAGCCGCTGGCCCATACGGGTAAAGAACTGGGCGTTATCCAGCTCGCGGCGCCCGCCCTGTGTGCTGCCATGTTCTGGCCAGGCAAAAATCAGATCGATATCGGAGGAAAAATTCAGCTCGCCGCCACCCAGTTTCCCCATGCCTAAAATCAGCAGCGGCTGCGCCACACCTTCAGGATTACAGGGCGTACCCCATTCGCGACAGCAGGCGGCGTATAACCAGTCACGCGCGGCGACGATCAACGTTTCAGCCAGATGGCTTAGCTGCTGCAAAATACTCTCTTCGGTCACCAGCGACAGCGTCTGTGCCCAGGCGATACGCACCATAATGCGACGGCGAAACAGGCGTAACTCACGCATCAGCGTGTTTTCGTCACTAACGTCAGCCAATGCTTGCTGTAACCAGTCGGCATAGTGTTGCCATTCATCTGCCAGGGGTGGGGTGCTTTCCAGCTCAGCCAGCCATTCGGGATGGGCAATAATGCTGTCACGGACAAAATCACTGAATGTAAGTACTGACTTCGCCTGAACGCTAAGCGAGGACTCAGATATTGCTGCTGGCAGCCGCTCAACAACGGTCGGCCAGTACTGCTGTAACGGTGAAGAGAGCTGCTTCATTTACGGGTTATCCTTTGAATGGTGCCGGATGCGTCTTTTCGCCTTATCCGGCCTACATGACAGTTACACACATCGCGTAGGCCTGATAAGCGCAGCGCCATCAGGCATCCCGGCCTCGGCCCTGATTATCGTTTTCCGCTGTGCAGCCAGAACGGTTCCAGTGCAATTGCCTCGTTACGGAAGTGTTCAATTTCAATATATTGGTTGGCCGCAATGGCGTGGCGCAAACCCTGCCAGTTGGCGATCCATTCTGATGCGACATTTTCATCGTAGTATCCCGCCAGCATCAGCATGCTATCAATGTTGCGCGTCAAACGAGGAAGCTGATCGGCGTACTGATCGCCCAGCGGCTGCGCAAAAGCGGTCTTCAGCTCAGCGGCATGGCGTGAAAGATGGGTATCCGAGAAACGCTTAAAGGAGTCGGCAATTTTTCCCTGCGCCTTCGCATCAAGGAACGGCTGCCATCCTTTGGTCACCAGCCATTCGGTCAGCGCCAGCTTGGCCATTGCCGTTTGCGTGCTGTAAACCGCCGAAACAGCAGAAACGTCCGACGAAATGATCGCTTCCGACTGGGTCAAAAAATCACGTAAGTGAGCGTTCGCTTTTCGCGGCACATTACCGCCAAAAAGCATCAGAATGTGACGCACCAGGCCCATAGCCGCCAGCACCTCGGCTTTCGCCCCTTTAACGCCGCGCACCCACAGCTCTTCATGGTACTGCCACTGTGATAATGCCAGCTCCAGCGCCGCTTCCAGCCCCTGCTCAATACTCGCTTTCGCCGGAACTTTCAAAATGCGTGTCGGTTTGAGTTCGCGCGGCGCATTCCCCTGAGCCAGGTGATAACCGCGCGCTGCTTTGCTCAAGCTACCCTGGCGTAAACCAGTTTGCGAAACCAGCTGGTTTGCCAGCTTCAGTACCGCACGGGTATGGCCGCTTAGCAGTTCAAGTTCAAGCTCACAGATAGGTTCTGCAAACTCGCCCGCTTTCACCTCCCCCAGATCGAGGGCCATTTCAATCCGGCTGCCATCAACATCAACCAACCATTTCTCACGGTAAAAATCGGTGCTGAACAACGGCTGCACTTGAGAAGCAAGTTCAGCAGGCAGCTCGCCATCAGGCCAGACTTCCGTTGGGAACAAGGTGAGGTCCAGCTCAGGCGCGTTTAGCGCAACGTTATATTCTGGCCGCTGGTGCAGTCCGCCCGTCACGCGTCCGGCAATTTTCATGGTCATTTCGTAATGACCATTTTCACCGCGAATACGCAGCCCCATATCGTGACCACGCAACCACGCATCCGGTGTTTCGTAGTAGATATTCAGCAACTGACTGGGCGCATGATGCTCTCCCCCCAGCGTATTCAGACGTTCACGTAGCGCATCTACAGCGTCACTATTGACGATAAATTTTAATTCGATTTCCTGGGCCATGGTCTTGTACTTATGGGTTATGTCACAGTTGAGAAAACTGACTGCGAACTAAGTTCGTTCTTTATGGTCAGTAGATAGTATTTTGCGCCAAATTGCCATGCAACGAGCAATTTGACGGGCGTAAAAGTTTCGAGTGGTGGCAAAAAGGACACAGATGATTCCGATTGATGTCGAATGCTTTGCGTAGAGACACTGATGCCACTACTATCGTTCCACTTTCTATGACAATAACGACAGCCTGATGCCAAAATTACGCCTGATTGGATTAACTTTACTCGCACTTAGCGCCACTGCAGTCTCTCATGCCGAAGAAAAGCGCTATGTCTCTGACGAACTGAACACCTGGGTCCGCAGCGGTCCGGGAGATAATTATCGCCTCGTGGGTACGGTTAACGCCGGCGAGGAAGTCACGCTATTACAGACTGATGCCAACACTAACTACGGCCAGGTGAAAGACAGCACCGGACGTACCGCCTGGATCCCGCTGAAAGAGCTGAACAGTACGCCGAGCCTGCGTACCCGCGTTCCCGACCTGGAAAACCAGGTTAAGACCTTGACCGATAAGCTCAATAATATCGATACCACGTGGAACCAGCGCACCGCCGATATGCAGCAAAAGGTAGCGCAAAGCGACAGCGTGATCGACGGGCTGAAACAAGAAAACCAGAAGCTGAAAAACGAGCTTATCGTGGCGCAAAAGAAGGTCAGCGCAGCCAACCTTCAGCTTGATGACAAACAGCGCACCATCATCATGCAGTGGTTTATGTACGGTGGCGGCGTGTTGGGTCTTGGTCTGCTGCTCGGCCTGGTTCTGCCACACATGATCCCAAGCCGTAAACGCAAAGATCGCTGGATGAACTGAATCGCCTTCTCCGCCACACTGACATATGATTAAGGGATCATAGTTTTCAAAAGGAAAGTGGCGTGAAGATTTATCTGGTCGGTGGTGCTGTTCGGGATGCGTTATTAGGGCTACCGATTAAAGATAAAGATTGGGTTGTTGTTGGCGCCACGCCGCAAGAAATGCTCGACGCGGGCTACCAGCAGGTAGGCCGCGATTTTCCCGTGTTTCTGCATCCGCAAACCCGCGAAGAGTATGCGCTGGCGCGTACCGAACGTAAGTCAGGCTCGGGGTACACCGGATTCACCTGCTATGCCGCCGCAGATGTCACGCTGGAGGCCGATCTTCAGCGTCGTGACCTGACCATCAACGCAATGGCCCGCGATGACAACGGGGAGATTATCGACCCGTATAACGGACGCGACGATCTGGAAAACCGTCTGCTGCGCCATGTTTCATCTGCCTTTAGCGAAGATCCGCTGCGCGTGCTGCGCGTGGCGCGTTTTGCTGCCCGCTATGCGCACCTCGGTTTTCGTATCGCTGAAGAAACCATGACGCTGATGCGTGACATGACCATCGCTGGTGAACTGGAGCATCTGACACCAGAGCGGGTGTGGAAAGAAACCGAAGGCGCATTAACCACCCGTAACCCACAGATATTTTTTCAGGTCCTGCGCGACTGCGACGCACTGCGCGTCCTGTTTCCGGAAGTAGATGCTTTGTTTGGCGTTCCTGCCCCCGCGCAGTGGCATCCGGAAATCGACACCGGTATTCATACGCTGATGACGCTGTCGATGGCAGCCATGTTAAGTCCGGAAGTCGACGTGCGTTTTGCTACGCTGTGCCACGATCTTGGCAAAGCATTGACGCCTAAAGCGCTGTGGCCGCGCCATCACGGCCACGGTCCGGCGGGTGTTAAGCTTGTCGAACAACTGTGCCAGCGCCTGCGCGTACCGAATGACATCCGTGATTTAGCCAAACTGGTTTCCGAGTTCCACGACCTCATTCATACCTTCCCGATCCTGCAGCCAAAAACCATCGTTAAGCTGTTTGATTCCATCGATGCCTGGCGTAAACCGCAGCGCGTGGAGCAAATCGCCCTCACCAGCGAGGCCGATGTGCGTGGGCGAACCGGTTTTGAAGCGGCGGATTATCCGCAAGGCAGGCTGTTACGTGAAGCCTGGCAGGTTGCTCAGGCGGTGCCAACGAAAGACGTGGTTGAAGCTGGATTCAAAGGTCAGGCAATTCGTGAAGAACTGACCCGCCGTCGCATCGCGGCGGTAGCCAGTTGGAAGGAGCAGCGTTGCCCGAAAGCGTAGACACTGCGTTGCCGAATGCGCTGTGCTTATCCGGCCTACAGGTTCGACACGGATATAACCCGTAGGCCGGATAAGGCGGAACGCCGCCATCCGGCACCACGGTAAGTCATCAGAAGAACACGACGTAAACGGCAGCCGCCACAATAAAGCGGTAAATCGCAAACGGAATGAACGAGATGCGTTTAATCAGTTGCAGGAAGGTTTTGATCGCCACCAGCGCCACGATAAACGCCGTCACAAATCCGACTGCAAACATCGGGATATCTGATGCGCTGAGGAAAGACCAGCTCTTGTAGAGATCCAGCGCCGTCGCGCCCATCATCATCGGCACAGCCAGTAGGAAGGAGAATTCCGAGGCCGCGTAACGACTCACGCCCATCAGCATGCCGCCAGAAATCGTCGCCCCGGAGCGAGAAAAACCCGGCCACAGCGCCAGACACTGGAAACAGCCAATCATAAACGCCTGGCGATAGGTCATATCATCCAGCCCCGGCGCACGCGGCTCCTTCGGCTTCAGGCATTCTGCGGCAATCAGCAGTACACCACCCACCACCAGCGCATACATCACGTTGATCGGGTTAAACAGCGATTTGATAGTGTCGTGGAAGATTAGCCCCAGTACCACGGCTGGAATCATCCCCAACAGGATATGTCCCAGCGTCAGTCGACCTTTGCCAGTGCCTTCATGCGGAGCCTTGCCGAAGTGAATACCGATCAGGCCAAACAGACGTCGCCAGAACATGACCACAACGGCCAGGATAGAACCTAACTGGATAACCACTTCGAATGTTTTTGCAGTGTCACCCTCAAAACCCAACAGGTGGCCAACAATAATCATATGGCCGGTACTGGAAACGGGTAAAAATTCCGTCAATCCTTCGACCACACCCAAAATTGCCGCTACCAGCAGCGAGTGCATATCACTCATTAATAAACCCCTAGATAGAGAAACCACGGCAAAAAAGAGCCGACGAAAGGATCCTTTTATACCCGTTTGTTTTAGAAATTATTAAATTAATTATTTTCTTTCAGATTATTGCCACGCTCAATGATAACCCCGACGTTCGCCGCACGGGCTACCGCGCCAGGTTTACTGAGTTTGATCCGTACCCAGGGAGAATTAAAGCGGCTAAGCAGCAGATCCGCCACCTCTTCCGCAACCCGTTCTACCAGCGCAAAGCGCCCACCTTCCACATGATTAACAACCGTTTGAGCAATATCAGCATAGCTCAGGCAATCAGCCACATCATCGCTTTTAGCCGATTTGCGGTTATCCCATGCCATTTCGATATCGAACACCAACCGTTGTTCGATCGTTTGTTCCCAGTCGTAAACACCAATAGTGGTGATTACAGAAAGTTGCTCTATAAATACAATATCCATCACGACCTGCCTGCTTTTTGGCTAACCCGGATACCACTTCCGGCGAAATATGCGTATTATCCACAGAAGTAGCGTTTTACACGACATTTTCAAAACGGAACAGCTTATGAGTGCAATCGCGCCTGGAATGATTATCTTCGCGTACCTCTGTGGCTCAATTTCCAGTGCTATTCTGGTATGCCGCCTTGCTGGATTGCCGGACCCGCGCGACAGCGGCTCTGGGAATCCGGGCGCGACAAACGTGCTGCGCATCGGTGGCAAGGGAGCCGCCGTCGCGGTGCTGATTTTCGACGTCCTGAAAGGTATGTTACCCGTCTGGGGGGCCTATGCGCTAGGCGTCAGCCCCTTCTGGCTGGGATTGATCGCAATCGCCGCCTGTCTGGGCCACATTTGGCCGGTATTCTTCGGCTTTAAAGGTGGGAAAGGCGTTGCCACCGCTTTTGGCGCGATTGCGCCGATTGGTTGGGACTTAACCGGCGTGATGGCCGGGACCTGGCTGCTGACCGTCTTATTAAGCGGCTACTCGTCGTTAGGCGCTATCGTCAGCGCGCTGATCGCCCCTTTTTACGTCTGGTGGTTCAATCCCCAGTTCACTTTTCCGGTGTCCATGCTGTCGTGCTTAATTCTGCTTCGTCACCACGACAACATTCAGCGTCTGTGGCGTCGTCAGGAGCCGAAGATCTGGACCAAGCTGAAGAAAAAACGCGAACGAGACCCCGAGTGATTTTATTGTCGGATAGCGACGCAACGGCGTCTTATCCGGCGTGGGGGATGTGATACCCCTCCACTGGCTTGCCTAATCGGTTCTGACACCACATCGCCAGAAATTCCACGCACACGCGCAGCTTCACGCTGCGATACAGAGGCTCCTGATAAACCGCCCAGATATTAGCGCTCTGCGCATAGTCCGGCAGCACACGCACCAGTTCACCGCTGGCCAGAAAAGGCTGCACATCCCATTCGGAACGCAACATAATCCCTTTTCCCTGTAGCGCCCACTGCAACACAATCTCACCGCTGTTAGAGGAAAGATGTCCCGCCACCTTGACCGACTTTTTCTCCTGACCATTGTCCAGTTCCCACACCCCGTGAGTCATATCTCGTTCTTTAGTGACCAGACAATCATGACGACTTAATTCCTGTAACGTCGTCGGCTCACCGTATTTTTGTAAATACGGTGGGGCCGCACACAATATTCTTTTGTTTTTCGTTAACAAATGCGCAATATAATAATCCGGAATCTCATCATTAATACGAATATCCAAATCTATATTATCCTGTGTCAAATCAATTTGCCGATCGTAAAGCTCAAAGTGCACCTGTAATTCAGGGTAGCTATGCATCAATTCGGTAATTGCCGGTGCAATATAACTGCGCCCAAAGCCAAAACTACAGCCAATACGAATCATCCCTGCCGGGCGCGTTTTGAGTTGCGTGACGTCATCGACCAGATGCTGATAACTCGCGAGGATCGCCTGCGCATGTTCATAGCAACGTTGACCACTCTCCGTGAGCGCTACGCCACGCGCTGAGCGGCTTAGCAGCGTCGTCCCCAGCGTGGACTCTAGGATCTGAATGCGTTTTGTCACAAACGCCGGCGTTTGTCCCAGCGTCGCGGCTGCGGCGCTGAAGCTGCCGCTATGCACAATTTCAACCAACACCTGCAGGTCTTTCGCCAGGGGATACGTGTTCAGCATGATCGGTCTATCCGTAATGTTGTTCACCGCAGTGTAATTCTCTCATGCGTCTTAAACCCTGCCTTTGCGCAATTTTTATTGCCTTATCCGGACATCATTCACGAACTGTTAATTGGATATTCACAGTGGCAAATAATATTAATCCACATTTTTAGTGGTAGTTTGTGGCGGAGAATTTATTTCCAGATAAATAAAAGAACTGGAGTTAACAAGATGAGCAATCAAAATAACCAAAATGCGATAAATACGCTGACGAACATTGTCGCTGATTTTACCGCCATGATTTCTACCCGCATGCCCGATGACGTCGTGGATAAATTAAAACAGCTGCGTGAAGGCGAAACCTCGCCGATGGGTAAAATCATCTACCACACCATGTTTGACAACATGCAGAAAGCTATCGACCTGAACCGCCCTGCCTGTCAGGACACCGGGGAGATTATGTTCTTCGTGAAGGTCGGTTCCCGTTTTCCACTCCTCGGCGAACTGCAAAGCATCCTGAAGCAGGCCGTTGAAGACGCCACGGTAAAAGCACCGCTGCGCCATAACACGGTCGAGATTTTTGACGAAGTGAATACCGGCAAAAATACCGGTACCGGTGTGCCGTGGGTCACCTGGGACATCATCCCTGATAACGATGACGCGGAAATCGAAGTCTACATGGCAGGCGGCGGCTGTACGCTGCCGGGACGCTCGAAGGTGTTAATGCCTTCTGAGGGCTACGAAGGCGTGGTGAAATTTGTTTTTGAAAATATCTCTACGCTGGCAGTAAACGCTTGTCCGCCGGTGCTGGTGGGCGTCGGTATTGCCACCTCCGTAGAAACCGCCGCCGTTCTTTCTCGTAAAGCGGTGCTGCGCCCTATCGGCTCACGTCATCCGAATCCGAAAGCGGCCGAACTGGAACTGCGTCTGGAAGAAGGACTTAACCGTCTGGGCATTGGTCCGCAAGGATTGACCGGTAATAGCTCGGTGATGGGCGTGCATATCGAATCCGCCGCGCGCCACCCGTCGACTATCGGCGTTGCCGTCTCTACCGGCTGCTGGGCCCACCGTCGCGGCACGCTGTTGGTTCATGCTGACCTCTCCTTCGAAAACCTGTCTCACACCCGGAGCGCGTTATGAAAAAGATCCTCACAACCCCGATCAAAGCCGAAGATCTGGCAGACATTCGCGTTGGCGATGTCATTTACCTGACCGGTACGCTGGTGACCTGCCGTGACGTTTGCCACCGCCGCCTGATCGAACTGAAGCGCCCGATTCCTTATGACCTGAACGGCAAAGCCATTTTCCACGCGGGCCCGATCGTACGTAAGAACGGTGAAAAATGGGAAATGGTTTCCGTCGGCCCAACCACCAGCATGCGTATGGAAGCGTTTGAGAAAGACTTTATCGAACAGACTGGCGTCAAACTGGTGGTCGGCAAGGGCGGCATGGGACCGCTGACGGAAGAAGGCTGCAAGCAGTTTAAAGCGCTGCACGTCATCTTCCCGGCAGGCTGCGCAGTCGTGGCGGCAACCCAGGTTGAGGAGATCGAAGAGGTGCACTGGACGGAACTCGGCATGCCGGAGTCCCTGTGGGTGTGTCGGGTAAAAGAGTTCGGCCCGCTGATCGTTTCCATCGATACCCACGGCAATAACCTGATCGCTGAAAACAAAAAGCTGTTCGCTGAACGTCGCGACCCTATCGTCGATGAAATCTGCGAGCACGTGCATTACATCAAATAACCCTCCCGGAGAGGCGCTACGCCTCTCCCCTTTCGCAGGGATACAACAATGGCACCTTTAGCTGGTTGGTGGCGATACCTGGCTCCGCTGGTGGTCATCGCCATTATTGCTGTTCTGCCCGTTCCCACCGGTCTTGAGAGCCACACCTGGCTCTATTTTGCCGTCTTTACCGGTGTGATTGTCGGACTTATTCTGGAACCTGTACCTGGCGCGGTGGTGGCGATGATTGGTATTTCGATCATCGCCGTCCTTTCACCGTGGCTGCTGTTCAGCCCAGAGCAACTCGCGCAGGACGGTTTTAAATTTACCGCCAAATCACTGTCGTGGGCGGTATCTGGCTTTTCAAACTCGGTCATCTGGCTGATCTTCGCGGCCTTTATGTTTGGTACTGGCTATGAGAAAACCGGACTCGGTCGGCGTATCGCGCTGATGCTGGTGAAAAAGATGGGGCACCGGACGCTGTTTCTCGGCTATGCGGTGATGTTCTCCGAACTTATCCTCGCTCCCGTCACGCCTTCCAACTCCGCCCGTGGGGCCGGAATAATCTACCCGATTATCCGCAACCTGCCGCCGCTGTATAACTCACAGCCCAATAGCGCTAGTTCACGCTCCATTGGCTCGTACATCATGTGGATGGGGATTGTCGCCGACTGCGTTACCAGCGCTATTTTCTTAACGGCGATGGCGCCGAACCTCCTGTTGATCGGTCTGATGAAAGGCGCGTCCCACACCGCGCTGAGCTGGGGGGACTGGTTCTTAGGCATGCTGCCGCTGAGCATTTTACTGGTGCTGATCGTGCCGTGGCTGGCGTACGTGTTATATCCACCGGTGCTGAAATCCGGCGATCAGGTGCCACGCTGGGCGGATGCGGAGCTAAAAGCGATGGGACCGCTCTGCGCTCGCGAGAAAAAGATGCTGGTGCTGATGGTCGGCGCGCTGGTGCTGTGGATCTTCGGCGGTGACTATATTGACGCCGCGATGGTCGGATACAGCGTGGTAGCGTTGATGCTGGTATTGCGCATCATTAGCTGGGATGACATCGTCAGCAATAAAGCCGCGTGGAACGTCTTTTTCTGGCTGGCCTCACTGATCACGCTGGCCACCGGGCTCAATAACACCGGTTTTATTACCTGGTTCGGCAAGCTGCTGGCAAACGGGCTTAGTGGCTATTCGCCGATGATGGTGATGGTAGCGCTGATCGTAGTGTTCTATCTGCTGCGTTACTTCTTTGCCAGCGCCACGGCCTATACCTCCGCCCTCGCGCCGATGATGATTGCCGCCGCGCTGGCGATGCCGGAAATCCCGCTACCGGTCTTCTGCCTGATGGTCGGCGCCGCCATTGGTCTGGGCAGCATTCTGACCCCGTACGCCACCGGCCCTAGCCCTATCTACTACGGCAGCGGCTATTTACCAACGGCGGATTACTGGCGACTCGGTGCTATTTTTGGCCTGATTTTCCTCGTGCTGCTGGTGACTACCGGTCTGGTCTGGATGCCCCTCGTTTTACTGTAAAACCCTGGTGGGGCGGCATATTGTCGCCCCTTTATCCATAAGCTTCTCGTATGATCGATTTCCCGATGCGCTGAGGCATACTTTTTTGTATGCAAACACCCTCATGCTGATAAGGGAAACGCTCTGGACACGGTTGCGCACGAGACACTCACACGGGGCTGGCAGGCCGAACTGGATCTGCATTTTACCTGCACCGGGCATAAAACGGTGCTCGCCTCGGCGCGTCATCATGGTCCACTGACGGTTCAGCGCCCATTTTACCCCGAAGAAAACGTCTGCCATCTTTATCTGCTTCATCCACCGGCGGGGATCGTCGGCGGAGATGAGCTCCATATCGCCGTAACGCTCGACGAAAACAGCCACGCGTTAATCACCCAGCCTGGTGCGGGAAAGTTTTACCGCAGCCGCGGACCGCAGGCATTGCTGCGCCAGCATTTTACCCTCGCCCCCCACTCGACGCTGGAGTGGCTGCCGCAGGATACGATCCTCTTTCCCGGCGCCAACGCCGCTATTCAGACCGTCTTTCATCTGACATCCGCAAGCCGCCTGCTGGCCTGGGATCTGCTGTGCCTTGGGCGACCGGTTATGCAGGAAACCTTCAGCCACGGCATGCTGCAAAACCGCCTGGAAGTGTGGCGAGATGGGCAGCCACTGCTGATAGAACGCTTGCAGTTGCAGGAGTGGAATCTGAGCAGCGTCGCACATCATCCCTGGGTCGGTACGTTACTGTGTTATCCGGCCAGCGAGCACATGCTCGAGGGCACGCGGGAGCGGCTTACGGCGCTTGGCGATTACGCCGGGGCAACGCTTAACGATTCGCTGCTGACAATCCGTTTTCTTGCTAACGACAACCTGATTGTCCAGCGCGTTATGCGCGACATCTGGCAATTTCTGCGCCCGCTGCTGACACACAAAGCGCCCGTACTCCCGCGAATCTGGCAAACCTAAGAGAACCCTAATGGAACTGACTCCCAGAGAAAAAGACAAGCTGTTGCTGTTTACCGCCGCTCTGGTGGCGGAACGTCGCCTGGCCCGCGGGCTGAAGCTGAACTACCCGGAATCGGTGGCGCTGATTAGCGCTTTCATCATGGAAGGGGCACGGGACGGGCAAACCGTGGCCGCGCTGATGGAAGACGGGCGTCACGTCCTGCGCCGCGATCAGGTGATGGAAGGCGTACCGGAGATGATCCCGGATATTCAGGTTGAAGCCACATTTCCGGACGGATCGAAGCTGGTCACTGTCCACAACCCGATCGTCTAAGGAGCAGCAATGATCCCAGGTGAATATCAGATCGCAAAAGGCAATATTGCGCTTAATCAAGGGCGGGAGATCTGCACGATCGTGGTGGAAAATCATGGCGACAGACCCATACAGGTGGGATCGCACTATCACTTTTACGAAGTGAACCCGGCGCTGCGCTTTGACAGGCTGGCCGCACGCGGCTTTCGTCTGAACATTGCTGCGGGCACGGCAGTACGTTTTGAGCCGGGACAAAAACGCGAAGTCGAACTGGTGCGCGTTGCTGGTGCACAAAGGATCGTGGGTTTTCGCAGCGAAGTGATGGGCGCACTGGAGGCAGATAATGAGTGACATTTCCCGGCAGGCGTACGCCGACATGTTTGGCCCAACCACCGGCGATAAAGTGCGCCTGGCGGATACCGACCTGTGGATCGAGGTGGAACAAGACTTCACCACCTACGGGGAAGAGGTCAAATTCGGCGGCGGAAAAGTGATCCGCGACGGCATGGGCCAGGGACAAATGCGCACCGATGCATGCGTGGATCTGGTGATCACCAACGCGCTGATCGTCGATCACTGGGGGATCGTGAAAGCGGATATCGGCATCAAAAACGGCAGGATCTTCGCCATCGGCAAAGCAGGTAATCCCGATATTCAACCCAACGTGACGATCCCGATAGGCGTAGGAACTGAAGTCATTGCCGGGGAAGGCAAGATCGTCACCGCGGGCGGCGTGGATACGCATATTCACTGGATCTGCCCACAGCAGGCGCAGGAGGCGCTGGTTTCTGGCGTGACGACGATGATCGGCGGCGGTACCGGTCCGGCGGCAGGCACTCACGCCACCACCTGTACGCCGGGTCCGTGGTACATCGCGCGTATGCTGCAGGCGGCAGACACGTTGCCGGTTAACATTGGTTTGCTGGGTAAAGGCAATGGCTCAAATCCAGACGCCCTGCGCGAGCAAATCAGCGCGGGCGCAATTGGCCTGAAAATCCATGAAGACTGGGGCGCCACGCCTGCCGCTATCGACTGCGCGCTGACCGTGGCCGACGAGATGGACATCCAGGTCGCGTTGCACAGCGATACGCTCAATGAGTCCGGTTTCGTTGAAGATACGCTGGCGGCAATTGGCGATCGCACCATTCATACCTTTCACACCGAAGGCGCGGGCGGCGGCCATGCGCCGGATATCATCACCGCCTGCGCGCATCCGAATATTCTGCCCTCCTCCACGAATCCGACGCTGCCCTATACCGTCAACACTATCGACGAGCATCTCGACATGCTGATGGTTTGCCACCACCTCGATCCGGATATCGCCGAAGACGTGGCCTTTGCCGAATCCCGCATTCGCCGGGAAACAATCGCTGCCGAAGATGTGCTGCATGACATTGGCGCGTTTTCCCTGACCTCGTCTGATTCACAGGCGATGGGGCGCGTTGGCGAAGTGATCCTGCGTACCTGGCAGGTGGCGCACCGCATGAAGGTTCAGCGTGGCCCGTTGGCAGAAGAAACCGGTGACAACGACAACCTGCGCGTTAAACGCTACGTCGCCAAATACACCATCAACCCGGCATTAACCCACGGTATCGCCCATGAAGTCGGCTCCGTTGAGCCTGGCAAACTGGCCGATCTGGTGCTGTGGTCGCCCGCCTTTTTTGGCGTAAAACCGGCGACGATCGTCAAGGGCGGGATGATTGCCTGCGCGCCAATGGGCGATATCAACGCCTCGATCCCCACCCCGCAGCCGGTGCATTACCGCATGATGTTCGGCGCGCTTGGCGCGGCGCGGCACCACACCCGGCTGACCTTTATTTCGCAGGCCGCTGACGCGCAAAACATCCCGCAGCAGCTCAATCTGCAAAGCGCTATCGCCGTCGTCAAAGGCTGTCGGACGGTGAAAAAGGTCGACATGATCCACAACGGCCTGCAACCCAATATCACCGTCGATGCTCAGACTTACGAGGTGCGTATTGATGGCGAACTTATCACCAGCGAACCGGCAGATGTTTTGCCGATGGCGCAACGCTATTTCCTGTTTTGAGGAGTGACGATGATCTACCTGACCCAACGCCTTGACCACGCTCACCGCGTTACTGCAAGCGTCACGCTGCCCATTGATGTTCGGGTAAAAAGTCGTGCCAGAGTGGCGCTGAATGACGGTCGCGAAGCCGGGCTGATGCTACCGCGTGGCTTGCTGTTACGCGGTGGCGATCTGCTGAGCACCGAAGATGGCAGCGAAGTGATCGAAGTGATCGCCGCGCCGGAGTCGGTTTCCGTGGTGCGCTGCGCCGATCCTTTACTGCTCGCCAAAGCCTGTTATCACCTCGGTAATCGCCACGTTCCGCTGCAAATCCTGCCGGACGAACTGCGTTACCACCACGATCATGTGCTGGACGACATGCTGCGCCAGTTCAACCTTGAGGTGACCTTCGCCCAGTTGCCGTTTGAACCTGAAGCAGGCGCTTATGCCAGTGAATCACACGGGCATCACCACGGCCATGCGCACTGATGCATAACAGCCAACAGCTACGTCTGATGCAGCTCGCCAGCAGCGCGCTCCCGGTGGGGTCGTTTACCTGGTCCCAGGGTCTGGAGTGGGCGGTGGAAATCGGCTGGGTGAAAAGCGTCGATGACTTCTCTGCCTGGCAAATCCAGCAGATGGAGCAGAACTTTTTTACCGTTGACCTACCGCTGCTGGCGAGACTGTATCGCGCCTGCGAGCTGGACGATCTCGACGCAGCACGCCGCTGGAGCGCTTACCTGCTGGCCTGTCGCGAAACCCGCGAACTGCGGGATGAAGAACGCAATCGGGGTGCAGCGTTTACGCGGCTGGTCACCGACTGGGAGTCGGATTGCTCGCGAGAATGGCGCACCCTCTTTGTCGACAGCCAACTCTGCGGCATGGCCTGGCTGGGCGTACGCTGGAAAATTCCGCTGACGGAGCTGGCATTAAGCCTCGGCTACAGCTGGATTGAGAGCGCTGTCATGGCTGGCGTCAAGCTGGTTCCTTTTGGACAACAGGCGGCCCAGCGTTTGATTATTGCGCTCTGCGATCGCTATGCGCAGGGTTTGGCACAGGCGCTGACGTGTCCTGACACCAGCCTCGGCTCCGCAACGCCGTTGGCCGCTATCGCGTCTGCCCGGCATGAAACCCAATATTCCCGATTATTCCGCTCCTGAGGAGAAAAAATGAGTAACTACAAGCATCCCCTGCGCGTGGGCGTTGGCGGCCCGGTTGGCTCGGGCAAAACGGCGCTGCTGGAAGCGCTATGCAAAGCCATGCGCAGCAGCTATCAGTTGGCGGTGGTGACCAACGATATCTACACCAAAGAAGACCAGCGCATTCTCACCGAGGCGGGCGCACTGGAGCCAGAGAGGATCGTCGGCGTGGAAACCGGTGGCTGCCCGCATACCGCCATCCGCGAAGATGCGTCGATGAATCTGGCCGCCGTAGAAGCGCTGAGCGAGAAATTCGGTAATCTGGATCTGATTTTTGTGGAAAGCGGCGGCGATAACCTGAGCGCCACCTTCAGCCCGGAACTCGCGGATCTGACGATCTATGTGATCGATGTTGCTGAAGGCGAGAAGATCCCGCGTAAAGGTGGTCCGGGGATCACCAAATCCGATTTTCTGGTGATCAATAAAACCGATCTGGCCCCTTACGTCGGCGCATCGCTGGAGGTGATGGAGCGCGATACCTTGCGCATGCGCGGCGAGCGTCCATGGACGTTTAGTAATTTAAAATCTGGAGAAGGCCTGGAAAAAATTATCGCGTTTCTGGAAGAGAAAGGAATGTTGCGGATGTAGTGAGAGCTATCGCCGGGCGGCGGATTCGCCTGACCTGGCCTACGGTTTTGTAAGCCCGGTAAACGCAGCGCCACCGGGCAAAAAAACTTATGCTGCCGGTAATTCCGCCAGCGGCCAGCGTGGACGCACGGTCACGCCAAGATCCGCCGTTGCACCCGCTTTAAAGCGCACCATGCCCGCGTAGGCGATCATCGCCCCGTTATCGGTACAAAATTCCGGACGCGCGTAAAACACTTCGCCACGACGTTTTTGCATCATCTCGGCCAGTTTTGCGCGCAGCGTACGGTTCGCACTCACGCCCCCCGCCATCACCAGACGTTTAAAACCGGTTTGATCCAGCGCGCGTTTGCACTTGATCATCAGCGTATCAACTACCGCGTCTTCAAACGCACGGGCGATATCAGCGCGGGTCTGATCGTCATTTTTGTTATTACGAATGGTATTCGCGGCAAAGGTTTTCAGGCCAGAGAAGCTGAAGTCCAGCCCCGGACGGTCAGTCATCGGACGCGGGAAGACAAAGCGTTTTTCAACACCTTGTGATGCCAGCTTTGACAACATTGGGCCGCCAGGATAATCCAGCCCCAGCAGCTTGGCGGTTTTGTCAAACGCTTCACCGGCAGCATCATCAATCGATTCGCCCAGCAATTCATACTGACCGATACCGGTGACGCTGATCAACTGAGTGTGACCGCCGGAAACCAGCAGCGCGACGAACGGGAACGCAGGGGGATTATCTTCCAGCATTGGCGCCAGCAGATGCCCTTCCATGTGGTGCACAGGAATTGCCGGTACGCCCCAGGCGAACGCCAGCGAACGTCCTACGGTAGCGCCAACCAGCAGCGCACCAACCAGACCAGGACCTGCGGTATACGCCACCGCATCGATCTCTTTTGCCGTCAGTCCCGCTTCTTTCAGCGCGGCCTGGATCAACGGTACGGTTTTACGTACGTGATCGCGCGAGGCCAGTTCTGGCACTACGCCGCCGTAGTCAGCATGTAATTTCACCTGACTATACAATTGGTTGGCTAAAAGACCTTTTTCATCGTCGTAAATGGCGATGCCGGTTTCATCGCAGGATGTTTCAATACCCAGTACACGCATGACTTGTTTTACCTCGCTTTATTACCGCGCAGTGTAGGACCAATGCGGGTTGATGTAAAACTTTGTTCGCCCCAGGAGTTTCGCTCGTGTATACTCCTTGTCCTTATAAAAGTCCCTTTCAAAATCGCGTCGGTGCTTTACAAAGCAGCAGCAATTGCAGTAAAATTCCGCACCATTTTGAAATAAGCTGGCGTTGATGCCAGCGGCAAACCGAATTTATTAAAGGTGAGAGTTACATGCCGGTAATTAAAGTACGTGAAAACGAGCCGTTCGACGTAGCACTGCGTCGCTTCAAGCGTTCATGCGAAAAAGCAGGTGTTCTGGCGGAAGTTCGTCGTCGTGAGTTCTATGAAAAACCGACTACCGAACGTAAGCGCGCTAAAGCTTCTGCTGTGAAACGTCACGCGAAGAAACTGGCTCGCGAAAACGCACGCCGTACTCGTCTGTACTAATCCATTGAGAGCCAAAGCTCTCAATTCAGACTGAGTTGTAGTTGTAAGGCCGTGCTTCCGGAAGGAATGCGCGGCTTATTTTCGTTTATACACGTCATCATTCAAGCTGCCTCAGTGTTGGCTGCAGTCGCTCACCCCAGTCACGTACTGCTGTACGCTCCTGAGGATTCGCTTCCTTGCCGCCTTGATGCATCCTGAATGATTTTGTGTATATGAGTCATCAAAAAACAGGGGCTTATGGCTGGACGAATTCCTCGCGTTTTTATCAATGACCTGCTGGCAAGAACCGACATCGTCGATCTCATCGACGCGCGGGTAAAGCTGAAAAAGCAGGGCAAAAATTATCACGCGTGCTGTCCGTTCCATAACGAAAAAACCCCCTCTTTCACCGTAAACGGTGAAAAACAGTTTTATCACTGCTTTGGGTGTGGCGCGCATGGCAACGCCGTCGACTTTCTGATGAACTACGACAAGCTCGAGTTTGTGGAAACCGTCGAAGAACTGGCCGCAATGCATAACCTTGAAGTACCCTATGAAGCAGGCAGTGGCCCCAGTCAGATAGAGCGCCATCAACGGCAAAGCCTTTATCAATTGATGGACGGCCTGAACACTTTTTATCAACAGTCTTTGATGCAGCCCGCCGCTACCCCTGCGCGCCAGTACCTGGAAAAGCGAGGATTAAGTAGCGACGTTATCACCCGTTTTGCTATTGGTTTTGCGCCCCCCGGCTGGGACAACGTCCTGAAACGGTTTGGCGGCAATGCTGAGAATCGCAAATCGCTGGTCGATGCGGGGATGTTGGTCACCAACGATCAGGGACGCAGTTACGATCGCTTCCGCGAACGGGTGATGTTCCCCATCCGCGACAAACGTGGTCGGGTCATTGGTTTTGGTGGACGCGTGCTGGGCGATGCCCTGCCGAAATATCTGAACTCCCCGGAAACCGATATTTTCCATAAAGGTCGCCAGCTGTATGGCCTTTATGAAGCCCAGCAGGATAACGCCGATCCACAGCGCCTGTTAGTGGTAGAAGGCTATATGGATGTGGTGGCGCTGGCGCAATACGGCATTAACTACGCCGTGGCATCCCTTGGGACGTCAACTACCGCCGATCACATCCAACTGTTGTTCCGCGCGACGAACAACGTAATTTGCTGTTACGACGGCGACCGTGCCGGACGTGACGCAGCATGGCGCGCGCTGGAAACCGCACTGCCCTATATGACAGACGGACGCCAGCTACGCTTTATGTTTTTACCTGACGGCGAAGACCCCGATACGCTGGTGCGTAAAGAAGGGAAAGAGGCCTTTGAAGCCCGGATGGAGCAGGCGCTGCCGCTCTCCGCGTTTTTATTTAACAGCCTGCTGCCGCAGGTTGATTTGAGTACCCCGGACGGACGCGCACAGCTCAGTACGCTGGCATTACCGTTGATTACTCAGGTACCAGGCGAAACGTTGCGCATTTACCTGCGACAGGAGTTGGGGAACAAGCTCGGCATTCTGGATGACAGCCAGCTTGAACGTTTAATGCCTAAACTGGCAGAAAATGGAGCTTCCCGCCCTGTTCCACAGCTAAAACGTACGACCATGCGTATACTTATAGGGTTGCTGGTACAGAACCCGGGCCTCGCCCCGCTGGTTCCACCGTTAGGCGCACTGGATAGTAATAAGCTGCCTGGACTTGGCTTATTCAGAGAACTGGTCAACACTTGTCTGGCTCAGCCAGGTCTGACCACCGGGCAACTTTTAGAACACTACCGTGGCACAAATGATGCTGCGACCCTTGAAAAACTGTCGATGTGGGACGATATAGCAGATAAAGATATCGCGGAAAAAACCTTCACCGACTCACTCAACCATATGTTTGATTCGATGCTTGAACTGCGCCAGGAAGAGTTGATAGCTCGTGAGCGCACACACGGTTTAAGCAGCGAAGAACGCCGGGAACTCTGGACACTGAACCAGGAACTGGCCAAGAAATAAGAGAAAGACAAAACAAAGACAAAATCATTCGCGTTGTATCAAGGCAGCAAGTGAACGAACGCCTGGGAGTGTACATAAGTACATGACCAGGATGACAAATCCGCCGGGAGCAGATTTGAACGCTGCTTGCGGCGGCCCCGTAAGGGGCGAGGCTCAGGATGAGCCGAGTAACGAACGCAGCTAACGCAGAGACAACGTGAAAGATGAAGTATTTAACGGCTTAACTGCCGAATATCGATCGGGAAGCCCCCGACAGCCGCACGGAGAGGCAGCGGCAAAATATAAGTATGCCCTCGTTTTGCCGTTGGCGGTTTTACCGCCCAACACCAATCAAACGAATTAAGTGTGGATACCGTCTTATGGAGCAAAACCCGCAGTCACAGCTGAAGCTTCTTGTCCAACGTGGTAAGGAGCAAGGCTATCTGACCTATGCCGAGGTCAATGACCATCTGCCGGAAGATATCGTCGATTCAGATCAAATCGAAGACATCATCCAAATGATCAATGACATGGGTATTCAGGTGATGGAAGAAGCACCTGATGCCGATGATCTGCTGCTTGCTGAAACCTCCAACAGCACCGATGAAGACGCGGAAGAAGCGGCTGCCCAGGTTCTGTCCAGCGTTGAGTCCGAAATCGGTCGTACGACTGACCCGGTCCGCATGTACATGCGTGAAATGGGTACCGTTGAACTGTTAACCCGCGAAGGCGAAATCGACATCGCTAAACGCATCGAAGACGGGATTAACCAGGTTCAATGCTCCGTTGCCGAATACCCGGAAGCTATCACCTACCTGCTTGAGCAGTACGATCGCGTAGAAGCTGAAGAAGCACGTCTTTCCGATCTGATCACTGGCTTTGTCGATCCAAACGCGGAAGAAGACATGGCGCCAACGGCGACCCACGTCGGTTCTGAACTCTCTCAGGAAGAGATGGATGACGATGAAGACGAAGATGAAGAAGATGGCGACGACGACAGCAGCGATGATGACAACAGCATCGACCCTGAGTTAGCGCGTGAAAAATTCGGTGAACTGCGTACTCAGTACGAAATCACTCGCGACACCATCAAAGCGAAAGGCCGCAGCCATGCTGCCGCGCAGGAAGAAATTCAGAAGCTGTCCGAAGTGTTCAAACAGTTCCGCCTGGTGCCGAAGCAGTTCGACTACCTGGTAAACAGCATGCGCGTCATGATGGACCGCGTGCGTACTCAGGAACGTCTGATCATGAAGCTCTGCGTTGAGCAGTGCAAAATGCCGAAGAAAAACTTCATCACCCTGTTCACTGGCAACGAAACCAGCGAAACCTGGTTCAACGCGGCAATCGCGATGAACAAACCGTGGTCTGAAAAACTGCACGACGTTGCAGATGACGTTCACCGCGGCCTGCAGAAACTGCAGCAGATTGAAGAAGAAACCGGCCTGACCATCGAGCAGGTTAAAGATATCAACCGTCGCATGTCCATCGGTGAAGCGAAAGCCCGCCGTGCGAAAAAAGAGATGGTTGAAGCGAACTTACGTCTGGTTATCTCTATCGCTAAAAAATACACCAACCGTGGCTTGCAGTTCCTGGATCTGATTCAGGAAGGTAACATCGGTCTGATGAAAGCGGTTGATAAGTTTGAATACCGTCGTGGTTACAAGTTCTCCACCTATGCAACCTGGTGGATCCGTCAGGCGATCACCCGTTCGATCGCGGATCAGGCGCGTACCATCCGTATCCCGGTACATATGATTGAGACTATCAACAAGCTCAACCGTATCTCCCGTCAGATGCTGCAAGAGATGGGCCGCGAGCCGACGCCAGAAGAACTGGCTGAGCGCATGCTGATGCCGGAAGACAAGATCCGTAAAGTGCTGAAAATCGCTAAAGAACCTATCTCCATGGAAACGCCGATCGGCGACGATGAAGATTCGCATCTGGGTGATTTCATCGAGGATACCACCCTCGAGCTGCCGCTGGACTCTGCGACCACCGAGAGCCTGCGTGCCGCAACGCACGACGTTCTGGCTGGCCTGACCGCCCGTGAAGCGAAAGTTCTGCGTATGCGTTTCGGTATCGATATGAACACCGACCACACGCTGGAAGAAGTGGGTAAACAGTTCGACGTTACCCGCGAACGTATCCGTCAGATCGAAGCGAAGGCGCTGCGTAAACTGCGCCACCCGAGCCGCTCTGAAGTACTGCGTAGCTTCCTGGACGATTAATCTCGCCGCATAAGCATAAACGCCACCGCAAGGTGGCGTTTTTCTTTATAGTCCCCGCCTGACCAGGGCGTCATTCACTTCCCGATACGCCTCTACCAGTTTATCCAGCGTGATCCGGCTTAACCCGCTGGGATTCGGCAATACCCATATTTGCGTCGCGCCAATGGTCAGCGTCTGTTTTCCCCACTGCGCCCCACGCTGGCTAAGCCCCTGCTCAAATGCCTGCTTCCCAAGGATAGCGAGCGCGGCTGGCTGATACTCTTCTATTTTCTCAATGAGCAGACGACCACCGTTACGCATCTCCTGTAGCTTCACTTCATTGGCTTGCACCGTTGGTCTGTCGACAAACTTAGTCACGCCGCAGCGAAAATCCAACAGATGCTGTGCCTCTTCAGGTTTAAGCTGGCGCTCGGTGAATCCCGCCTGATGGATGACCTTCCAGAAGCGATTGGCGGGATGTGCAAAGGGGAATCCTGTACCTGCGGAAGATAGCCCCGGATTGATGCCGCAAAATACCACCCGCAGCCCCGGTGCCAGTATGTCCTTAACCATAATTACTCCGAACAATACATCAAGGGAACAAGTATAACGGACTGAAAATACATTGTTTATAAAAACAGCATCCGTACGCTTATGTCTGGATTGCAACGCGGAGTTACTTTATAATCCACCGCCACGGCCCCTTAGCTCAGTGGTTAGAGCAGGCGACTCATAATCGCTTGGTCGCTGGTTCAAGTCCAGCAGGGGCCACCAAATTTCAAGGACTTGCGAGAAATCGCAGGTCCTTTTTTTATGGGTATTCCGTAGAAATTGGTATGTAGCAAAAAAGAGTTTGTCCTGGAAAAATCAATACTTGCTTGCATCAATATGTTGAATGAGTACACGGAAGAAAATGGCTGGCGGGGACTAAAGCTATTTACGCGATACACCTGTTCAGAAAACAGCATGTTAATGGCAACCCCATCTGGACGCCGCCATCCAGAGATGGAAACGTCCGTTAGAGTTTAATTCGATAGTCAGCTCACACTAGCTCTTTGAGCTGCTCCTGCATATAGGTTGAAAAATACTCTGGGTTCTTGATAAGGATGCGGTTACCGGAGGCGACTTTTTCTGCCCATCCGGCCACTTTTTTCGTGAACTCGGGATTCCATCCCTCTTGCTCACCCCGTGCCATCACAACTTCCGGACTCGCTGGCACACCTAAGTCATGCAAATACTTTAAGATTCCCTTAGCGGTGCTTTCATCCATTGAATGGGGTACTGACGCCGAAGTGTTCATACCACCAATAAAATCCAATGCTTTCTCAATTGCTGTTGGCATGCTCTTATCCTTAAAATTAACCACGTGAGAGACACGTTTATACTATGTACCCAACTCCGCCGGGATATCAAAGAGAACATCGCCTTTATTTGACTTACCCCGCAGCTAAACGCTTGCGCGGCTGTTTTCTGCGCTATTTTTTGGCTTCTCCGGCTAAAACCAGCCCGGTTGCCACCGCATTACGCGGCCCTTCGGTTCCTCGAATATTGCCCTGCCCGGCGACAACGCCGTAATGCGCCAGCGCGTCGGTGATCATCTGCGGGATTTCGAAATCCAGCGAAGAACCGCCCACCAGCACCACAAACGTCATATCGCGAATAGAGCCGCCGGGTGACACCTGGCGTAACGCGCGCAGGCAGTTGGTCACAAAAACCTTCTCTTTAGCCTGTCGGCGCACCAGACGGATTTTTTCCAGCGAAGTCTGGTTATCTACCGGGATCAGCTCGCCCTCTTTCAAGTACACCACTTTGGCGAATACTGACGGACTGAGCGGTTCGCGGAAAAACTCCACCGCGCCGTTCTCATGGCGAATGCTGAACAGGCTCTCCACTTTTGCCAGCGGGTATTTTTTAATTTCCTCCGCCAGAAATGCATCGCTTAAGCCCAGCTCAGTTTGAATCAACAGGCTGACCATATTCCCCGCGCCGGCCAGATGTACCGCTTTCACTACGCCGTCGCTATTGATGACGGCGGCATCGGTAGATCCTGCGCCTAAGTCGAGGATCGCCAGCGGTGCAGCGCATCCGGGTGTTGTTAACGCCCCCGCTACAGCCATGTTGGCCTCCACGCCGCCAACCTCAACCAGAGTGTTTAACCGGACGCTCAGCTCACTGGCGATGGCCTGCATCTGTAAACGATCGGCTTTCACCATCGCCGCAATGCCCACGGCGTTCTCCATTGAACACTCTCCGGCGATGCCGCCCTGCACCTTGCGCGGAATAAATGTATCGACCGCCAACAGATCCTGAATATGCACCGTGTTCATGTCATGACCGGTCAGCGAGGCCATCACCTTACGCACCCGCTCCAGCATGCCGCCTGCATGCGTGCCTGCTTCACCACGAATATCACACACGGGCGCGCAGGCGCTCATCGCCTGCATAATAGCCTGCGCGCCTTGCGCTACGTCGGCTTCACCGCCACGCTTTTCACCACGGATAAAGATCTTACCCGCCGGGATCACTCTTGATCGCACATCGCCCTGCGGGGTTTTCAGCACCACGGCGGAACGGTTGCCAATCAGCGCTCTGGCGATGGGGACGATAGTTTGCGTTTCCTCAGGGGTCAGGGCAAAGAAGGTCGCGATACCGTAAGGATTCGACAGCACCCGCACCACCTGTCCCGGGGCCGCCACTTCCACCGCCGCCAGCACGCCTTCCGGTACCTTCTCCAGCAGAGTGACTTCATCAACCACCGGCATTGGCCGACGCAGGCGATTATTCACCAGCACACCATCATCTTTTTTCAGGATGGCCGCCACCACGTTGACGCCGCGATCCAGCGCTTCATTGATAAACCAAACCGCCTCAAGGAAATCCATCGCCTCACCCACCAACGGTATCCAGCCCTGGGCAAATCGATCCTCGCTCAACGCTGCCAACTTCTCCACAGCGATGGTGGTTCCCATACCCACGCCAGCGCCGCCGGGCGTTTGCGGGTTATGGCCAATCATTGTTGATTCGGTAATGATGGTTTCAGTGATGGTTTCCATCGCCACATCGCCAATAACCGGTGCGGCCTCGTTGATGCAGATTTTTGCCACGTCCTGCAGCGACCACGGCGTTTTATCCAGCGCCTGCTGCAGGGACGCGACTACCCCGGCGATATTCTCCCGCGTGCCTTTCATCCCGGTCGTGGCGACAATCCCGCTGCCGATAAACCGGCCATCCTGCGCCAACGCCACTTCGGTAGTGGCGTTGCCGATATCGATCCCTGCAATTAACGGCATGCTGCCTCCGTCACTGACTGCCTTTACGCAGCTTATTTCTCTGCTGGTATACCTCTGCCGATTCGCGGACAAACCCGGCGTTCACCCTGGCGTGCCAAGTGTGTTCCAGTTCATCGGCAATGGCCTGCAACTCGGCAAACGAAGAACGAAACGGCCGTAGCGCGTTGTAGATCTCCAGAATGCGGGCATCCGGGATCGCAATCAGTTCTGCCGCACGACGAAAATTGCGCGCCATGGCATGACGCTGCATCTGCTCGGCAATCTGCGCCTGGTACTCCAGCGTTTGCTGAGAAATACGCACATCCTGTGGTCCTACGCGGCCCGCCAGCACATTCTCAAGGGTAATGTCGGTTAGCGGCTTACCGGTAGGCGTCTGGATTTTCTCCGGGCAGCGGGTGGCTAATGGGTAATCCTGCGCGGTCATGATGTTGTCGTTCATGGTCATTCCCTTACCAGTGCAATATGCAACGTGACAGGCGCAGCATCCTGCACCACGTGTTTGGTTTCTTTGATATGAAACAGCGCGGCCTTGGCCATAAATTTAGGGCGCACCATCTGGTCATTGACCACTGGCACCGGAGAAGGCGACTCTTTACGTGCATATCGCGCGGCGTTTTTACCAATCTGACGATAGGTTTCCAGCGTCAGCAGCGGAGCCTGAGAAAACAGTTCCAGGTTACTTAGCGGCAGCAGATCGCGCTGATGAATCACCGTGGTTCCTTTCGACTGGATACCAATCCCAATGCCTGAGCCGCTGAGATTTGCCGCATCCCATGCCATAAAAGAAACATCCGAGGTGCGCAGGATCCTCACTACCCGCGCATGTAACCCCTCTTCTTCAATGCCTGCAACCAGCTCTTTCAAAATCGCGTTGTGCGGCATATCAATCAAGGTTTTATGCTGATACTTAGCAAAGGCCGGGCCGACGCCAATCACCACCTCATCCACGCGTTCATCCGCGTTAGCCGCCTCGCCTTCGCTCACCTGTAAGGTGAAAACCGGCTTACGTTCAGTTGTGCATTCCACTGTGTACCGCCTTATTCGATCGAGCCGGGCTGAACCACGCCCGCAATATTTTTAATTTCCGCCCAGCGTTCGGCACTGATGCGATAGCCGGTACCTGGTCCCTGATAATCATTGATGTCGTTGACGGCGCTGACGACGTCGAACTGGCGATCCAGAATGGCCGACGTTTGCAGGTAATCACCGGTAACACGCTGTCTCAGCATGTTGAGGATATTGCTGGCGATATCTTCGAAGCCGCTGCAACTCAACGCGCCGACGATATCCAGCCCGGTGATATTGCGCTTCATCATCTCTTCCACGGCAGCCAAATCCTCAACCACATTACGCGCAGGCATATCTTTGCTGCCGTGAGCATAAGTAGCGGCTTCGACTTCTTCATCGCTAATCAGCGGCAGGCCCAGTTCGCGGAACACCGCCTGAATGGCGCGTGCGGCCTTATTGCGAATGGCGATGGTTTCCTCTTCCGTGACCGGCCGCAGACCGCCGTCAACCATCAGATCGCGTTGCAGAATGTTGTAATCATCGAAATCTTCAGCGTCGAAGTTCGATCCGGCAAACATGTTGTCGTAGTTGGGTACCGCGCTGTAACCGGAGAAAATAAAGTCGGTACCCGGCAGCATCTGCATCAGGGTACGGGCAGTACGGCGAATATCGGAGTGGGAAAAGGTTTGGTCATTGGCGGAGGCCACTTCAAGGTCGAGCATTGAGGCAATCAGGTTTTCCGCCAGCACCGCGCGGATCCCTGACGGCACAGCGCCGGTCATGCCGATACAGCTGACCGCGCCGTTTTGCAGCCCCTGTACGCCCGCGCCTTTAGTGATAAAAATGCAGCGTGACTCCAGATAAAGCATCGATTTACTTTCGGAATAGCCCATCAGCGCCTCCGAGCCGGTGCCGGAGGTGTAGCGCATCTTCAGGCCACGCGACGCATAAGCCGAGGCGAGAAATGCTTTGGACCACGGCGTGTCATCACCGTCGGTAAACACCGATTCTGTGCCATATACCGACACCGTTTCGGCGTAGCTGGTAAGCCCACGCATGCCCAGCTCCAGCTCGGTGGCCTCTTCAACGGAACATTGCGTCAGCACACCGGGACGACCGCACTGGGAACCCACCAGCAGCGCCAGGGCGTTAAACGGCGCGTAGCGGGCGATCCCGACCGTCGTTTCCTGCTCGGAAAAGCCGCGGATCCCCGCTTCAGCAGCATCGGCGGCAATCTGTACCGGGTTATCTTTCAGGTTAGTTACGTGGCACTGGTTGGAAGGCGTGCGTCTGGCGCGCATTTTTTGCAGCGCCATCATCATCTCCACCACGTTCATTTGCGCCATCACTTCCACCGCTTTCGCCGGGGTAATGGCGGTGGTAATGGCAATAATCTCTTCCCGACTGACGTGGATATCCACCAGCATTCTGGCGATCTCCAGCGCATCGAGCTGCATGGCGCGCTCCGCCTCGGCCACGTTAATCGCATAGTCGGCAATGAAACGGTCGATCATGTCGAACTCGGCGCGGCTCTTACCGTCCAGCTCAATAATACGACCATTTTCCACCTTCACCGACGACGCCGGATCGTAGGGGCTTTCCATGGCAATCAGCCCCTCTTCAGGCCATTCGCCAATCAGCCCATCCTGATTTACAGGCCGCTTCGCAAGCACTTCGAATCGTTTTGATCTTCTCATGATTTATTGACTCAAAAGGTAAAAAATAGGGACGCCGGGCCATATTGCCGGGGACACAACACCCGACATTCGCCTTTCATCAGCAATGGCCGAACTCTAAATGAGCCAAGCAATAAAAAAATAAAATTAATTTCGTTCCAATTTGGCACCTAATAAAAGCACATCGTTCCATATTGAAACGCAATTCAGGAATATCCATCGTTAATTGTGACGAGGTTAAATGATCATTATCAATAAACGCAAAACCGGGAAGATAAATTTGATATTCCTGAAATTTCCGTCCTATTGACTTAATAACGTACGGCGAGAAAATAAGGTAAAGCCAATGATAAAAATAGCTGTTGCGCGATATGTTTCGTGACCTCAGCCCTACAACATTTTCAGGAGAGATTGTGAATAAGAGCCAACAAATTGCCACCATTACGCTGGCGGCTGCAAAAAAAATGGCGCAGGCCGTTGAGGCTAAAGCGCTTGAGATCAACGTTCCGGTGGTCTTTTCCGTGGTGGATCACGGCGGGAATACGCTGCTAATGCAACGCATGGACGATGCGTTTGTCACCAGCTGTGATATCTCTCTTAATAAAGCGTATACCGCCTGCTGCCTGCGCCAGGGCACCCATGAAATTACCGATGCGGTACAACCGGGTGCTTCGCTATATGGTTTGCAGCTTACCAACCAACAGCGCATTGTTATTTTCGGCGGCGGCTTACCTGTCATATTAAATGGTAAATTAATTGGTGCCGTTGGCGTTAGCGGCGGCACCGTCGAACAAGACAGATTATTAGCAGAAACCGCACTGAATTGTTTCTCTGAATTATAATTTAAATCTAAGAAGGTATATTATGAGCTATCGTATGTTTGATTACCTGGTGCCAAATGTGAACTTCTTTGGCCCCAATGCTATTTCCGTTGTCGGCGAACGCTGCAAACTGTTAGGCGGTAAAAAAGCGCTGCTGGTTACTGATAAAGGTCTGCGGGCCATTAAAGACGGTGCTGTAGATAAAACCCTCGCCCATCTACGTGAAGCGGGCATTGACGTGGTGGTTTTTGACGGCGTTGAACCCAACCCAAAAGACACCAACGTGCGTGACGGCCTGGAAGTTTTTCGCAAAGAGCATTGCGATATCATCGTTACCGTTGGCGGCGGTAGCCCGCATGACTGCGGTAAAGGCATCGGTATCGCGGCGACTCACGAAGGTGATCTCTACAGCTATGCCGGGATTGAAACCCTGACCAACCCGCTGCCGCCTATCGTTGCGGTGAATACCACTGCCGGTACCGCCAGCGAAGTCACCCGCCACTGCGTGCTGACCAATACCAAAACTAAAGTGAAGTTTGTGATTGTCAGCTGGCGCAACCTGCCATCGGTCTCCATTAACGATCCGCTGCTGATGCTCGGCAAACCCGCCCCACTGACCGCCGCGACCGGGATGGACGCCCTGACCCACGCCGTAGAAGCCTATATTTCCAAAGATGCTAACCCGGTCACTGACGCCGCCGCTATTCAGGCTATTCGCCTGATCGCACGCAACTTGCGTCAGGCCGTAGCGCTGGGCAGCAACCTGAAAGCTCGCGAGAACATGGCCTACGCTTCTCTGCTGGCGGGTATGGCTTTCAACAACGCCAACCTCGGCTACGTTCACGCAATGGCGCATCAGCTTGGCGGTCTGTACGACATGCCACACGGCGTGGCGAATGCCGTACTGCTCCCGCACGTGGCGCGCTATAACCTGATCGCTAACCCGGAGAAATTTGCCGATATCGCAGAATTTATGGGCGAAAACACTGACGGACTTTCCACCATGGATGCAGCCGAACTGGCCATTCACGCCATTGCCCGTCTCTCCGCTGACATCGGCATTCCGCAGCATTTGCGCGATCTGGGCGTCAAAGAAGCCGATTTCCCGTACATGGCGGAAATGGCGCTGAAGGACGGCAACGCCTTCTCTAACCCGCGCAAAGGGAACGAGAAAGAAATTGCCGAGATCTTCCGTCAGGCATTCTGATAACGCAGGGGGCGCAATGTCACTTTCATCACCGGGCGTACATCTGTTTTATCACTCACGCTGGCAGGATACTCGCGTGCTTGATGAGCTGTGCTGGGGACTGGAAGAGCAAGGCGTCCCTTGCCGGGCAATCTGTTGCGACGAGCATGACTGCGCGCTGGCATTGAGCAAACTTGCGGCCAAAAGCTCAACGCTACGTGTCGGTCTGGGTCTTAACGCCACGGGTGATATTGCGTTAACCCACGCCCAGTTGCCCGAAGATCGGGCGCTGATCCGTGGGCATATCCGCGCCGGAGCAGCCCAGCTCCGCGTCCTCGGTGCTAATGCCGGTCAACTGGTTAAAGTACTTCCCTTCAGCGAGATAAATTAAATGTACCGCATCTATACCCGAACCGGCGATAAAGGCACGACCGCGCTGTTTGGCGGTAGCCGTATCGACAAAGACGACATCCGCGTTGAGGCCTATGGCACGGTGGATGAACTGATTTCCCAGCTTGGCGTCTGCTATGCCAGCACGCACCAGGCTGAACTACGCCAGGATCTGCACGACATGCAGAAGATGCTGTTTGTACTGGGTGCGGAACTCGCCAGCGATGAGAAAGGACTCGCTCGCTTACAACAGCTTATTGGCGATGAGGATATTCAGGCGCTGGAGCAGCTTATTGACCGTAATATGGCGCAAAGCGGCCCGCTCAAAGAGTTTGTTATTCCGGGGAAAAATCTGCCATCGGCACAGCTACACGTCGCGCGAACCCTGGCGCGCCGACTGGAGCGGGTCCTTATCGCGATGAGCAGAATGCTGACGTTACGCGATGAACCCAGACGCTATATCAACCGACTGTCAGACGCGCTGTTCTCGATGGCGAGAATTGAAGAAACTAGTCCAGATGCTTGCGCTTAAACTGGCTGGCATCAATGTCGTACTGCTTCATCTTGCGCCACAGGGTGGTGCGACCAATATTCAGCAGTTGCGACATCTCCTGCACGCGCCCGCTGGTGACGCGGGCAGCATGGATAATCGCCTCTTTTTCGATAGCGGTAAAGGTCAGGCTGGCTGGCAGCAGTGAAGACGCCGTCTCCAGACCCGGACGTTCGGCAAACAGATAATCCGGTAGATTGCTCAGCCGAATATGGCCGTTATCACTGCTGATGGCGATGTTTTCGATAATGCTGTTCAGCTCAAAGTCATTGCCCGGCCACGAATAGGCCACCAGTTGCGCCAGCGCGTCGTCGTCGATCTTCAGACTGGATGAAAAGCGTTTTTTCAGGCTATTCAGCCGCGTATAAATCAGCGAGGGAATACTGTTACGCCGCGCCCGCAGCGGTGGGATCACTATCTCAAAAGAGTGCAGCGCATAATACAGCTGACGGCTAAAGCGGTTTTGCTCCACCAGATTGGCGAGATCAACCGTGGTGGTGGCGATCACTTTGACATCCACCGGAATCAGCCGACGGGCATCCAGGCGGGTTAATACCCCCTGCTTGATCACCTGTAACAACGCGGATTGCAGCTCCGGTGCCAGATATTCAATTTTTTCCAGAAACAGCGTGCCGCCGTTCGCCAGTTCAAGACGGCTCAACCGACCATTTTCATCGTCGGTGGGCGCGCTGCCCATAAAATCCTGCCCCAGCACACTGTTGGCATACAGCTGGCAGTTCACGGCGATATACGGCCCGCTGGCGCGCTCGCTTTCGTTGTGAATAGCCTGACTCAGCAGCTCTTTACCAACGCCCTCTTCCCCGCACAGTAGGATCGGAAAACTCCCCCTCGCGGCCTGGCGACCAAAGTGGATCAAGCGGCGGGTTTCTGGATCGTCAGTCGACATCTGCTCAAAGGTGTGGCTCACCTTGCCGAGCTGGCTGGTCATCAGCTGGCGCATTTGCTCCACCGGATGCAGCAGCAGGATAAAGCTGTTGCCCTGCTCCTCAACAATCGGTTTCAGGGTGATGACGGCATCAACAAACTGATGTTGGCTTTCAAAGGTAACTTCGACGTGATTCAGGCCGCGGGCATGTTTGATCGCCCGGCGCAGCAGCATGGGGAGATTGAGCAGATCGTGAATGTTTTTCCCCTGACTGGCCTGCGCATCGAGATGCAAAAGCAGCGCCGCACGCGCATTGAGGAACTGCAATACGCCCTGTTCGTTCCAGGCCATCACACCATCATCCATACTCTCCAGCAGCCCGTACATCTGGTTCAGATGGCGGTTGGATTCAGCCAGCAGGCTGTCGGTCAGCAAAGAGTTGCCGACTTCTCTGGCAATCGCCAGCGTCAGGGATAAATCAGAAACGCACTCATGCTCCACCAGACAGCACAGCGAGATGGAGCCAAACAGTCGACCATGGTTATCGAAGACCGGCGTCGAGCAGAACGACCACGGATGTAGCGCCTGTTTAAAGTGCTGATCGCCAGAAGTTTTTGTCGGCTGCCCCGGCATCGTCGCCAGAGAAAGCGCACAGCTGCCAATAATGCTTTCTGCACAGTAGCTGCCGTCACGAAACCCAAGCTCCGCCAGCTGTTCCACCGTCTGCGGATCGCCGCAACGGCTGAGAATACAGGCTGACTCATCCAGAATCAGCAGCGCGCACGGGCGGCCGTCCATAAACTCCCAGGCATCTTCCAGCGCGGCCTGAGCAATCGTCAGCAACGCCGTCTTGCGACGACAAATCGACTCAAAGGTCAGCCCCTGCGCCTGATGCGGCGCCTGCCAGGTTTCCCGCTGCATAAACTTGCTGCAACGATGCCATGACTGGGCAATGACTGAAGAGACTTCCTTCCCGATGCTATGCGTGTGCGCCGTCATATCCCTTTCCGCTGTTTAACCATAGACAACCCCTCCGGCAGAGACTGTCAGAGGGGGAGAAGATGCCGGATAAAAACCTACCGACGACTGATTAACGCGCCAGCCACTGCTGTCCCAGCAGGTCTGCCGTCAGAATAGCGGCATGTACGCTTTCAGGCGTTACCGGGAACGGCATATTGTGGATGGTTTCACCTTCTGCACAGGTCGCTTTTGCCACCGCCATGATCTTGCCGTCAACGTCTTCTTTCACGCCCATTTCCGCTAACGTTACCGGCAGGCCTACTTTCTGACAGAAATTCAGCACGGTTTCGATCTCTTCCATCGGGCTGTTTTGCAGCACCAGTTGCGCCAGCGTACCAAAGGCGACTTTTTCACCGTGGTACAAATGGTGGCACTCTTCCAGAATCGTAAAGCCGTTGTGGATCGCATGCGCCCCTGCCAGACCGCTGCTTTCAAAACCGATGCCGCTGAGGTAAGTGTTAGCTTCGACAATACGCTCCAGCGCATCGGTCACCACGCCGGCCTGCGCGGCAAAGCGTGCCTTCTCGCCTTCCGCCAGCAGGGTATCATAGCACAAGCGCGCCAGGCTCAGCGCCGCCACGGTGGACTGTCCGCCCGCCATGCTGGTCGCTCTGGCGTCATAACAGGCTTTCGCTTCAAACCAGGTCGAGAGCGCATCGCCCATCCCGGCCACCAGCAGACGTACCGGCGCTTTGGCAATGATTGCAGTATCCATCACCACCATATCCGGGTTTTTCGGGTAGATCAGATACTCTTCAAACTCACCGGCTTCGGTATAGATAACGGACAGCGCACTGGTTGGCGCGTCGGTAGACGCGATAGTCGGGATCACCACCACCGGCAACTTCTGGTAGTAACCAATCGCTTTGGCGGTATCCAGCGTTTTCCCGCCGCCAATCCCAACCACGCCGCGGCAACCGTGCTGTTTCAGAATGGCAATCAGGCGATTAATTTCAACATGGCTACATTCACCGTTAAAGCGTTCCGCATGGCAGCTAATGTCGTGGCTGTGCAGGCCGTTGAGTACTTTCTCTCCCGCCAGTTTCATCACGAAGTCATCCGCAATCACGAAAAAGCTGTCCGCCAGATTTTTAGCGTATTGACCAAACAAGGTGGAAGCGTCAGGACCCTGGAGATATTTGGCTGGAGATTGAATAACTTTTAGCATTCCTTTCATCCTCAAATAAGTACATGTTTTTACATGGTGAGCCCTGGCGTTAACCTGTTTGGCCTGATGCTGACGGCGAAAACGGGAGATACCGGAGCGATGCAATAACTGTATGGCGAGGCGTGCACAAAAAAATCTTTCGTCTTTTTGTTCTGATATGAAACAGATAAAAACGACACATGTTCCATATTGGAACGCTTAACCATAAAAAATATAAGGTTTGCGATCCCGATCCGTTCATTTGCCATCAAATCTCCGGCACAGACGAATCTCACTTTCTCTTATACACACTCACTTGCCAAAATACCGGTAAAAAAAAGCTGACAGTACCGTGTGACGTGTATTCATCGCGAGAGGAAAAAGTCGAGCGAGCTCGCATTGTGGTCGTTCCCCGTTCTTTTAGGTTTCATTTCGGAACAAAAAACAATAACAACGTTCCGTAATGAAACTCATTTTAACGTTGTTTTTTTCCACGCTGACTTCGCCAGAATCTCTCTATCGCCTCCGCACCATGACCATGCTTCCGGGGGTTTGTCTTACACTCAACCTCAAGGAGCCGTTATGTCTCAATTCTTTTTTAATCAACGTACCCATCTCGTGAGCGACGTCATCGACGGTACGATTATCGCCAGCCCGTGGAATAACCTGGCGCGTCTGGAAAGCGATCCGGCCATTCGCATCGTGGTCCGTCGTGACCTCAACAAAAATAACGTGGCGGTCATTTCCGGCGGCGGTTCAGGGCACGAACCCGCGCACGTTGGGTTTATCGGTAAAGGCATGCTAACCGCTGCGGTCTGTGGCGACGTGTTCGCCTCCCCGAGCGTGGATGCGGTACTGACCGCCATTCAGGCGGTAACCGGTGAGGCGGGCTGTTTGTTGATCGTGAAGAATTACACCGGTGACCGTCTTAATTTCGGTCTTGCCGCCGAGAAAGCCCGTCGCCTTGGTTACAACGTCGAAATGCTGATTGTCGGCGATGACATCTCCCTGCCGGATAACAAACACCCGCGCGGCATTGCGGGAACCATCCTGGTGCATAAAATCGCGGGCTATTTTGCCGAACGCGGCTACAACCTCGCCACCGTCCTGCGTGAAGCGCAATACGCGGCCAATAACACCTTCAGTCTGGGCGTTGCGCTTTCCAGCTGTCATCTGCCGCAAGAAACCGACGCCGCCCCGCGTCATCATCTGGGCCACGCGGAGCTGGGTATGGGCATTCACGGCGAACCAGGCGCCTCGGTTATCGACACCCAGAACAGTGCGCAGGTGGTGAGCCTGATGGTGGATAAACTGCTGGCTGCCCTGCCTGAAACCGGCCGTCTGGCGGTGATGATTAACAATCTTGGCGGCGTTTCTGTTGCCGAAATGGCCATCATTACCCGCGAGCTGGCCAGCAGCCCGCTGCATCCGCGTATCGACTGGCTGATTGGCCCGGCCTCGTTGGTTACCGCGCTGGATATGAAAGGCTTTTCACTGACGGCCATCGTGTTGGAAGAGAGCATCGAAAAAGCGCTGCTCACCGAGGTGGAAACCAGTAACTGGCCGACGCCGGTCCCACCGCGTGAAATCAGCTGTGTACCGTCATCTCAGCGTAGCGCACGCGTGGAATTCCAGCCTTCGGCGAACGCCCTGGTGGCCGGGATTGTGGAGCTTGTCACCACAACCCTTTCCGATCTGGAGACCCATCTTAATGCGCTGGATGCCAAAGTCGGCGATGGCGATACCGGTTCAACCTTTGCCGCAGGCGCGCGGGAAATTGCCAGCCAGCTGCATCGTCAGCAGTTGCCGCTGGATAACCTTGCCACGCTGTTCGCGCTGATTGGCGAACGTCTGACCGTGGTGATGGGCGGTTCCAGCGGTGTGCTGATGTCTATTTTCTTTACTGCCGCAGGGCAGAAACTGGAACAGGGAGCTAACGTTGCCGAAGCCCTGAATACGGGACTGGCGCAGATGAAGTTTTACGGCGGCGCAGACGAAGGCGATCGCACCATGATTGATGCGCTGCAACCGGCCCTGACTTCGCTGCTCGCACAACCGAAAAATTTGCAGGCCGCATTCGACGCCGCACAAGCGGGAGCCGAACGAACCTGTTTGTCGAGTAAAGCCAATGCGGGTCGCGCATCGTATCTCAGCAGCGAAAGCCTGCTCGGAAATATGGACCCCGGCGCGCACGCCGTCGCGATGGTGTTTAAAGCGCTGGCAGAAAGTGAATTGGGCTAAGCCATAAGTGCCTGATAAGGCACTTGCGCCGCCATCCGGCGAAGATATGCCTGATGCGCTGCGCTTATCAGGCCTACGAGTACAAACCTTTGTAGGCCGGATAAGGCAACGCCGCCATCCGGCGAAGATATACCTGATGCGCTGCGCTTATCTGGCCTACGGGTGCAAACCTTTGTAGGCCAGATAAGGTGCTTGCGCCGCCATCCGGCAAAGATATGCCTGATGCGCTGCGCTTATCAGGCCTACGAGTGCAAACCTGTGCAGGCCGGATAAGGCAACGCCGCCATCCGGCCAAGATATGCCTGATGCGCTTCGCTTATCAGGCCTACGAGTGCAAACCTTTGTAGGCCGGATAAGGTAACGCCGCCATCCGGCAGAACGTTAACGATAAACGCGGATCCCGCCCTCTACGCCGCGGCTAAACAGCACCTGCCAAAGCTCAATATCTCTGGCGCGGAAAGCCCCTGCGCAGGCACATAAATAATAATTAAACATTCTTCTGAAGGTGGCGGAATAACGTGATGACAGCTCCGGCCAGGCCTGATTAAAGCGCTCATGCCAGGCCATCAGCGTTTTATCATAATCGCTGCCGAAGTTATGCCAGTCCTCCATCACAAACCGTGATTCGCTGGCCTCGGCAATATGGGAAATTGCCGGTAAGCAGCCGTTCGGGAAAATGTATTTATTGATCCACGGATCGACGCTCATCCCTTTTTTATTGCTACCAATGGTATGCAGCAGGAACAGTCCGTCCGGTTTTAAACAACGGTCGGCGATGCTGAAATAGGTGTCGTAGTTTTTCGGCCCGACGTGTTCAAACATCCCTACGGACACAATGCGATCGTAGTGTTTATCAAGATCGCGATAATCCTGCAGCAGAATGTTAACGTCCAGCCCTTCACAGCGCTGCTGCGCCATTTTCTGCTGCTCTTTGGAAATGGTAACGCCTTCTACCGCCACGCCATAATGACGCGCCGCATATTCCGCCAGCCCGCCCCAGCCACAACCGATATCGAGTAAACGCATACCCGGTTTAAGCTGCAGCTTCTCGCAGATCATTTTTAATTTGGCATCTTGCGCATCGTCTAATGTGGTCGCGTCTTTCCAGTAACCGCAGGAATATTGCATATGCGGATCAAGCATCAGTGCAAAGAGATCGTTACCAATATCATAATGTTCTTTACCGACGATCCATGCACGGCTACGTGACTGCAAATTAAACAGGCGCGCGCTGGCAATGCGTAAAATATCTTTCAGATTACCAGGCATCTGCTGGTCGAGTTTTGCTCTCAGGATTTTACAGAACAGAATATCGAGCCGTTCGCAGTCCCACCAGCCTTCCATATAGCTTTCGCCAAGCCCTAACGAGCCTTGTTGCAATACCCGTTTAAAGAAACCGGTATGATGAAGTTGAATGTCCCAGGCGCGCGAGCCATTAATTCTGATATCCGCTTGCGAAAGCAGCTCTTTTCCCATTCGGGTCCAGTTATCATTTGTTTCATTGACGATGACAGCATCTGAACAAAGCGAGTTCATGGTATTTACCAAAAGTGGGCTAAAAATTATTACGCAAGATTATTATGGAAAAAAGAGTGTATGTATTATGATCCGCGGACAAGATCTATCGAGTAGCGGACACACCATCGGGAGCATTGACGATTCATTTATGGAAACTCTCGCGCAAAAACAGTGGAACTCCTTCCCGGATAACTCCATGACCGAACTGCCGCAGGACGTATTCTTTCGCTCATATGTCCTGGAAGCCAACCACCATGTACCGCAGCATTCACACTCTTTTATGCAGTTTCATTTCGCCCGCAAAGGCAGCATGCGCATTGATGTTGCCGGTAAGTGCTGGATAATCCCGGCGCATTATGGCATTTGGATCCCAAATAATACGGAGCATGCGGTTTGGGCATTAGATGATGTGTATTTAGAAAATCTGGATATTAAACCGGGCTTTCTTGAAGAGAGCATCAATGAATGCAAAGTAGTGGCTATCAGTGATTTCGCCAGAGAGTTTATTCATTACGCCACGAATTCAATTTCAGGCCATTATGATAGTCAGTCAAAAGAGGGCAAGCTGGTTAGTGTGCTGGTCGATATTATTCTGCAACTCCCGGAAGTCGCTTTTGTATTACCCTGGCCGCAGGATCGCGAATTAACCAAAGTCTGCCGAACAATACAAGAATCCCCCGCACTGGAGCATTCTGTTGAATACTGGGCGCAGCATCTGGGTATGTCTGCCCGTACCTTTTCACGCCATTTCAAAAAAGAAACCGGATTGCCTTTCAGCGTCTGGAAGCAAAAAATGCGAATACTTGAATCGGTATTAATGCTGAAGAAAAATAAAAGCGTAACCGCCGTGGCACTCGACGTTGGGTATTCAAGCACCGCGGCATTTAGCTACGCATTCCGCCAGGCGTTTGGCGTTCCGCCCTCTAATTACTGATTAACGGCGTTGATGCCAGTAAGCCGCTGCGCGAACCCGTTGCTGATCGAACGCCTCGGTTTCAAAACGAGCACTCAGGTTTTTGACCACCTTGCCTTCGCCGGTGATCCAGATGAAATAATCGTCTGCGGGCACGCTTAGCCGCGATAAGTGTTCATTCACCGCCTGCTCGTCATGGCCGATAAACCACTGAAGAGTAAATCCGTCGAGATGGGCAAAATAGTCCTGGTACGCCGCATCCTGCACGCTAACCAGCGCCGTAACGTGCGGACGTACCGCCAAACGGCAGAGCGACTCCAGGCGTCGGCGCAACGCGGGCATTCCCGACTCATCACACACGTAAACCTGATACGCATAGTCCTCTGGTACCACCAAAGAACCGCGCGGCCCGCCGATCGTAAGCTTGTCACCCTCACGGGCATTCATCGCCCATGTACTTGCCACGCCGCCGTCATGAATATAGAAATCCAGTGCCAGCTCATGGCGCGTTTCGTCATACAACGGCGTGTAGTCACGGGATAACGGACGTACGCCGTCAGCCCAGACAATGCCTTCATCGGTGACAACCGGCGGTACAAAATGGCTGCCCGGTTCAGGGAAAAAGACCTTGGTATGGTCGTCAAAGCCGCGTGAGCTAAAACCGTCCAGAGCGTCACCGCCCAGTACAATACGCTGAAAGCCCGCGCTAATACGCTCTACCCGCAGGACAGTAAGTTCTCGAAAACGCAGTTCATTGCGAACGCGCTGTGGGTAGCGTGAGGTGTTTTTTGTCATTTTTTCGCCTTGTGAAGATAATACGATATATCTAAATTGATTTTTTAAATGATAATGATTGCTAATCAAAAATATTGCAAGCATTTTTTGATATAGTTAAATTATGATTACCTGACTATCACATCCATTTAAAAACACTTAATAATCATCACGTTATACAGTGTATGATTTGTAGACTTGCAAACTGATAATTTTTAGATATAAATTAGATATATCTAAACAACATCAGGAGACGATGATGCAAAACCATCATGAAGGTTGCTGTAAGCACACAGAGCACCAACACGAAGGCTGCTGCAAGGGTGAAGGACATCACCATGAAGGCCGCCACAACGAGCACCATGCAGGTTGCTGCAAAGGTGAAGAACATCGCCATGAAGGCTGTAACAAAGAACACCACCACGAGCAGGGTTGCGGGCATCGCCACGGTCGTGGCGGCGGCGGTGGTCGTCGTCAGCGGTTCTTCGGCCACGGCGAATTACGCCTGGTGATTCTGGATATCTTGACCCGCGACGCCAGCCACGGCTATGAGCTGATTAAAGCGATTGAAACCCTGACCCAGGGTAATTACACCCCAAGCCCGGGCGTTATCTATCCAACACTGGATTTCTTGCAGGATCAGGCACTGATCACCGTCAGCGACGAGGAAGGTGGGCGTAAACAGATTGCGATCACGACCCAGGGCCAGCAGTGGCTGGATGAAAACCGTGAACATCTGGAACATATCCACGAACGGATTAAAGCCCGCTGCGTGGGTTTTGAATTACGCAAAAATCCACAGATGAAACGCGCGCTGGAAAACTTCAAAGCCGTGCTGGATCTACGCGTCAATCATGGTGATACCAGCGATGCGCAGATCAAAAAAATCATCGGTATTATCGATCGCGCTGCGCTGGATATTACTCAGCTGGATTAATCTGCACAGCAGGCGGAACCCGTATGCCCAACGTTCCGCCTGTATTTTTAGTATTAATGCAGCACCGTAACCGCATCTTCCAGACGACCAGCGCGATGTTTCACCATCGCGGAAATCTGCGCACTCTCTTCAACCAGTTCGGCGTTTTTCCGCGTAATGTTGCTCAGCTCATTCACCGCGCGGGTCAGGCTGGAAAGACCATCTGACTGTTCTAGCGTGGAGTGGCTGATTTGGGCGATCAGTTGAGTGACGTTTTGCACCTGCGCCACAATATCGTCCATCGTGCGCCCTGCGGCGTGAACCTGGTCGGATCCGGACTGCACCTTGTCAGCACTGGCATCAATCAGCTTGCGGATATCATTGGCCGCACTGGCGCTGCGGCTGGCAAGATGACGCACTTCTCCCGCCACCACAGCAAACCCTTTCCCCTGTTCACCCGCTCGCGCGGCTTCAACAGCGGCGTTCAAAGCCAGAATGTTGGTCTGGAAGGCAATATCATTAATCAGCGTGGTAATAGTGCCGATCCGCTGGGTGCTGTTGGCGATATCGTCCATGGTTTTGATGACGGTATCCATCGCTTCGCCGCCGTGCGTTGCCGCGCTGCTGGCGGCAATAGAGAGCTTATCGGCTGCGGCAGCGGTCTCTGAGTTTTGTTTCACCGATGCCGCCATCTGATTCATGGTGGTCACCGTTTCCTGCACGTTCTCGACGGTCTGCTGCGTATGCTTGTTTAAATCGTCGCTGCCTTTCGCCAGAGTTTCGCTGTCACTGCGCACGCAACTCACCTGGCTGGAGACGTCGTGTATGAGCCAGCGACACATTAATCCCAGTTGGCCTACTGCTCGCAGCATCAGGCCCAGTTCATCACTACGGTTAAGATGCGACACGCTGTTCCGCTCACCGGTCGCCACTTTCAGCGCCTGACGGGTGACATTCTCAATAGGACGCACAATCTGCCATTCGAAAATAGCCGTTCCCAACATCATCACCAGCGCACTCATCAGCAGTAAAGGCCATTCAGCGCCCATTTGCTGCAACGCGGCCGACAGTACAATAAACATGAAGGCCATTACACTGCGCACCCGCCAGCGAATCGGCATCGCCGGCAGTTTACCCAACCAGCCTTTGCGTACCACCAGTCCTTTATGGATACGCCGGTTGCAACGTCCTTCGTTCAGCGCTTTATATAAAGGCTCTACCGCCGCAATTTCCTCGTCAGTTGCCCGGGTACGAATCGACATATACCCAGTCACGCGTCCTTCCCGCACCATCGGCACCGCATTGGCCCTCACCCAGTAGTGATCGCCATTCTTACGCCGGTTTTTCACAATTCCGCTCCATGGCTCGCCCTGCTTCAGGGTGTACCACATATCCGCAAACGCCGCTTTTGGCATATCCGGATGACGAACCTGATTGTGCGGCTTATCGAGCAATTCATTCAGCTGATAGCCACTGACCTGGACAAAAGTATCGTTCGCATGGGTGATATAGCTTTGCAAATCGGTGGTAGACATGAGGGTGATATCATCATCCAGCGGTGTATTTTGCTGACTAACGTAGGGATGAGAAGACATGATTGCGTCCTGTGCAGGTTATCTGGTTGTTAACTCTTTTGGCTTATGTTATTTCGGCGATAATTTTTTTATCTTTAGTTGTTAAATTTGATTTAGATCGCAATTTGCGATTAAACCTCAAAATCTGTACGCATTCTAATCCATTGATTTAAAATACTTTCATCTAGTAACTATTCAACGTCACTTCTACCAGCGCACCGTCACAGTGCAAATCTTGCCCATTTTTAGCGCAAATTTACGTTTATTCGATCTGTTTTCAGGCTCCTTACTTGGGCAAAATGCCAGCAAATGTTAAATCACGGCATTAAATGTTGCGCAAATGAGATGTTTCCTGGTGTTTATCCCGATTTTTGCTAAGCGCGCCGGAATGGCGCAATCCCTGCAATACTTAAATCAGTATCATGTGATACGCGAGCTCCGGGAGCATATTTTGAACAGGTTACCTTCCAGCGCATCGGCCCTGGCCTGCAGCGCACACGCACTGAATCTCATCGAAAAGCGCACGCTTGATCATGAGGAAATGAAATCATTGAACAAAGAGGTGATTGAGTACTTCAAGGAGCATGTCAATCCGGGGTTCTTAGAGTATCGAAAATCTGTAACTGCAGGCGGGGATTACGGAGCCGTAGAGTGGCAAGCGGGAAGCCTGAATACGCTTGTCGACACCCAGGGGCAGGAGTTCGTCGATTGCCTGGGTGGTTTTGGAATTTTCAACGTGGGGCACCGTAATCCAGTCGTGGTTTCCGCCGTACAGAATCAACTCGCGAAACAACCTCTGCACAGCCAGGAGTTACTTGACCCTCTTCGGGCTATGCTGGCAAAAACTCTCGCCGCACTGGCGCCCGGTAAACTGAAATACAGTTTTTTCTGTAACAGCGGGACCGAGTCGGTTGAAGCCGCCCTGAAGCTGGCGAAAGCGTATCAATCGCCGCGCGGTAAATTTACGTTTATTGCCACCAGCGGCGCATTCCACGGTAAATCACTGGGCGCGCTGTCTGCCACGGCTAAATCTACCTTCCGTAAACCCTTTATGCCGCTGCTGCCGGGCTTCCGTCATGTGCCGTTTGGCGATATTAACGCGATGCGCACCATGCTCAGCGAGTGTAAAAAGACCGGTGACGATGTCGCAGCTGTGATCCTCGAACCCATCCAGGGTGAAGGTGGGGTGATCCTGCCGCCGCAAGGTTATTTGACTGCCGTTCGTAAACTTTGCGATGAGTTTGGCGCGCTGATGATCCTTGACGAAGTGCAAACCGGCATGGGGCGTACCGGCAAAATGTTCGCCTGCGAACACGAAAACGTGCAGCCCGACATTATGTGTCTGGCCAAAGCGTTGGGCGGCGGTGTGATGCCCATTGGCGCGACCATTGCCACCGAAGAGGTGTTCTCCGTCCTGTTCGACAATCCTTTCCTGCATACCACCACCTTTGGCGGCAACCCGCTCGCTTGTGCAGCTGCGCTGGCCACCATTAACGTCCTGCTGGAGCAAAATTTACCGGCTCAGGCGGAGCAGAAAGGCGATATGTTGCTGGATGGTTTCCGCCAGCTTGCGCGGGAATACCCAGACCTGGTGCATGATGTACGCGGTAAGGGCATGCTGATGGCGATTGAGTTTGTCGATAATGAAATCGGCTACAACTTTGCCAGTGAGATGTTCCGCCAGCGGGTGCTGGTTGCCGGCACGCTTAACAATGCAAAGACGATCCGCATCGAACCGCCGTTGACGTTAACGATCGAGCAATGCGATCTGGTATTGCGATCGACGCGCAAAGCCCTGGCAGCATTACGGGTGAGCGTGGAGCAAATGTAACAACCTTACCCGGCCTATAAAAGACAATCTTTTGTAGGCCGGATAAGGCGTAGCCGCCATCCGGCAATTAGCCTGACTTAAACAATCCGCACACCAGCAGGCATAAGGCGTTCTGGCGTCAACAGTACGCTTTCACTGCCATCGTCGGTTTCCGCGCACAGCAGCATGCACTCTGATGTCTCACCGCGCATTTTGGCCTTTTGCAGATTACACAGCACCACCACCGTTTTGCCCATCAGCTCCTCTTCTCTGTAGTAAGGCACCAGGCTGGTTACGGTTTGCAGCGTACGCTCTCCCACATCTACCTGTACGATATACAGCTTATCGGCATTGTCATGGCGCTTTACCTGTGCGATTTTTCCAACACGTATTTCCATTCGGGCAAAATCAGCAAATGCGACGGTATCCATTATTTTCTCCCTTGGTAAAATTTTACTAAATATTAGCAAAATATTTTCCGAGCATTGTTCTCAAAAGCGGGAAAATGACGTACTCATCACACTCTGAAAGCCCAGTTTTACCCCGAGCATGTCAATTAATCATGCTTTTTTTACTGAAAACAGATGAATAGATAAGCACTTCATTTACAATGCGCAGGTAACTCAGGGAAAAGGCAAACATGGCAACACTTAAAGACATCGCAATCGAAGCTGGCGTGTCCCTGGCGACAGTGTCCCGGGTTTTAAACGATGACCCCACGCTGAATGTAAAAGAAGAGACTAAGCATCGCATTCTGGAGATCGCGGAAAAGCTGGAGTACAAAACCAGCAGCGCCCGAAAGAACCAGACCAGCGCGCTCGGCCCCCAGCATATTCTGGCGCTCTACAGCTATCAGCAAGATTTGGAAATCAACGATCCTTACTACCTCGCGATCCGCCATGGGATTGAAACCCAGTGTGAGAAACTCGGGATCGAACTGACCAACTGCTATGAGCACAGTGGTCTGCCGGAGAGCAAACACATTACCGGCATTCTTATTGTCGGCAAGCCTTCTCCCGCTCTGCGCGAGGCGGCAACAGCACTTACCGACAATATCTGCTTTATCGATTTCCATGAATCCGGCAGCGAATATGACGCCGTCGATATCGATCTGGCCCGCATCAGCAAAGAGAGCATCGACTTCTTCATTGCCCAGGGCGTCACCCGCATTGGCTTCATCGGTGGCGAAGACCAGCCAGGCAAGGCCGATATCCGCGAAGCCGCGTTTGTCGAATACGGTCGTCTGCAGCAGGTCGTTTCTGAACAGGACATCTATCGCGGCGGTTTCTCCAGTTCATCAGGCTATGAACTGGCTAAAGAAATGCTGGCGAAACCCGACTATCCCAGCGCCCTGTTTGTGGCTTCAGACTCGATTGCCATTGGCGTTCTGCGCGCCATCCACGAGCGCGGTCTGAATATTCCGCAGGATATTTCGCTGATTAGCGTTAATGATATCCCAACGGCGCGTTTCACCTTTCCTCCGCTTTCCACCGTTCGCATCCATTCGGAAATGATGGGCAGTCAGGGCGTCAACCTGCTGTTCGAAAAAGCCCGTGACGGGCGTGCGCTCCCCCTGCTGGTTTTTGTTCCCAGCAAGCTGAAACTGCGCGGCACCACCCGCTGAAATCCCCCGTTAACCCGCCCGGTTTCTTCTGATGCCGGGCGCGCATTGTCATGCATTCTTTTCCGCGTCCGAATTATTTTCGTGATCCAGTTAAAGTAAATCACTTCACTTGCTATATTTTAGTAAAAGTTTTACTAAAATCACCATCAATTACACTTACCCACCATTACAATGAATGGTTCCGATTTTTCTCCACCGGGAGGCCTTATGAATCGCTGGGAAAACATTCAGCTCACCCACGAAAATCGACTGGCGCCACGCGCATATTTTTTCTCTTACGACTCCGTTGCGCAGGCTCGCTCGTTTGCCCGCGAAACCAGCAGCCTCTTTCAGCTGCTAAGCGGTCAGTGGAATTTTCAGTTCTTTGAGCATCCGCTGCAGGTGCCGGAAGCCTTTACGTCGCAGTTTATAAGTGACTGGGGCAGCATCACCGTCCCCGGCATGTGGCAGATGGAAGGACACGGCAAGCTGCAGTATACCGACGAAGGTTTTCCTTTCCCGATTGATGTCCCCTACGTTCCGACCAATAACCCCACCGGGGCCTATCAGCGTATTTTCACCCTCAGCGAAGGCTGGCAGGGCAAACAGACACTGATTAAGTTTGATGGCGTAGAAACCTACTTCGAAGTTTACGTGAATGGTCAATACGTTGGCTTCAGCAAAGGCAGCCGCCTGACGGCCGAATTTGATATCAGCGCGGTGGTGAAGACCGGTGATAACCTGCTGTGCGTTCGCGTAATGCAATGGGCTGATTCCACCTACGTTGAAGACCAGGATATGTGGTGGTCGGCGGGAATTTTCCGCGACGTCTATCTGGTCGGCAAACAGGCGACCCACATTCAGGATTTTACCGTTCGCACCGAGTTCGATGATGACTATCGCGACGCCACCCTCTCCTGCGACATTGCGCTGGAAAACCTGGCCTCCACGCCAGCGATAGCATCGCTCGAATACACCTTGTTTGATGGTGAGCAGGCGCTGCATAGCGGCGTGATTAACACTCTGAAGGTGGATAAACAAACGCAGACCGCTTTTCATTTCAAGGTTAGCGCACCGCAGCAGTGGTCGGCGGAATCGCCGTATCTCTACCATCTGGTGATGACGCTGAAAGATGCCAGCGGCAACATCCTTGAGGTCGTGCCACAGCGCGTTGGATTCCGCGATATTAAAGTTCGCGACGGTCTGTTTTACATCAATAACCGCTACGTGATGCTGCATGGTGTTAACCGCCACGATAACGATCATCTTAAGGGCCGTGCTGTCGGTATGGATCGCGTTGAAAAAGATCTGCTGTTAATGAAGCAGCACAACATCAACTCCGTACGCACCGCCCATTACCCGAACGATCCGCGCTTCTATGAATTGTGCGATATCTACGGCCTGTTCGTGATGGCCGAAACAGACGTTGAATCTCACGGCTTCGCCAATATCGGCGATATCAGTCGGATCACCGACGATCCACTGTGGGAAAATGTCTACGTTGAGCGCATCGTGCGCCACGTCCATGCGCAGAAAAACCACCCTTCGATCATCATCTGGTCGCTCGGTAACGAATCCGGATACGGCTGTAACATCCGCGCCATGTATCACGCTGCGAAAGCGCTGGATGACACGCGTCTGATCCATTACGAAGAAGATCGTGACGCCGAAGTGGTGGATATCATCTCCACCATGTACACCCGCGTGCCGCTGATGAATGAGTTTGGTGAATATCCGCATCCTAAGCCGCGCATCATCTGCGAGTATGCGCACGCCATGGGCAACGGTCCCGGCGGGCTAACGGAATATCAGAACGTCTTCTATCAGCATGATTGCATCCAGGGGCACTATGTATGGGAGTGGTGCGATCACGGGATTCAGGCTAAAGATGACGACGGCAACGTCTGGTACAAATATGGCGGCGACTACGGCGACTATCCGAACAACTACAACTTCTGCCTTGATGGCCTGATTTATTCCGATCAAACCCCAGGACCGGGACTGAAAGAGTACAAGCAGGTAATTGCGCCGGTGAAAGTGCGCGCACAGGATCTGGCCCGCGGCGAGCTACGGGTAGAAAACAAACTCTGGTTCACCACGCTTGACGACTACACCTTGCATATTGAGGTTCGCGCCGAAGGAGATACGCTCTCTGTTCAGCAGATAAAACTGCGCGACGTTCCTCCCAACAGCGACGCGCTGCTGCAATGCGCACTGCCGGAGCTGGATGCGCGCGAAGCGTTCCTTAACGTCACCGTGACGAAAGATTCCCGAACGTCATACAGCGAAGCCGGGCATCACATCGCGACTTATCAGTTCCCGCTGAAGGCCAGAACGGCGGCTGCCGTACCGTTTAGTCTGCAAAACTCCACCCCTCTGACGCTGGAAGACAGCCGCCAGAGCTGCACCGTTCGCGGTTATAACTTCCATCTGACCTTCTCAAAGCTGACAGGTAAACCGATCGCCTGGAACGTCAATGGCGAAGAGCTGATTACCCGCGAGCCGAAGATTAATTTCTTCAAACCGACCATTGATAACCACAAACAAGAGTTCGAAGGCCTCTGGCAGCCGAATCATTTACAGATTATGCAGGAGCATCTGCGCGAGTTTACCCTTGAGCAAACCGATGATGCGCTGCTGATAACCAGCCAGACCATTATCGCCCCGCCGGTATTCGATTTCGGTATGCGCTGCACTTATCGCTGGCGCATTGCCGCGGACGGTCAGCTGAATGTGGAACTTTCTGGCCAGCCTTACGGCGAGTACCGGGACATTATTCCGTGCATCGGTTTCACGATGGGCATCAACGGTGATTTGGGCCAGGTGGCGTATTACGGACGTGGTCCCGGTGAAAACTATGCCGATAGCCAGCAGGCCAACATCATCGACATTTGGCGCAGCAGCGTGGATGAGATGTTCGAAAACTATCCGTTCCCGCAAAACAACGGCAATCGTCAGGACGTGCGTTGGGCAATGCTAACCAACCGCCACGGCAACGGTCTGCTGGTGGTTGGGCAGCGCCCTGTCAACCTGAGCGCCTGGCGCTTTACGCAGGAAAATATCTTTGCCGCACAGCACTGCAACGCGCTGCAACGTAGCGATGACATCACCCTGAATCTGGACCACCAGTTGCTGGGCTTAGGTTCCAACTCGTGGGGAAGTGAAGTACTCGATTCCTGGCGCGTCTGGTTTACGTCATTCAGCTACGGCTTCACGTTGTTGCCGGTTTCCGGCAGCGAATCTGGCGCTCAAACCACCGCCAACCGCGCCTTTGGCACCGGGTTCTTTTCCACGAATATGCACAGCGAGAATACAAAATGAGGATCATCGACAACTTAGAGCAGTTCCAGCAACGCTATGCTTCAGGTCGGAAATGGCAACGCTGCGTCGAGGCTATTGAAAATATTGACAATATTCAGCCAGGCGTCGCCCACTCTATCGGTGATTCCCTGAGCTACCGCGTGGAGACAGACTCCGCGACCGATGCGTTGTTTACCGGTCATCGTCGTTATTTTGAGATCCATTACTACCTGCAAGGGCAGCAAAAAATAGAGTATGCCGCCAAAGAGGATCTCCAGGTGGTTGAATATTATCGCGATGAAACCGATCGCGAATATCTGAAAGGTTGTGGAAAAACCGTCGAAGTGCACGAAGGACAAATGGTTATTTGTGACAACCATGAAGCCTATCGTTTTATTTGTAATAACGCAGTGAAAAAAGTCGTACTCAAAGTCACCATCGAAGATGGTTATTTTCATAATAAATAAAAACACAGGCGGCGCCGACGTTGCGCCGCCAGTACCCTATAATAATCAGGAATCGGAGATGTGCTATGTCTGATACCAAACGTAATACCATCGGCAAGTTCGGCTTACTTTCACTCACCTTTGCCGCGGTTTATAGTTTTAATAACGTAATCAACAATAATATTGAGCTTGGTCTGGCATCCGCACCGATGTTTTTCCTCGCGACGATTTTCTACTTTATTCCGTTTTGCTTAATCATCGCTGAATTTGTTTCGCTGAATAAAAACTCCGAAGCCGGTGTCTACGCATGGGTAAAAAGTTCGCTGGGTGGGCGTTGGGCATTTATTACTGCCTACACCTACTGGTTCGTTAACCTGTTCTTTTTTACCTCGCTTTTGCCCCGCGTTATTGCCTACGCCTCATATGCATTTTTAGGCTACGAATACATTCTGACGCCGTTCGCAACCACCGTGTTAAGTATGGTGTTGTTTGCCTTCTCCACCTGGGTTTCGACCAATGGTGCAAAAATGTTAGGGCCGATTACCTCGGTCACCTCCACGTTGATGCTGCTGCTGACGCTGTCCTATATTTTACTGGCAGGTACAGCGCTGGTTGGCGGCGTACAGCCTGCTGACCCTATCACCGTAGACGCAATGATCCCGAATTTTAACTGGGCCTTCCTCGGTATCACCACCTGGATTTTTATGGCGGCAGGCGGCGCGGAGTCGGTGGCGGTGTACGTCAACGACGTCAAGGGCGGCTCCAAATCGTTCGTGAAGGTCATTATCATTGCCGGAATTTTTATCGGCGTGCTCTATTCCATCTCCTCGGTGTTGATTAACGTATTCGTCAGCAGCAAAGAGCTGAAGTTTACCGGTGGTTCGGTGCAGGTATTCCACGGCCTGGCGGCATATTTCGGCCTGCCGGAGCTGGTCGTTAACCGCTTTGTCGGCCTGGTCTCCTTTACCGCGATGTTCGGCTCCCTGCTGATGTGGACCGCAACGCCGGTGAAGATCTTCTTCTCTGAAATTCCGGCGGGTATTTTCGGTAAAAAAACCGTCGAATTGAATGAAAACGGCGTCCCGGCCCGTGCAGCATGGATCCAGTTCCTGATCGTTATCCCGCTGATGATTATCCCGACGCTCGGCTCCAATACCGTGCAGGATTTAATGAACACCATCATCAACATGACCGCCGCCGCCTCGATGCTGCCGCCGCTGTTTATTATGCTGGCTTACCTGAATCTGCGTGCAAAACTGGACCACTTACCGCGCGACTTCCGTATGGGTTCGCAAAAAACCGGCATTGTTGTGGTGTCGATGCTGATCGTTCTTTTCACCATCGGATTTATTGCCTCTACCTTCCCAACCGGCGGCAATATCATGACCATTATTTTCTATAACGTCGGTGGGATTGTTATTTTCCTCGGTTTTGCCTGGTGGAAATACAGTAAATATATCAAAGGGCTAACCAAAGAAGAAAAAGCTATTGAGGCGGCCCCTGCTTCAGATATCAATTAATGACTAAAACATAATAACAATAAACAATATTCGCCAAGGCTATAACAATAAAAATTAAATTTTATTTGCTTAGGATCGAAGCATGAAAAACATTAGCCATTGTTGCAGGGCAATTATTGCCCTGCCCTTTTTCTGCGTCTCCTCTCTGGGTGCAGAAGAAGTTCGCCCTGCAGAACACGACGACACGAAAACGCCAGAAATATCTTCCCCCTCATTTCGCTTTTATGGCGAATTGGGCATAGGGGGATATATGGATTTAGAAGGACAAGACAAACATAAATACAGTGATGGTACCTATATAGAAGGTGGCCTGGAGATAAAACACGGCTCTTGGTTTGGTCTGATCTACGGCGAGGGCTGGACCGTGCAGGCCGACCATCAGGGCAATGCCTGGGTTCCTGACCATAGCTGGGGCGGATTCGAGGGCGGGCTCAACCGCTTTTACGGCGGTTATCGTACCAATGACGGAACGGAGCTGATGCTCAGCCTGCGCCAGGACTCTTCGCTGGATGACCTGCAATGGTGGGGGGATTTCACTCCAGACCTGGGCTACGTCATTCCCAACACTCGCGACATCATGACTGCCATTAAGGTGCAAAACCTGACCGGTCCTTTGCGCTACAGCGTGACAGCAACGCCCGCCGGACACCACGACGAGAGCAAAACCTGGCTGCACTTTGGTAAATACGATCGCTACGACGATAAATATACCTATCCGGCCATGATGAACGGCTATATCCAGTACGACCTGACTGAAGGCGTAACCTGGATGAACGGCCTGGAGATAACAGATGGTACCGGACAGCTGTTCCTGACCGGCATCCTTTCGCCCAACTTCGCCGCCCGCGCCTGGCACCACACGGGCCGCGCCGACGGGCTGGATGTGTCCGGCACCGAAACCGGCTATATGGTCAGCGCAATGTATGAAGCGCTAAAAGGCGTTTACCTCTCCACAGCTTATAGCTACGCCAAACACCGACCGGATAGCTATGAGGACGAAACCACTTCCTTTATGCAGTTTGGTATCTGGTATGAATACGGCGGCGGCCGTTTCGCTACCGCCTTCGACAGTCGGTTCTATATGCGGAATGCATCCGGCGACCCGAGCGACCAAATCTTCCTGATGCAATATTTCTATTGGTAACAAGGACCGGAATACCATGAACATGAAACCTATTCTCACGCCGCTGGCCTGTATTCTGCTGATGAACTTCTCCGCACATGCCGCCAGTGCTAACGACTTTAAAAACATCATTAATCGCACCGGTGCGCCGGGCTACATGCATGACTACGATCACGACGACCACCAGCGCTTTAATCCATTTTTCGATCTTGGCGCCTGGCACGGTCATTTGCTCCCGGACGGCCCTGCAACGATGGGCGGCTTTCCAGGCGTGGCGTTGCTGACCGAAGAATACATCAATTTTATGGCCAATAATTTTGACCGTCTGACGGTGTACCAGCACGGTAAAAAGGTCGATTTCGCGCTTGAGGCCTACAGCATTCCCGGCGCGCTGGTGCAAAAGCTGTCATCTAAGCATGTGCAAATAGAGATGACGCTGCGTTTTGCCAGCCCGCGCACCTCGCTGCTGGAAACCAAAATCACCAGCAACACGCCGCTGGATCTGGTGTGGGACGGCGAGCTGCTGGAGAAACTGGAAGCCAAAGAGGGAAAAGCGCTGTCGGATAAAACCATTGATAGCGAATTCCCTGGCTATCAGCGCAAAATCACCGCCACGCACGACGGTCTGAAAGTCACCTTCGGCAAAGTGCGCTCAACCTGGGATCTGCTCACCTCCGGTGAGTCGGAGTATCAGGTGCATAAATCTGTCGCTATGAAAACCACGGTTAACGGTCATCGCTTTACGGGGAAGGCCCATATCAGTGGTTCGACAACCATTTACACCACCTGGTCTCATCTGCTTACCGCCGAGGATGTAGCGAAAGAGCAGCCGCAGATCCGCGATATTCTGGCGCGCCCGGCCTGGTATCTTGCTGCATCACAAAAGCGCTGGGCAGATTATCTGCAAAAAGGCTTAACTAACCCGGATGCCACAACGGAACAAACCCGGGTCGCGGTAAAAGCTATTGAAACGCTGAACGGCAACTGGCGCTCGCCAGGCGGTGCGGTAAAACACAATACCGTGACGCCATCGGTCACCGGCCGCTGGTTCTCCGGCAACCAAACCTGGCCGTGGGACACCTGGAAACAGGCCTTCGCCATGGCGCACTTTAACCCGGAGATCGCCAAAGAGAATATTCGCGCCGTCTTTTCATGGCAGGTTAAACCCGGTGATCCGGTTCGCCCGCAGGATGCCGGATTCATTCCCGACCTGATTGCCTGGAATCTCAGCCCGGAACGCGGCGGCGACGGCGGTAACTGGAACGAGCGCAACACCAAGCCCAGCCTGGCGGCCTGGTCGGTGATGGAGGTCTACAACGTCACCAAAGACAAGGCCTGGCTCGAAGAGATGTATCCAAAGCTGGTTGCGTATCACGACTGGTGGCTGCGTAACCGCGATCATAATGGCAACGGCGTGCCGGAATACGGCGCTACCCGCGATAAAGCCCACAATACCGACCGCGGCGAAATGTTGTTTACGGTGAAAAAAGGCGACACGGAAGAAACGCTCTCCGGGCTGAACAATTACGCCACCGTGATCGATAAGGGTCAGTATGACAGCCTTGAGATCCCGGCGCAGGTTGCCGCCTCGTGGGAGTCCGGTCGTGACGATGCGGCTGTATTTGGTTTTATCGATAAAGATCAACTGGATAAATACGTCGCGGGCGGTGGAAAACGCAGCGACTGGGTGGTGAAATTTGCCGAAAATCGCAGTAAAGACGGTAATTTGCTGGGTTACTCGCTGTTGCAGGAGTCAGTCGATCAGGCCAGCTACATGTACAGCGACAACCATTATCTGGCGCAGATGGCGACCCTGCTCGGCAAACACGAAGAGGCGCAGCGGTATCGCCAACTGGCGCAAAAACTCGCGGATTACATCAACACCTGCATGTTCGACCCTAACACCCAATTCTTTTATGACGTCAGGATCGAAGAAACCCCGCTGGCAAACGGCTGTGCGGGTAAACCGATCGTCGAACGTGGCAAAGGGCCGGAAGGCTGGTCGCCGCTGTTTAACGGTGCAGCAACGCAGCCCCATGCGGACGCGGTGGTTAAGGTGATGCTCGACCCCAAAGAGTTCAACACCTTTGTCCCGCTTGGCACGGCGGCGCTGACCAACCCGGCTTTCGGCGCGGATATCTACTGGCGCGGGCGCGTCTGGGTGGATCAGTTCTGGTTCGGGCTAAAAGGGATGGAGCGTTACGGCTATCGCGATGACGCGTTAAAACTGGCGGATACCTTCTTCAGCCACGCCAAAGGCCTCACCGCCGACGGTCCGATTCAGGAAAACTATAACCCGCTGACCGGCGCACAGCAGGGCGCACCGAATTTCTCCTGGAGCGCGGCGCATCTCTATATGCTGTATAACGATTTTCTTAAAAAACAGTAATCTGTGACATAACGCCGGATGGCGCTTCGCTTATCCGGCCTACAAAGACACATTTTCACCGGCCGGATTAGGTGCTTGCACTGCCATCCGGCATATTCGTCCTCTGGCTCCACTCCTTTTTTGAATCCCATCACAATCACGGCATTCCTCTTTTCCCTTTTACGCGGCGACGGCTAAATTATTAACTCATCCGACCACATAACAATAATTTTACATACTGGACACCTTTATGAGCTATCCGTCGCTGTTCGCTCCGCTCGATTTAGGCTTCACCACGCTTAAAAACCGCGTGCTGATGGGTTCAATGCATACCGGACTGGAGGAATATCCCGATGGTGCAGAACGGCTGGCCGCGTTCTACGCCGAGCGCGCCCGTCACGGCGTAGCGTTAATTGTGAGCGGAGGTATTGCGCCTGCGCTTTCCGGCGTGGGAATGGAAGGCGGTGCGATGCTGAACGACACCAGCCAGCTTGCTCACCATCGCGTCATTACCGATGCTGTGCATGATGAAGGCGGCAAAATCGCCCTGCAAATCCTGCACACCGGGCGTTACAGCTACCAGCCGCATCTGGTGGCGCCTTCTGCTATTCAGGCACCCATTAACCGCTTTACGCCACATGAATTAACGCACGATGAAGTGCTGCAGTTGATTGAAGATTTTGCCCACTGCGCACAGCTGGCGCGGGAAGCGGGCTACGATGGCGTGGAAGTGATGGGGTCGGAAGGGTATCTCATCAACGAATTCCTGACTCTGCGTACCAACCAGCGCGATGACCAATGGGGCGGTGAGTATGCCAACCGCATGCGTTTTGCCGTTGAGGTGGTGCGAGCGGTACGCCAGCGTGCCGGGAATGACTTTATTATTATCTTCCGCCTGTCGATGCTCGATCTGGTGGAAAATGGCGGAACCTTCGACGAAACCGTCCAGCTGGCGCAGGCTATAGAAGCCGCCGGGGCCACCATTATTAACACCGGTATTGGCTGGCATGAGGCGCGTATTCCCACTATCGCTACCCCAGTACCGCGCGGTGCGTTTAGTTGGGTGACGCGTAAGCTGAAAGGACATGTGACAATCCCACTGGTCACCACCAACCGCATTAACGATCCTCAGGTTGCCGATGACATCCTTGCTCGTGGCGATGCCGATATGGTGTCGATGGCCCGACCGTTCCTCGCCGATGCCGAACTGCTGTCAAAAGCGCAAACCGGACGCGCGGATGAGATCAACACCTGTATCGGCTGTAACCAGGCCTGTCTGGATCAGATCTTCGTCGGCAAAGTCACCTCTTGCCTGGTCAATCCGCGCGCCTGCCATGAAACCAAAATGCCGATTGTTGCGGCAGCTGTGCCAAAGAACCTGGCGGTTGTTGGCGCGGGTCCTGCGGGCCTCGCCTTCGCCATAAATGCCGCAGCGCGCGGGCATCACGTGACGCTATTTGACGCACATGGCGAGATTGGCGGGCAGTTTAATATCGCCAAACAGATCCCCGGCAAAGAAGAATTCTATGAAACCCTGCGCTACTACCGCCGGATGATCGACGTGACTGGCGTGACGCTGAAGCTGAATCACTTTGTCAGCGCACACGATCTGCACACCTTCGACGAAGTGATCCTTGCCAGCGGGATCGAGCCACGCATGCCGCCGATCGAGGGGATCGATCATCCTAAAGTGCTGAGCTATCTCGACGTTCTGCGCGATAAAACGCCAGTGGGTAAACGCGTGGCGATCGTGGGCTGCGGCGGGATCGGTTTTGATACCGCAATGTATCTGAGTCAGACCGGCGAACCCACCAGCCAGAACATTGCGGAGTTCTGCGTAGAATGGGGGATCGACACCAGCCTGCAACAGCCCGGCGGCTTACGCCCGGAAGGCCCACACTTATCCCGCAGCCCGCGCCAGATAGTGATGCTGCAGCGAAAAGCCAGCAAACCGGGACAAGGTTTAGGTAAAACGACGGGCTGGATCCATCGCGCCACCCTGCTCTCACGCGGCGTGAAAATGATCCCGGCAGTCAGCTATCAGAAGATTGATGATGATGGGTTACACGTTGTGTTGAACGGTGAACCGGTGATCTTTAACGTGGATAACGTGGTGATTTGCGCCGGACAAGAGCCGCGCCGTGAACTGGTCGATCCGCTGCACGCGGCAGGTAAAACGGTGCATCTGATCGGCGGTTGCGATGTGGCGATGGAACTGGATGCCCGACGCGCTATTGCGCAGGGCACCAGGCTGGCACTGGAAATTTAACGTCATGTCTTTCGTAGGCCGGATAAGGCGTTAGCCGCCATCCGGCACCCGCTATTACCGACGACGACCGGTTTTAACCGCCTTCAGCACCACGAATTTATTATTGGTGGCGATGGTTTCGCAGTTGCCGAAAATCTTCTTCAGCTTGTGGAAGTAATCAAGGTGACGGTTAGCCACAATGTACAGCTCACCGTTGATTTTCAGGCAGCGGCGGGCATGGTGGAACATTTCCCAGGCAATGTTATCCGTCAGCGCGTGCTTCTGATGGAACGGTGGGTTGCACAGTACGGCGTTAAAGCGGAACGGTTCGACGCCAGACAGCGCGTTGTTGATCATAAACTCACAGCGATCCAACGCTTCAGGCATGTTGCTTTCCACGTTCAAACGGCTTGAAGCCACCGCCATCGGCGATTCATCAACAAATACCACGCTGGCTTCCGGATTCTTCGCCAGCAGCGTCATACCGATAACACCGTTACCGCAGCCGAGGTCAACAATCTCCCCTTCGAGGTTTTCCGGTAGATGCTCGATAAAAAAGCGCGCGCCGATATCCAGGCCGGTACGGGAGAAGACGTTGGCGTGGTTATGGATAGTCCAGTCAGTGCCTTCCAGTTTCCAGCTTAGCGTTTGCGAGGCAGCGGCCAGTTCAGGTTTGCTGAACGTACAGTTGATCAAACGGGCTTTTTTCCACGCCAGCGTCGTGGTGGTTGGACCCAGCACTTTTTCAAACAGTTCCAGCGTCGAGGTATGTACATCACGCGCTTTTGCCCCGGCGATAATACGCGTTTCTGGCGTCACCACTTCACGCAGCGCACGCAGTTGCTGCTCCAGCAGCGCCATGGTTTTTGGCAGCTTAATCAGCACCACGCCCGGCGCCTGCGGATAGTCCGCGGTACTGTCGAGAAACTTGACGCTCGACTCGGCAATATCGTTGTGACGCAGGTTCTCGCGTGTGGCAAGCTCGCTGAGATAGGAGTCACCGATGCTGTACGGCGTATGTTCCGCCAGCGCACAGCCCAGCGCGCCGAAGGTATCATTCAGGATCAGCACCGGGCCGCTAATCTCGGTATCGTCCAGCTGTTGCAGCAGATATTCATCTGCAGCTTCCCACGCCAGCAGCGGGTTAACGTCGTCCGTTTCCGGGAAACGTTTAAGTGACAGCGAACGGAAACCGTTGTCTATGTGGCTCATCGGCCCTCCTGAATGGTAAAATTTCGGCGTATCCCTGAAAAGGGTGCGTGAGTATACACTTTTATGATTTGCGTGGACATGAATGAACCAACTAACTTACCTCCAGGGCTACCCGGAACATTTGCTTTCTCAAGTGAGAACGCTGATTGCTGAGCAGCGCCTGGGCGCAGTACTGGAGAAGCGCTATCCGGGTACGCATGACTTCGCGACCGACAAAGCGCTCTGGCAATATACCCAGGATCTGAAAAATCAGTTTCTGCGTAACGCCCCGCCGCTAAATAAAGTCATGTATGACAGCAAGATCCACGTTCTGAATAATGCGTTGGGGCTGCATACCGCCGTCTCTCGCGTGCAGGGCGGTAAGCTCAAAGCCAAAGCGGAGATCCGCATCGCCACCGTGTTTCGCAGCGCCCCAGAACCCTTTTTACGCATGATCGTCGTTCATGAACTGGCGCATCTGAAGGAAAAAGAGCACGACAAAGCGTTTTACCAGCTCTGCTGTCATATGGAGCCTCAGTATCATCAACTGGAGTTCGATACCCGCCTGTGGTTAACGCAACAATCGTTAAAGCAAACTGCGTAGTCGCGCACTGGCTTTGTCTTCAGGGCATGCTAAATTGACGAAAGAATCCCATTTCGCAGCCTGAAGGCCTTTATGATACGTTTCGCAGTAATTGGCACAAACTGGATCACCCGCCAGTTTGTCGATGCCGCCCATGAAACCGGCAAATATAAGTTAACCGCAGTCTATTCTCGTAGCCTTGAGCAGGCGCAGACCTTCGCCAACGATTACCCAGTCGAACATCTGTTTACCTCGCTGGAAGCGATGGCGCAAAGCGAGGCGATCGACGCCGTCTACATCGCCAGTCCAAACTCTTTGCATTTCCCGCAGACTGAGCTGTTTTTGCGGCACAAAAAGCATGTTATTTGCGAAAAGCCGCTGGCCTCCAACCTGGCGCAAGCTGAAGCCGCTATCACCTGCGCGCGTCAAAATCAGGTCGTGCTATTTGAAGCGTTTAAGACCGCCAGCCTGCCTAACTTCCTGCTGTTACAGCAATCGCTACCCAAAGTAGGAAAAATCAGGAAAGCGTTTATCAATTACTGCCAGTACTCCTCGCGCTATCAGCGCTATCTGGACGGTGAAAATCCGAACACGTTTAATCCGGCGTTCTCCAATGGCTCGATTATGGATATCGGTTTTTACTGCCTGGCCTCAGCGGTTGCGCTGTGGGGCGAACCGCAGAGCGTTCAGGCCAGCGCCAGCCTGCTGGAAAGCGGCGTGGATGCCCACGGCGTGGTGGTGCTGAATTACGGTGATTTCAGCGTTACGCTCCAGCACTCAAAAGTAAGCGACTCGGTATTAGCCAGTGAAATTCAGGGCGAGTCGGGATCGCTGGTCATCGAGCATATCTCCGAGTGTCAGAAAGTGTGCTTCGTTCCACGTGGGGGGAAAACGCAGGATCTGACGACGCCTCAGCACATCAATACTATGCTGTATGAGGCAGAGGCTTTTGCTCATTTGGTTGAATCCGGCGAAGTGGATCACCCGGCACTGGCCGTCAGCCGTATCACCGCCAAACTGCAAACGGAGATTCGCCGCCAGACCGGCGTGGTTTTCCCGGCAGACGAAGCGGAAACATCGCTGACTGCGTAAAGGTGTGTAAAACGAATGTTGCAGGCCATTGACTGAATGCATGGCCTGTAATATTTTGTAACCCGCAAAGGGGAGTAACTTCGTTGTCGGTTGATCGTCATTACGATGTGTGAAAAACCACATCCGGTCGCCGGGCGATAACAAAGGAATACGCCACCGTATTCCTTTGTTGTTGTAAGTGAGACCTTGCCGAATGGCAAGGTCTATGCATAAAAAGCAGCGGCTAATGCCATTCGGCGTTGGCCGTTTTTTTTATGCATGGGGAAATACAATGAATACTGTCGGCACACCGTTGTTATGGGGTGGCTTCGCTGTCGTAGTGGTAATTATGCTGGCCATCGACCTGCTGTTGCAGGGTCGTCGTGGCGCACATACGATGTCAATGAAGCAGGCTGCGGCCTGGTCAATCGTCTGGGTAACGCTGTCGTTACTGTTTAACGCCGCCTTCTGGTGGTACCTGGCAGAAACCCAGGGGCGCGCCGTTGCCGACCCACAGGCGCTGGCGTTCCTTACCGGCTATTTGATCGAAAAATCACTGGCAGTAGATAACGTCTTTGTCTGGTTGATGCTCTTCAGCTACTTCTCCGTGCCGCCTGCGTTGCAGCGTCGGGTACTGGTGTATGGCGTGCTGGGTGCGATTGTGCTGCGTACGATCATGATCTTCGCGGGCAGCTGGCTTATCACCCAGTTTGAGTGGCTGTTGTACGTGTTCGGCGCATTCCTGTTGTTTACCGGCGTGAAGATGGCGCTGGCGAAAGAAGATGCCTCCGGTATTGGCGACAGACCGTTAGTACGCTGGCTGCGCGGTCATTTGCGCATGACCGATACCATCGAAGATGAAAAATTCTTCGTGCGTAAAAACGGCCTGCTGTTTGTTACGCCGCTGATGCTGGTGTTGATTCTGGTTGAGTTGAGCGATGTGATTTTTGCCGTCGACAGTATTCCGGCTATCTTTGCCGTGACCACCGACCCGTTCATCGTGCTGACCTCGAACCTGTTTGCTATTTTGGGTCTGCGAGCGATGTACTTCCTGCTGGCGGGCGTGGCGGAGCGTTTCTCCATGCTGAAGTACGGCTTGTCGGTCATTCTGGTGTTTATCGGTATTAAGATGCTGATCGTCGATTTCTACCATATCCCGATCGCTATCTCGTTAGGCGTGGTATTTGGCATTCTGTTTGTGACGCTGATTGTTAACGCGTGGGTCAACCACCAGCACGATAAAAAGCAGCAAATACAGTAAGTTTCATCTGCTAGCTGAAAAGCCCGACAGCACACTGCGTGCGTCGGGCTTTTTGTTTATCATGTCAAAATAATGTTAAGTTAAAGTTATAAAATATGATCTCAACGCGGAATCCAGGATATTTCGCTTCCAGAACCCCGTTCTTTCCTTATACTCAGCCATGCAAACATTTGCCCCATCCAGAAAGATGCGTCAACAGAACGCACAAAGGTAAGGCAACAACACAATGAAAGGATCACGACATGACTACGCAACGTTCATCGGGGCTGTTCTCGCGTTTGGCGCAAGGGAGCCTGGTTAAACAAATTTTGATCGGTTTGGTACTGGGGATTTTACTGGCACTGGTGTCAAAACCTGCGGCTGAAGCCGCTGGTTTGCTGGGTACGCTGTTCGTCGGCGCATTAAAAGCCGTCGCGCCAATTCTGGTTCTGATGCTGGTGATGGCTTCTATCGCCAACCACCAGCACGGGCAAAAAACCAATATCCGCCCTATTCTGTTCCTCTACCTGCTCGGAACATTTTCAGCGGCATTAACCGCCGTTGTCTTCAGCTTTGCTTTCCCATCAACACTGCATCTTTCCAGCAGCGCGGGGGATATCGTACCGCCGTCCGGGATTGTTGAAGTGATGCGCAGCCTGCTGATGAGCATGGTTTCTAACCCAGTTGATGCCCTGCTTAACGCTAACTATATCGGTATTCTGGTATGGGCCGTTGGTCTGGGCTTTGCACTGCGCCACGGTAATGAAACGACCAAAAATCTGGTCAATGATATGTCCAACGCCGTCACCTTTATGGTGAAACTGGTGATTCGTTTCGCGCCAATCGGTATCTTTGGTCTGGTCTCCTCCACGCTGGCAACCACCGGTTTCGCAACGCTTTGGGGCTACGCCCAACTGCTGACCGTACTGGTAGGCTGTATGCTGCTGGTGGCATTTGTGGTCAACCCGCTGCTGGTCTTCTGGAAAATTCGCCGTAACCCGTACCCGCTGGTGCTGGCCTGTCTGCGTGAAAGTGGCGTGTATGCCTTCTTTACCCGCAGTTCGGCGGCAAATATTCCGGTGAACATGGCACTGTGTGAGAAGCTGAATCTGGATCGTGATACCTATTCGGTGTCTATTCCGCTGGGAGCCACCATCAATATGGCGGGCGCGGCGATCACCATTACCGTGCTGACGCTGGCGGCGGTGAATACGCTGGGTATTCCGGTCGATTTACCGACAGCGCTGTTACTGAGCGTGGTGGCTTCGCTGTGTGCCTGTGGTGCATCGGGCGTGGCGGGCGGTTCTCTGCTGCTGATCCCGCTGGCGTGCAACATGTTCGGTATCCCGAATGACATCGCCATGCAGGTTGTTGCCGTTGGCTTTATCATCGGCGTATTGCAGGACTCATGTGAAACGGCGTTGAACTCTTCTACAGACGTCCTGTTTACCGCTGCAGCCTGCCAGGCAGAAGACGAGCGTCTGGCAAATAACGCCCTGCGCGGCTAATCCCTACGCCCCTCCGTCATCGGGTGGAGGGGTTCTCTTCTTGTGCGCTTTTTTCAATTTTGAACGGATCAATTCCGCGTTTTTGCATCCGCCGGAAACGAATAATGTTCAGGCCGTTCATTACCAGAAAACTCCCTTCGATCATCGTCCCACCAATCGACCCTAGCCAGAAATTATGGATAACCCAACAGGCGGTTGCGCACCACATGACGCAGCGCACGGTTAACCCTTTGCAGCGAAACAGCGCCCAGGTGCTGGCCAGCGTGCCAATTATTGGCAATAGCTCCATCGCATGCTGTAATTTCGCCAGCCCGAGAACCAGGGTGAGGACAATAAAAACGGTCATTACCCACAGTTTGCGGGTATGCATTGAGACAAGTGTGCGGATGGTGTTGAGTTCTGCGCTCATTCCCGCAGGCCAGGCACCCATCAGGAAAAAATGCACGCCGATAGTGGCGCTATAGACAGCGAGTTGCAGCCGGAACCGGCGCTCATCGCGATTGAAAAAGGTGGTAATACCGATCAGAAAGGCGATGACACCTACGCCCTGGGCCAGCCAATACGCGGTCATGCAAGCAACCCCAATTCTATCTCGTAGGCCGGATAAGGCGAGTTCGCCACCATCCGGCAACGGTTTGTGCCTGATGGCGCTGCGCTTATCAGGCCTACGGTTTGCGCAGACCTGCATGCAGGTACCATCAGGTATTTACTACAACGTTACGCCGCTTTTAAATATCGCTAACTCTCTAAAATCATTCCGCTCGTTGCAGGTTTGCTTGCCGTTGGCGAACTCGACGATGGTATCGACAAATTCTTCCAGCAACTGAGGCATCGCTTTACCATGGATCAACTGTCCAGCGTCAAAATCGATCCAGTGCTTTTTCTTCGCCGCCAGCTCGCTGTTGGTGGCAATTTTCACCGTCGGCACAAAACCACCGTAAGGTGTACCGCGACCGGTACTGAACAGCACCATATGACAGCCCGCGCCCGCCAGGGCACTGGTCGCCACCGCATCGTTACCCGGTGCGCTCAGCAGGTTCAGACCATGCGTCTTCAGGCGTTCGCCGTAGCGCAGTACGTCCACCACCTGGCTGGAGCCTGCTTTTTGCGTGCAGCCGAGAGATTTATCTTCCAGCGTGGTGATACCGCCCGCTTTGTTGCCCGGCGATGGGTTCTCGTAGATCGGCTGGTCGTGAGCAATGAAGTACTGCTTGAAGTCATTGACCATGGTGACCAGCTTGCCAAACGTTTCTTCATCGCGGCAGTGGTCCATCAGCAGCTGCTCGGCGCCGAACATTTCCGGTACTTCGGTCAGTACGGTGGTGCCGCCGTTAGCAATCACGTAGTCAGAAAAACGCCCCAGCATCGGGTTGGCGGTAATACCGGACAGGCCGTCAGAGCCGCCGCATTCCAGACCAAACTTCAGCTCGCCCAGCTTACCCGGTTCACGCTTATCATTACGCATCACGTTGTACAACTGGTGAAGATGTTCAATCCCCGCTTCCACTTCGTCTTCCTGATGTTGGCAGACCATGAAGTGAACGCGCTCAGGATCGTACTCGCCTAAGGTTTCGCGGAAGGCATCAACCTGGTTGTTTTCACAACCAAGGCCAACCACCAGCACCGCACCCGCATTCGGGTGACGCACCATGTTTTGCAGCATGGTGCGGGTGTTAATGTGGTCGTCGCCGAGCTGTGAACAGCCGTAGGTGTGGCTGAAGAGATGCACGCCGTCGATTCCTTCGGCGTCGTTAGTCTCTTTCAGAAAACGGTTCTGCATCTGGCGCGCCATGGCGTTAACACAGCCTACCGTCGGTAGGATCCACAGTTCGTTGCGCACGCCAACATCGCCGTTGGCACGACGGTAGATCTGCACATCGCGATCCGCCGGTTGTTCAACTTCCGTCTGAAAATCAGGGTGGTAGCTATACGTGTCCAGGTCGCTCAGATTGGTGCGCGTGTTGTGAGCATGAATATGCTCACCCGCCGCAACGTCCACCAGCGTATGGCCAATTGGCAAACCGTATTTAATGACGTTTTCGCCTTTCGCAATATCACGTAAAGCGAATTTATGGCCACGAGAGACCGCCTGACGCAGGGTTACCGCCTGCCCATCAACGGTGACTTCGGTTCCTTCAGCCAAATCAGCGAGCGCTACCGCGACGTTATCCAGCGCATGGATCTTGATGTATTGCATACCTTCACCCGGGCCTTAGTTCAGTTCAATGGCGAAGTAATCACGCGCATTGTTAAAGCAAATATTTCTGACCATTTCACCCAGCAACTGGATATCTGCCGGTGCTTCACCTGCAGCAACCCAACGGCCAATCATCTGGCACAGAATGCGACGGAAGTATTCATGGCGCGTGTATGACAAGAAGCTACGGCTATCGGTCAGCATGCCGACGAAACGGCTCAGCAGGCCGAGCTGGGCCAGCTGCGTCATCTGACGTTCCATCCCGTCTTTCTGATCGTTGAACCACCAGCCGGAACCGAACTGCATCTTGCCCGGCATACCTTCGCCCTGGAAGTTGCCGATCATGGTGCCCAGCACTTCGTTATCACGCGGGTTCAGGCAGTAGAGAATGGTTTTCGGCAGCAGGTTCTGTTCGTTCTGCTTGCTCAGCAGTTTGGACAGTTCTTCAGCCATCGGACGGTCATTGATGGAGTCGAAGCCAACATCCGCGCCCAACAGTTTGAACTGACGCAGGTTGTTATTACGCAGCGCACCGATGTGGTACTGCTGTACCCATTCGCGACGAGCATATTCCGCACCAAGGAACACCAGCACGGCGGTTTTAAACTGGGCAACTTCATGCTCACTCAGGGTTTCACCCGCCAGGCGACGCGCCAGAATGCTATCCAGTTCAGATTCGTTAGATTCGGCAAACAGCACCACGTCCAGCGCGTGGTCAGAAACCTTACAGCCGTGAGCCGCGAAGTGATCCAGACGTTTGGTCAGTGCAGCTTGCAGATCGCTGAAGCGGCGGATATCCGTGTCAGACACTTCACCGAGCTTCGCCATGTAGTCATTAAAGGTCGCCAGCTCAATGTTAAAGGCTTTATCCGGACGCCAGCTCGGCAGCACTTTCACATCAAAGGTACCGTCTTTAGCAACGGCCGCATGATGCTCCAGAGAGTCGATCGGGTCATCGGTAGTGCCGACCATTTTCACATTCATCTGCTGCATGATGCCGCGCGCGGAGAATTTATCCTGCGCCAGCAGCTCGTTGCATTGGTTCCAGATTTCATCAGCAGTCGCAGGAGAAAGCAGCTTACCTGTAATACCAAACGGGCGACGTAATTCGAGGTGGGTCCAGTGGTACAGCGGGTTACCGATAGTGTGCGGAACCGTAGCGGCCCATGCGTCAAACTTCTCGCGATCGGACGCATCGCCGGTACACAAGCGCTCAGCGACGCCATTGGTACGCATCGCACGCCATTTGTAGTGATCACCCTTCAGCCAGATGTCATACAGGTTACTAAAACGGTAGTTTTCAGCGATTTGTTGCGGTGGTAAATGGCAGTGGTAATCGAAGATCGGCTGGTCTTTGGCGTAATCATGGTACAGACGGCGGGCAAATTCGGTGTCCAGCAGGAAATCTTCAGTCATAAACGGGGTCATTATCGTCTTCCTCTCAACGAGTGCGTCAGATTGCTTATGTTTTGATGTTGACAAAGTTATCACACCAATTTCCATACACTGAAGATATTTTCGTGAGTTAGATCAACAAATGGTGACAAAAAAATTACTCTCAAAGAGGTAAATCACGCGTCAAGCCGCGCCAGTGCTGGCTTTGCTGAATCGAAATAATGACCACACGAAGATTCACACTTTTGTGATGGCACTCACCTTTTAAAGCTGTATGACAAGTTATCTTTTGGCCGTCGCGATACATAAGCCGACGGAATGCAAATTACCGATGTATAACCATCGGATTGACCGGTACGGAAACCGAATTAGCACAATTATTGACATGGCAAAGTTCGGGGAGTACCGGCTTTTTTTCGGTCCCCCCTCGTAAAAGAACATCCTCCGCCCTGAACTGGAAGATGACCGCTCGTTCGCGGACATAACAAAACGATGAGGTTTTACATGCGTAAAATTAAAGGGTTACGTTGGTACATGATTGCACTGGTGACGCTTGGCACCGTGCTGGGTTACCTGACACGTAACACTGTGGCGGCAGCTGCGCCAACTCTGATGGAAGAGTTACACATCTCCACTCAACAGTATTCCTATATCATCGCAGCGTATTCTGCTGCTTACACCGTAATGCAACCCGTTGCCGGCTACGTGCTTGATGTGCTCGGCACAAAAGTTGGTTACGCGATGTTCGCCGTTCTGTGGGCCGTCTTCTGTGGCGCGACCGCACTGGCTGGCAGTTGGGGTGGACTGGCACTGGCGCGTGGCGCAGTAGGTGCCGCTGAAGCCGCAATGATCCCTGCAGGTCTGAAAGCCAGTTCTGAGTGGTTCCCGGCAAAAGAACGTTCAATTGCCGTGGGGTACTTTAACGTCGGCTCTTCAATCGGTGCGATGATTGCTCCGCCGCTGGTCGTCTGGGCAATCGTCATGCACAGCTGGCAGATGGCATTCATTATTTCCGGTGCGTTGAGCTTCATCTGGGCGATGTGCTGGCTTGTGTTCTACAAACACCCGCGCGACCAGAAAAAACTGTCTGATGAAGAACGTGATTACATTCTGAATGGTCAGGAATCACAGCATAAAAACGCGACCTCGAAAAAAATGTCGCTCGGTCAGATCCTGCGTAACCGCCAGTTCTGGGGCATCGCGCTGCCGCGTTTCCTGGCTGAGCCGGCCTGGGGTACCTTCAACGCCTGGATCCCGCTGTTCATGTTTAAAGTCTACGGCTTTAACCTGAAAGAGATTGCGATGTTTGCATGGATGCCGATGCTGTTTGCTGACCTGGGCTGTATCGTTGGGGGCTACTTACCGCCTCTGTTCCAGCGCTGGTTCGGCGTTAACCTGATCGTTTCACGTAAAATGGTCGTTACCATGGGCGCATTGCTGATGATTGGCCCAGGGATGATTGGTCTGTTCACCAGCCCGTACATTGCTATCGCCCTGCTGTGCGTCGGCGGCTTTGCTCACCAGGCGCTATCCGGTGCGCTGATTACGCTTTCTTCTGACGTATTTGGTCGTAATGAAGTGGCAACGGCAAACGGCCTGACCGGTATGTCCGCCTGGCTTGCAAGTACGCTGTTTGCACTGGTTGTTGGCGCACTGGCTGACACTATCGGCTTTAGCCCGCTGTTCGCCGTACTGGCGGTATTCGACCTGCTCGGCGCACTCGTTATCTGGACGGTCTTGCAAAACAAATCGGCCAGCGAAGTCGATTCGGGCTCACAGACAGGCGATCCCGCTCCGCAAAATTAACCCGCTGTTGTTCATCAAGGGTATATAATGCGAAGCCGCCAGTTATCTGGCGGCTTTTTTATCGCCGCGAGTGGAGCAGTAATCGCAAAAGTGGTATAACAAATATAGTCTGCCGTATCATGCCTGGAGCGCATATGGAAATCACCGAACCACGACGTTTGTACCAACAACTTGCTGCTGATCTGAAAGAACGCATTGAGCAGGGCGTCTATCTGGTGGGTGACAAACTCCCCGCCGAGCGCTTTATCGCCGATGAAAAAAATGTCAGCCGTACCGTGGTTCGTGAAGCAATTATCATGCTTGAGGTTGAGGGCTACGTTGAGGTGCGCAAAGGATCGGGGATCCACGTCATTTCCAACCAACCCAGACATTATGTTGCGCCAGATGAAAACCTGGAATTTGCCAGCTACGGTCCTTTCGAGCTGCTCCAGGCGCGTCAGCTCATTGAGAGTAACATTGCCGAGTTTGCCGCCACCCAGGTGACCAAACAGGACATCATGAAGCTGATGGAGATTCAGGAGAAATCACGTAACGAAAAAAGCTTTCGTGACTCCGAGTGGGATCTCCAGTTCCATGTGCAGGTCGCCCTGGCAACGCAGAACTCGGCTCTGGCCGCGATTGTTGAAAAAATGTGGACTCAGCGTATTCACAACCCCTACTGGAAGAAATTGCACGACCACATCGACCTGCGCACGGTTGATAACTGGTGTGATGACCATGACCAGATCCTTCGGGCGCTGATTCGCAAAGATCCTCATGCCGCCAAACTGGCGATGTGGCAGCATCTTGAGAACACGAAGCAGATGCTGTTTAACGAAACCAGCGATGATTTTGAGTTCAATGCGGACCGTTATCTATTTACCGAAAATCCGGTCGTTCACCTCGATACAGCTGCTAACAGCGCAAAATAAACAATCTTATCAATGCAGGCGCGACCACGCGCCTGTTTCTGACACTTGGTAAGCGTTAAGTATAAAGTGTCAGCCTGTGTAAATCCTCTCGCCTCCCTCCATTGCGATAAGCAAAATCACAGTTCAACAACCGTAATTTCTATAACGGACTACGTTGACCTTTGTTACAATTAGATGCTGTTTGAATTTTTGTGTTTAAGAGCTTGCTAACTTCACAACTTTACAGGGAATAGTTCAGGCCGTGAGTTTGTAACAGACCACAAGTCATGTAAAAAATATTAATAAAATCGTGGTGTTACAAAATCCAGAAAACCGGCATGACGACAACCGATTCTCCAGGAATATTGAATGGAACTACTGACTCAATTACTAAATGCTTTATGGGCTCAGGATTTTGAAACGCTGGCCAATCCTTCCATGATTGGCATGCTCTATTTTGTACTCTTTACTATTTTGTTTCTGGAAAACGGACTGCTGCCAGCAGCCTTTTTACCTGGCGACAGCTTGCTGGTACTGGTCGGCGTACTTATTGCCAAAGGCGCAATGGGTTTTCCGCAAACGGTACTGCTGCTCACCACCGCAGCCAGCCTTGGTTGCTGGCTCAGCTATATACAAGGTCGATGGTTGGGTAATACCCGCACCGTGCAAAACTGGTTATCTCATCTTCCTGCACATTATCATCAGCGTGCGCATCATCTGTTCCATAAGCATGGCTTGTCTGCGCTGCTGGTCGGCCGCTTTATCGCGTTTGTCAGAACATTACTGCCGACCATCGCAGGATTGTCCGGCCTGAACAATGCGCGCTTTCAGTTCTTCAACTGGATGAGCGGACTGCTTTGGGTCCTTATTCTCACATCGCTGGGCTATCTGCTGGGCAAAACACCGGTGTTTCTCAAATATGAAGATCAGCTGATGTCTTGCCTGATGCTGCTTCCTGTGGTGTTACTGGTGTTTGGTCTGGCAGGTTCACTGGTTGTTCTTTGGAAAAAGAAATACGGGAACCGAGGGTAAATTATGCTGAAATCATGCATAACGCTCCGACGACTTGCCTGGTCCACCACTTTTATGTTGTTCATCGGCGCGTTGCTCCTGACCTGGTCGGTCATTCGCCAGCAGGAGTCAACGCTTGCCATTCGTGCCGTAAACCAGGGAGCCAGCATGCCTGATGGCTTCTCTATCTGGCATCACCTGGATGCCAACGGCATTCGTTTTAAAAGCATCACTCCGCAAAATGACGCCCTGCTGATTACCTTTGATTCCAGTGCACAGAGCGCAGCGGCAAAGGTCGTACTGGATCGAACGTTACCGCACGGTTTCGTTATCGCTCAGCAGGATGATAATAATCAGGCGGTTCAGTGGTTATCCCGCTTACGTGAGACCCCACACCGTTTTGGTTAATTTCCAGGAATCTGAATTAGATCACTCACTTTGGTGATTTCACCGTTTAGCGCCTATGATTAATAAACTGGGTTTATGACCCAACGTTTTATTATTCTGGAGCATCGACCCTAAACGACGAGGTCGAATCACAATGGAAGGTTCAAGAATGAAATACCGCATCGCTTTGGCAATTAGTCTTTTCGCTCTCAGTGCCGGCAGCTACGCCACCACCCTCTGTCAGGAAAAAGAACAAGACATTCAGCGGGAGATTAGCTATGCCGAAAAACACAACAATCAGAGCCGTATCAATGGGCTGAACAAAGCGCTGAGCGAAGTCAGAGCAAACTGTACTGACAGCAAACTGCGCGCCAACCATCAGAAAAAGATCGCCGAGCAGAAAAATGAGATTGCCGAGCGTCAACGTGACTTAGCCGAAGCTAAGCAAAAAGGCGATGCGGAGAAGGTAGCAAAGCGTGAACACAAGCTTGCTGAAGCTCAGCAAGAGCTAAAAGAACTCGAGACCCGCGATTACTAAGTACGGTAACTAGCCACTCAACTGGAGAAAACTATGTCGAAAGATAATGCTACGGAAAACCTGCGCGCTGAGCTGAAATCTCTTGCGGATACGCTTGAAGAAGTACTTAGCTCCTCTGGCGATAAGTCGAAGGAAGAGATGAGTAAAATTCGCAGCAAAGCCGAACATGCGCTGCGCGAGAGCCGCCATCGTCTGAGTGAAACCAGCGATGTAATTGCCAAACAGACCCGTGAGGCCGCGGCTAAAGCCGATAACTACGTGCGCGAAAACCCATGGACAGGCGTCGGCATTGGCGCTGCAGTCGGTGTGGTGCTTGGTGTACTGCTGTCGCGCCGTTAACAATGGCTGATTCTCAACACGCACAAGGTCCAGGCAAAGGCGTACTGGGTATTGGACAGCGGATCCTGACGATTCTCGTTGAGATCGTAGAAACACGGCTGCGGCTGGCCGTCGTTGAGCTGGAAGAGGAAAAAGCCAATCTCATCCAGATCCTGCTGATGCTTGGGCTGACTATGCTGTTCGCGGCGTTTGGCCTGATGAGCCTGATGGTGCTTATCATCTGGGCCATTGACCCTCAATACCGCCTGAACGCCATGATTGCCACCACCGTTGTGCTGTTGCTGTTAGCGCTGATTGGCGGGATATGGACGCTGCGTAAAGCACGTAAAACAACGCTGCTACGCCATACACGCCAGGAACTCGCTAATGACAGGCAAGCCCTGGAGGATGATGCATAATGAGCAGCAAAGTCGAACGTCAAAAGCGTAAGGCGCAACTGCTTGGACAGATCCAGCAGCAACGGCTGGATCTGTCTGCGACTCGCCGCGACTGGCTGGAAGCCACCGAGGTCTACGATCGTGGCTGGAAGACGCTACTGAACCTGCGTGGCTGGGTGTTGGTCGGGAGCAGTATTATGGCGGTTCGCACCATCCGCAACCCGAATCTGCTGGTACGCTGGGCTAAGCGCGGCTTTAGCGTCTGGAGTATCTGGCGTCTGGTGAAATCGACCATCAGACAGCAGCAACTGCGCGGCTAATCCTTTACTTACCCCCAACCTCAAAATTTTTGAAAAATACTGACAGTTTTCCTTGCTAACAATTCTCATTAAGCACGTTTATGATTCTCTCCATCGACAGCAACGACGTGCTCTGCAGCGTCGATGCACAAAAAAACACAATAAGCCGCCTGAGTGGTTTCCTGGAGAGTATGATGAAGAAATTAGAAGATGTTGGTGTACTGGTAGCGCGCATTCTGATGCCAATCCTGTTTATTACCGCAGGTTGGGGAAAAATCACCGGATATGCGGGTACCCAACAGTACATGGAAGCCATGGGCGTCCCAGGATTTATGCTGCCGCTGGTGATTCTGCTTGAGTTTGGTGGCGGTCTGGCAATTCTGTTCGGTTTCCTGACCCGTACAACTGCGCTGTTCACCGCAGGCTTCACATTGCTGACGGCGTTCCTCTTCCACAGCAACTTTGCGGAAGGTGTGAACTCTCTGATGTTCATGAAAAACCTGACCATCGCAGGTGGTTTCCTGCTGCTGGCTATCACCGGTCCAGGCGCATTTAGTATCGACCGCGTGCTGAATAAAAAGTGGTAATCAAGCTATACTGAACACATCAAAAAGCGAGGAGATATCTCCTCGCTTTTGCTATCTGAGGAGGCGAAAATCATGGGACAACTGATTGACGGCGTCTGGCATGACACCTGGTACGATACCAAATCAACCGGTGGAAAATTTCAACGTTCTGCATCGGCTTTCCGTAACTGGCTCACCGCGGATGGCGCGCCTGGCCCAACCGGTGAAGGTGGCTTTGCTGCCGAAAAAGACCGCTATCATCTGTACGTTTCTCTGGCCTGTCCATGGGCGCATCGCACGCTGATTTTGCGCAAACTCAAAGGGCTGGAACCGTTTATTTCCATTTCTGTTGTGCATCCGCTGATGCTGGAAAACGGCTGGACCTTTGACGATAACTTCCCGGCGGCAACCGGCGATACCCTGTATCAGCACGAATTTCTTTATCAGCTCTATTTGCACGCCGATCCGCACTACAGCGGTCGGGTGACCGTTCCTGTGCTGTGGGATAAAAAGAACCACACCATTGTCAGCAACGAATCTGCAGAAATCATCCGCATGTTTAACACCGCGTTTGATGCGCTGGGCGCGAAAGCCGGAGATTACTATCCCCCTGCCCTGCAAAGCAAAATCGACGAGCTGAACGGCTGGATTTATGACAACGTTAATAACGGTGTGTATAAAGCCGGATTTGCCACCAGTCAGGAAGCCTACGACGACGCCGTGGATAACGTCTTTCAATCTCTGGCACGACTGGAGCAGATCCTTGGGCAACATCGTTACCTGACCGGCGACCAGTTAACCGAGGCCGACATTCGCCTGTGGACCACGCTGGTACGCTTTGATCCCGTGTATGTCACCCACTTCAAGTGCGACAAACACCGGATTAGCGACTATCTGAACCTGTACGGTTTCCTGCGTGATATCTACCAGATGCCGGGTATTGCGGAAACCGTCAATTTCGATCATATCCGCAATCACTACTTCCGTAGCCACAAAACCATTAACCCAACCGGCATTATTTCTGTTGGGCCGTGGCAGGACCTCAACGAACCCCACGGGCGTGACGAGCGTTTCGCCTGATTTACACTGGCCCCCATCTGGGGGCTAAATAATTAATACCGCAAATATTTACCATCATTTCATTCACAGCTATTCTTAATTTGATTGCTTTAAAAACAAGTAATTGAATGCAGAACGAGGCAAAAATGGATTGGTATTTAAACGTATTAAAGAATTACTTTGGTTTTGGTGGCCGCGCGCGTCGTAAAGAATACTGGATGTTTGTGCTGGTCAACATCATCTTCACGTTCGTGCTGGGTATTCTGGACAGAATGTTTGGCTGGGAGCGCGCCGGTGGAGAAGGCATATTAACGACGATTTACGGGGTTCTGGTCTTTATTCCGTGGTGGGCGGTACAGTTCCGGCGTTTACATGACACCGATCGTTCAGCCTGGTGGCTACTGGTGCTGCTGATCCCGATCGTAGGCTGGCTGGTGATCATCATTTTCAACTGCCAAAACGGGACTCAAGGGAGCAACCGCTTCGGCGCTGACCCTAAACAACCATCCTGACGTCATACACCCTTTTGTAGGCCGGATAAGGTGCAATTGCACCGCATCCGGCGGAACAGTCAGACTATTTACCCGCAAACAGCTTGGGGATTTCCCGCAGACACCAGGATTTCGCCTCGCCCATGCTGTCACGACGCCAGGCCATAATAATATCTATCTCGCTTGTCGATTCCGGACTAACGACCCGCAGCCGACCAGCCGCAATATCCTCTTCCACCAGCGGGTACGGCATCGTCGCCACGCCAAGTCCTGCCAACAGCGCCTGACGTTTATCTTCTATCGTACTCACCGTCAGACGCGGCTGCTTATCCAGCAGTTGAACCGTCAGCACCGGACGTTCACGGGCGGTATCCGCCACCGCGATCCCACGGTATTTAACGCGGGTGACTTCCGATAACGGTTCCGGCTCCTGATGGATGGGATGATCCGGGGCCGCTACATAGACGTTCATCAGCGAGTACAGCTTGCGCGAGTTGATTTCTGAGGATGAGCGAAAATGCATATCCGGCGCAATCACGATATCCGCCCGCCCCTGCTCAAGACGCTCCCACGCCCCGGCCAGAACTTCGGTAATAACGGAAAGCTGGGTATTGGCCTTCCCGGCAAGCCTGTCGATCAGCGGGAAAAACGCCGCCGTCGGCACCAGCGCTTCGGTTACGATGGTCAGATGCGTTTCCCAACCGCGAGCCAATGCTTCGGCATCGGTGGTCAGTTTATCCGCAGCTTCCAGAAGTACGCGCCCACGCTCCAGCAGCATACGCCCAACGTTAGTGAATTTTGTGCGGTGGCCTGAACGGTCAAACAGCACCACGTCCAGCTCTTCCTCCAGCTTCTGCATGGTATAGCTAAGTGCGGAAGGAACGCGTCCCAGTTCATCTGCCGCAGCAGCAAAACTACCGCGCCTGTCTATTGCGTCCATGACGCGTAACGCTTCAAGCGTTAAAGCCCTTTCTTTGGCCATCTCGTTCTCATTCAGGAAATTTGAACATACCGGGCAGAATATCTGGCTAACAATGCAGCGTCTAGCCATTTAACATAAAAGGAAGTAAAGAGAGGTCAAGAACTATGATTACTACCCGTACAGCCAAACAATGCGGGCAAGCAGACTACGGCTGGCTGCAGGCCCGTTATACCTTCTCCTTTGGACACTATTTTGATCCTAAACTGCTGGGTTATGCCTCGCTGCGTGTTCTGAACCAGGAAGTTCTGGCACCGGGGGCCTCTTTCCAGCCACGGACCTATCCGAAGGTGGATATCGTCAATCTGATCCTCGAAGGGGAAGCGGAGTACCGAGACAGCGAAGGCAACCATATCAAGGCCAAAGCAGGAGAAGTTTTACTGCTCGCGACACAGCCGGGAATCAGCTATAGCGAACACAATATCAGCAAAGACAAACCGTTAACCCGGATGCAGCTCTGGCTGGACGCCTGCCCGCAGCGTGAAAACGCCTGCGTACAAAAAGCCACGCTGGGTGCTGGTAAACATCAGTTGCTGGCCTCGCCGGACGGTGAACAAGGCAGCCTGCATCTGCGCCAACAGGTATGGGTGCACCACGTTGAGCTGCAGCAAGGTGAATCGTTGAGTTTTCAGTTACATGGGCCACGGGCTTATTTACAGTCGATTCACGGCAGATTCCATGCGGTGACGTCTGCTGCCGAAAAAGAAGCGCTCACCTGTGGCGATGGGGCATTTATTCGTGACGAAACTAACATAACGTTAGTCGCCGATACCCCGCTGCGCGCTTTGCTGATAGATTTGCCCGTATAGTCAGGGAAAACAATGGAGTACGACTATTGAGCAAGAAATCATCAAAAAAACGCCAGCCGCAGGTTGAGCCGAAAAAACAGGAAACAGTTGCCTTCGGCTATGAAGAAATGCTGACAGAGCTGGAAGCAATTGTGGCCGATGCCGAACTACGGCTGGAAGACGAAGAAGCCGCCTGAAAAGGCGGCTTAGACTTATGCCGGGTGGCGGCAACGCCTTACCCGGCCTACAGATTAATGCGCCTTGCTGGCCATGATCTCAATGATCTGTTTGTCGGTTTCCTGCATCGAACGACACGCCAGCGCACACAGGTTAGCGATAGATTGTTCCACGTTATGCGCCACAATCCCTTCGTTGCCGGTTACGGCAGTATCATCCAGCGCCATTAGCACCGCTTTCCACGCCGCAGATGCGCTGGTTGAGACTTTCATCGCGCAGCTGTTTGAAGCGCCATCGCAAATCATTCCGCTCACGTCGCCAATCATGCTGCTGATCGCCATCGCGATGGTGTTGTAGCGACCATCTACGATCCATGCCATCCCCGCTGCTGCCCCCATCGCCGCCGTGGTTGCTGCACACAGTGCAGACAAACGCGGAAGCTGATGATGGATGTAGATAGCGCTCAGATGAGACAACATTAGCGCACGTGCCAGTTTCTCCTCATCCGCGCCAAAGTGCTCGGCCACCACCATCACTGGAACAGTCGCGGTAATGCCCTGATTACCGGAGCCGGAGTTGCTCATGGCCGGCAGAGTCGCCCCGCCCATTCGCGCATCCGATGCCGCACTGGTGCGGATTAGAATAGAGGTGGAGAGATCGTTCGCCAGCAGGCCACGCGCACACTGCTTCTCAAGCGTGGTTCCGATGTGCAATCCCCAGTTACCGCGCAGTCCTTCCTGAGACAGCGCACCGTTCAGTTTTGCCGCATCGAGGATAAAGCGGATCGACTCAAACGGTACCGCGTTCACGAACGCCAGAATCTCTTCCAGCGAGGTGTGAGACAACACCGCCAGCGGCGACTCCTGTTCCTCTTCCTGAGCATTCTGTTCTGTGGTGAACACTACGCCCTTATTGGTCTCGATGTGCACAATGTTGGTATGACCGCCCACAATCGTCACGCACGCCCATCCTTCAGCGCTGTAAACCTTCGCGCGGGAAAAGAGGATATCCTCGCAAGGCTCCTGCAGCATCACCGCAACCTTGCCAGCGCTCAGCATCGCTTTTGCATCGTCGATCGCTTGTGGCGACGCATCTTTCAGTACCTCTAAACCGGCACGGGCATTTCCCCCCAGCGCACCCAGCGCCGCCGCGACAGGTAACCCGACCATTCCGGTACCCGGCACGGTAACGCCCATGCCGTTTTTCATCAGGTTCGGTGAGACCCACGCGTCAATGCGTTCAACCGCGCCGTCCAGCTCAGAGGATGCAACCGCCGCCGCCAGAGCCAGAGAGATAGGTTCTGTGCAGCCCAACGCAGGCTTAACTTCTTCCTGCACTGCGCGGATAAAACTATCCCATAATGGATTCAATGTAGTCTCAAACATAACAACAACCTTTGCTCAAATATCTCAGGAAAATGCCAGGAACGGAGAAACGCACAACAGCAGGCCCGTGAAAATAATCAGATACAGGGAAGCGCCTTTGTATTTGTGCAGTGCAGGAACTTTGTAGACCAGCCAGGCCGGGATCAGACAACCCACCATGCCGAAGATAGGGCTACAAATAGAGGTGAAGCTCAGTACCGGCGCGTTGAGCACAATTGCGCTCCAGGCCAGCAGGATGGCAAAAATCATAATGCCGCGCTGAACAAAGGTTTCGTTGATTTTCTCAGCCGGCATATAGCGGCGCAGAATGTTCATCACGATCCCTTGAGTCGCTTCACGGAAACCTAAGTAGACACCGAAGAAAGCGGTCATAACGGCGAAAATGTTCAGAATAACGCTGACGATTTTCACCCAGCCAGCACCCGCACCATTGATAAATTGCGCGGCAATCGCCAGAGCGGAAATGTTCTGCTCATAAGCTTTAACCGCTTCGTCGTGGCCCATCGCCAATGTGAAGGAAACGGCGTAGAAAAAGACGGTAACAAACAGAATACCGAACGCGATGTTCATGGCACGCAGAGCTTTATGGCGCGCCACTTCGATGGATTTGTTGCGTGAACGGTATGAGATAACCATCGGGCTTAAGGTCTGAATAAACAGAATCGAGGTCAGCGTAAACGGCAGAGTGATGATCGCATTTTTGATCAGCAGCGCCATCGGCGGCAGTGAACCTGCGTTATGCAGATGCCACATCCCTACCATCGACACGCCAAGCGCTGCCACAACCAGCAGCTTGGTCAGTACCATACCGGTGGAGATTTTAAACAGCATTTGTTCCCCGCGTGACGAGATAGCCACCAGGATGCAAATCAGTACCAGGCCATAGAACGGGCTGTCGGACAGTAAACCTTCCGTCACACCAAACGTGTGCAGATAAGAGGCGCTGTCATTGGTGATGGCGGTGGAATAAACGAACATCCAGATAACCAGCATCACAAAATACAACGCACCTAACAGGATGCCCCAGTTCTTACCCAGATAGCCGCTGATCACGCTCGGGTAGTCTTTACACTCTGGGGACTCAGCCAGCGTGTTGATAAACAGGCGCTGGAACAGGTACATGGCTGGGTAACCGATGATAGAGGAGAGCAAGAACACCCACAGCCCCATCAATCCTACCTGGACAGGAAGAAAAACAATCCCCGCGCCAATTGCCATACCGATACTCATAATGACCCAGCCGGTATCCGTGCTGTCGAATTTAATAGCTTCGCGCCATTCGCTTTCGGTCATTCCCGCCCGACGTGCCGGAGCAGATGCGTCGAGTATTACGCTACTATTCGTTGCCGTTTCCATAATTTTCCGCTCAATTTGTAGGTAGAGGTTTTTATATTTTTTTCGTACTGCATCAATGCGATACGCAGTACTTAGGTGCAGGCGAGCTATTGGAGTAATGAAGAAATCATACGCGCAGGGTCAGAGAAAAACTTCACAAACAAACCCCTGTAATTTCTAAAAGTTAATAAATATTTTCTCTTTTATATGCATATATAGAATGTAATTTCTATTTTTGAAGCCGATCACAACAAAAAAGGTGCACTAAAGTGCACCTTTTTTATTCTGCTATGTTGATTAAATCATTAATTGCCGGATGGCGGCGCTTACGCCTTATCCGGCCTACAAACGCACCCTTTCATCTCAGGTACAAACCACTTTAATCGCCAGGCCACCGCGTGACGTTTCGCGGTATTTGTCGTTCATATCTTTGCCCGTTTCATACATGGTCTCGATCACTTTATCGAGCGAAACGCGTGGCTCAGATGTGCGACGTAGCGCCATACGTGCGGCGTTGACGGCTTTTACCGCGTTGATCGCATTGCGTTCAATACACGGTATTTGCACCTGTCCAGCAACCGGATCGCAGGTCAGCCCCAGGTTATGCTCCATGGCGATTTCCGCCGCAATACAAACCTGCGACGGGCTACCGCCGAGCAACTCGGTCAGCCCGGCAGCCGCCATTGAACAGGCTACGCCAATTTCACCCTGGCAGCCGACTTCAGCACCAGAAATAGAGGCGTTCATCTTATACAGCGCGCCTATCGCCCCAGCGGCCAGCAAATAACGAGCAATGGAGTTTGCATTTACCGGACGGCGGAACTTGTCGTAATAGGCCAATACGGCAGGGATAATCCCACATGCTCCGTTGGTCGGCGCCGTCACAACCCGGCATCCGGCGGCGTTTTCTTCGCTCACGGCCAGCGCGAACATGTTGATCCAGTCGATAACGTTCATCGGGTCGCTGGACAGATTATCGCTGGAAACCAGCAACCGGCGTAATGCCACGGCGCGGCGCGGGACGTTCAATGGACCCGGCAGGACGCCTTCGGTGTTCATGCCGCGCTCGATTCCGGCTTGCATGACGTCCCAGATGGCGGCAAAACCAGCATCGATTTCTTCTTTGCTACGCATCGCCAGTTCGTTCTGCATCATCAGGCCGGAAACGGATAGCCCGTTGCGCTCGCACAATTTCAGCAGTTCGCTGGCGGAATGAAAATTGTAGGGCACGTGTGCTTCAACATCATGCGCCTGACCAAATTGCTCCTCTTCAACGATAAAACCACCGCCGACGGAGTAATAGGTTTTGCTTAATAGCGTCTCGGTGCCGTTCCATGCGGTGATACGCATGCCATTTTCATGGCGCGGCAGCGTTTCGGCGTGAAAGAGGATATTTTTGTCTGGGGAGAAATCGACAATATGCGTGCCCTCTGCAACCGGTAAACGTCCGGTACGGGCCACTTCCTGAGTAAAACCAGCGATAGAATCTATATTAACGTTTTGCGGACTGTTACCGGCCAGTCCCATCATGATGGCGACATCTGTCGCATGACCTTTTCCGGTCAGGGAAAGCGATCCATAAAGATCGACCACAATATGCGTAGCTTTGGGAAGTTCCCCGCTGCTGACCAACAGATCGATAAAGCTTTTACCTGCGTTCATTGGCCCCACGGTATGGGAGCTGGAAGGTCCAATGCCAATCTTAAAAATATCGAATGCGCTAATCATATCCACACCCTCGGATTGCCGTTCAGTGAAGACCAGGTTTCACACTCATTAAGGATCGGGGCGATCCTGAGATCGCCCCGCAAGGGATTACAGCGTGTCGCCACGTACGGCGATGGCTTCAATCTCCAGCTTCACATCCTTGGGTAAGCGGGCGACTTGCACGCAGCTGCGCGTGGGGTAGATTGCCTTATGCTCATCAAAGAACTGCTGGTACACCTGGTTAATGGTGGCGAAGTCGTTCAGGTCAGAAACGAAAACGGTCGTCTTCACGATATCGCTCACTTTCAAACCTGCAGACTCGACGATCGCTTTCACGTTCTCCAGGCTTTGACGTGCCTGATCCGCCACGTTTTCTGCCACTTCACCGGTCTGTGGACACACCGGGATTTGACCTGACGTCAACACCATGCTGCCCAGATCCACACCCTGTACGTAAGGCCCAATCGCCCCTGGCGCACATTCGGTTGCAATTACTTTTCTCATAGCCCCTCCGGCGTCAAAGCGCCTGGGTGAAAGTACGTGAAATAACATCCTGCTGCTGTTCGCGGGTCAGCGCGTTGAAGCGCACCGCATAGCCAGACACGCGGATCGTCAGGTTCGGATAGTTTTCCGGGTGCTCAATGGCATCCATCAACATTTCACGGTTCATAACGTTAACGTTCAGATGCTGACCACCTTCCACATGTGCTTCATGGTGGAAGTAACCGTCCAGCAGACCGACCAGGTTGGTTTTACGCACTCCATCCTCTTTGCCCAGCGCTGCCGGCACAATGGAGAAGGTGTACGAGATACCGTCTTTGGCATAGGTGAACGGCAGTTTGGCAACCGAGGTTAACGACGCTACCGCACCTTTGCGATCGCGGCCGTGCATCGGGTTCGCCCCTGGCGCAAACGGCGTACCTGCGCGACGTCCATCCGGCGTGTTACCGGTTTTCTGTCCGTACACCACGTTGGAGGTAATGGTCAGAATGGACTGCGTCGGCACCGCGTTACGGTAGGTTGGCAACACCTTAATTTTCTTCATAAAGCGTTCGACCAGGTCGCAGGCAATGCTGTCTACGCGCTCGTCGTTGTTACCGTATTGCGGATAGTCGCCTTCGATTTCGAAATCAACCGCCAGACCATTTTCATCGCGAATCGGTTTCACGCGAGCGTATTTGATAGCCGACAGAGAATCCGCCGCCACGGACAGACCCGCCATACCACAGGCCATCGTGCGATAGACATCACGATCGTGCAGCGCCATCAGCGAAGCTTCGTAGCTGTACTTGTCGTGCATGTAGTGGATGATATTCAGCGCGCTGATGTACTGCACGGCCAGCCAGTCCATAAAGTGGTCCAGGCTCTCCATCACCGTGTCGTAGTCCAGCACGTCATCCATCAGCGGTGCCGTTTTCGGCCCGACCTGGATTTTCAGTTTCTCATCCACACCGCCGTTGATTGCATACAGCAACGTTTTGGCGAGGTTGGCACGCGCCCCGAAGAACTGCATTTGCTTGCCGATAACCATCGGGCTGACGCAGCAGGCAATGGCATAGTCATCGCTGTCAAAGTCGGCACGCATCAGATCGTCGTTTTCATACTGCAAAGACGAGGTGATGATAGACACCTGGGCGGCATATTTTTTGAAGGCGATCGGTAGCTGTTCAGACCACAGCACCGTCAGGTTCGGCTCAGGCGCCGGGCCCATGGTGTGCAGCGTATGCAGGTAACGGAACGAGTTTTTGGTGACCAGCGTGCGGCCATCCAGCCCCATACCACCAATAACTTCGGTCGCCCAGATTGGGTCGCCTGAGAACAGGGTGTCGAATTCCGGGGTACGCAGGAAGCGCACCATGCGGATCTTCATAATGAAGTGGTCGATCAGCTCCTGCGCCTGCTGCTCATTTAGCACGCCTGCTTTGAAATCGCGCTCAATGTAAATGTCGAGGAACGATGCGGTACGGCCCAGCGACATAGCGCCGCCGTTCTGCGATTTCACCGCAGCCAGGTAAGCAAAGTATACCCACTGCACCGCTTCCTGCGCATTACGCGCCGGACGGGAGATATCGCAGCCGTATTTCGCCGCCATTTCCTGCATTTGCAGCAGGGCGCGACGGTGCTCAGACAGCTCTTCGCGCAGACGAATCGTGGCTTCAAGATTCTGGCCCCACTCCAGGTTCGACTGGAGATCGGCAAACTGCAGTTCACGCTCGCGCACCAGATAGCGGATACCATACAGCGCGACGCGGCGGTAATCACCGATGATACGACCACGGCCATAGCCATCCGGCAGACCGGTCAGCACGCCGGATTTGCGGCAGCGCAGCATATCCGGAGAGTAGGCGTCGAATACGCCCTGGTTATGGGTTTTACGCAGTTCAGTAAACTGGTATTCAAAATCAGCATCCATCTCACGACCATAAGCATCAAAAGAGCTTTTGATCATGTTGATGCCACCAAACGGATGCAGAGCACGCTTGAGCGGCTTATCCGTTTGCAGACCGACGATTTTTTCCAGTTCTTGTTCAATATAACCCGCATCATGCGCGGTTATCGTAGTAGCAATATTAGTATCGAAATCAACCGGCGCGTGCGTCGAGTTTTCAATACGGATGCCCGCCATAACTTTTTCCCACAGTGCAGTGGTCGCAGGCGTTGCTTCGGCGAGGAAAGATTCATCCCCTTCATAAGGCGTATAGTTGTGCTGAATAAAATCACGGACATTAATTTCTTCTTTCCAGTCCGTACCTTTAAAGCCATTCCAGGCTTCGGCATACAGCATATCGCTGGTATCGATATTTACCTTCATGAAAAATAATCTCTCTGCTGAAAATTAATTATGCAAATTCTACTGGTGTATTAATTTTGCCTAAGGCAATGGCATCACGTGCAATCATTTTCTCTTCATTTGTGGGAATTACCGCACAAATAACACGAGCATCTTTATTAGAGATAATTCTTTCGCCATGGGAATTTGGCAGGCTATTCATCTCGCTGTCGATATTCACACCTAAAACGGCAAGGTGTTCAATAACCAGACGACGAATTAATACCGAGTTCTCACCAATTCCGCCGGTGAAAATAATCCCATCAAGACGATGCAGCGATGCGGCATGTCCGGCGATATGGCGTGCAATACGATGCACAAACGTTTTAATCGCCAGCTGCGCACGCTCATGTCCCTCGTGCCAGGCTTTTTCTAACGTACGTAAGTCAGAGGACAAACCGGAAATACCCAGTAAACCGGACTCTTTATTCACTACGCGCTCAAGGTCGCTCAGCGTCTGGTTGGTTTCGCTGGCAATCCACGCCATGGCGCCGAAATCGACGTCGCCGCTGCGTGTGCCCATCATCAGCCCTTCCAGCGGCGTCATGCCCATTGAGGTATCAACGCTCTGTCCATTACGTACCGCACAGATTGACGCGCCGTTGCCCAGGTGCGCCACAACCAGACCGGAGTCATCACTCTGCAGGTCGAGAAGCTCATGCGCTCGCTGAGAAACATAGCGATGCGACGTGCCGTGGAAGCCATAACGACGAACGCCCAACTCCTCAAAATATTTCCACGGTAAACCGTACAGATAGGCCTCAGGAGCCATCGTCTGGTGGAAGCTGGTATCAAATACCGCAACCTGCTGCACACCCGGGAAAAGGTGCTGAGCGGATTCGATCCCACTCAGGTTCGCATAATTATGTAGCGGTGCTAATGGTGATACCCGGCGAATATTATCGATAACTTCGTCAGTAATAATTGCTGATTCAGTAAAGATATTTCCGCCGTGGGCAATGCGGTGGCCAATTAAGGCCACGCTGTCCATTAAATTACGTTTCTCTAGTTCAACGGCAATTGCTTTTAATGCATCTTCGTAGCTGTGGTGAGCCAGCTTAGCTGGCTCTCCTCCATTAATTGCTATGAACGCATTTTCAGAGTTAATACCGTCTGCGATCCCCGCCATTAAAACTTCACAGTTTGCTGCATCCAGCACTGAGAATTTAATAGAAGACGAACCACAGTTAATAACCAGTACTACCGGAAACTCATTCATTTCACTACTCCGCTCATCCTGAGCTTAAGGATTAGAACAGTTTGTAGACGATGTTCAGGATGGTCAGCAGACCAATCGCGGTAACAAACACGTTATCCAGACGGCCACGGTATTTCGCCAGTGATGGCGTTTTACGGATGGCATACATCGGCAGCAGGCAGAGCAGAGAGGCAATAATCGGCGCGCCCATTGCTTCAATCAGGTCCAGGATGTTCGGGTTGGCGTAAGCCACTACCCAGGTGGAGCCCATGATGAAGATCATGCTGATGGTATTAAGTTTGCCGGCAGAAACTTTCGTTTTATCGCCTTTGTAACCAAACTTCAGCACCAGACCGTTCAGACCTTCCAGCGTGCCCAGATAGTGGCCGAAGAAAGATTTGAAGATAGCAACCAGGGCGATGATTGAAGCACCGTACTCCAGAACGGTCGCGAAGGTGGACTTCGTACCGGACAGTGAAGCGAAGTGGTTTGCCAGGTAAGACAGTACTGGAATGTTCTGTGCTTTCGCATCCGCCATGTTTGCCGGAGACAGCGTGAACAGGCAGCTAAAGGCGAAGAACATAACCACGGCAACCATCAGCATACTGGCGCGAGAGATGATTTTAGAACACTTCTGCTCGGTGAACTCGCGACCAAAATCTTTCTCATACTCTTCACGTTTGGAGACCACGAAGGAAGAAACAATCGGTGAGAAGTTGAAAGAGAACACCATGATGGAAATACCCAGCCACACGGTAACCAGGATACCGTCATGGCCGGTCAGTGCGATATTGCTGAGATCAACCTGATCGATAACCGCAGAGTTCCAGTATGGGATCAGGGACAGAGAAATAAGCACCAGGCTGGCAATGAACGGCCATACCAGGTAGCTCATCACTTTAACCATCAGATCTTTACCAAACCAGATGACGAATGCCATCAACAGCAGCAGGAAGAGTGCCACGAAGCCACGGTTTAACGCTGGCATCTGCAGCTGGTTTTCCCAGAAGGTCATAAAGGTGTTGGTAATGGTGACGCCATAAATCCACAGCAGCGGACAAATCGCAAAGAAGTAGAGGAACGTGATAACCACGCCACCCGTTTTACCAAAATGCTCTTCAACCGTTTCTGTGATGTTGCCGGAAGGGTTAGAACCGGAAAGACACAGGCGTGCCAGCGCACGGTGGCAATAGAAGGCGATGGGGTATGCTAGCACCAGCATGATCAGAATGGGGATCAGTCCGCCAAAACCTGCGCGGATAGGGAAGAACAGCACCCCAGCGCCGATGGCTGTACCAAATAAACCCAGTGTCCAGGTGGTGTCCGATTTGCGCCAGGACGACTGTTTTGTCTGGCTGGATACAATGCTATCAGTAGTACTCATATCCTATCCTCAACGAAGTATATTAAGCGTCAACTAAACCAGTAATTTGAGATACACGAGAAAGGTCGATATTACCGCCAGAAATAATGCTGACTGTTTTTCTGTTCTGGATATAGCTATCTAATTTCCCGCTTAATAATGCTGCGCATGCCAGCGCGCCGGCACCTTCAGTCACAACTTTATTTCGCTGAATTAATGCCACCATGCTGTTGCGAATTTCGTCTTCGCTGACCAGGACAATGTCATCCACCAACTCACGAACAATTTCATACGTTAAAGTACCCGGGCGGGAAACGTCACAACCATCCGCCAGGGTGCCGGTCGTTCGGTGCGTGGTTATTTCTCCAGCGTGGAAAGAAGCCGCCATGCCGTGAACGTTTTCAGACTGCACGCCAATAATTTTAATGGTCGGGTTAATAGATTTAATTGCCACCGCAATACCAGCAATCAGTCCGCCACCGCCAATTGGCACAATCACGTTATCGACATCGTACAGATCTTCCAGAATTTCCAGACCAATAGTGCCCTGACCAGCAATAACTTTCGGGTCATCATAGGGTGGAATAAAGATACGGCCTTCAGTTTCCACAATCTCGCTAACCTTAGCGATGGTGTCGTTGAAGTTGTCGCCGTGCAGTACAACTTCTGCAGAATAATCGCAGGTTGCCGCTACTTTAGACTTCGGTGCGCCTTTCGGCATCACCACTTTGCCGTCGATTCCGAGCATAGCGCAGGAGAGAGAAACGCCTTGCGCATGGTTACCTGCAGAGCAAGCCACCACGCCCTTACATCTTTCAGCTTCGGTTAATGAACTGAGCTTGTTAAAAGCACCACGGATTTTAAATGAACCGGTACGCTGCATGTTTTCAAATTTGAGGAAAATTTCCCCTTTGCAACGTTCACTAAAATAGTTAGAGCGAGGCATTCCCGTTTTATAAATTTTCCCCGCAAGTCTTTTTTTCGCTTCGAGGATATCTTCAATTGCAACTGGGAGATCGTATGTAATGTGCATTAGAACCTCTTACCTGGGTATTAAAGTAAATAGATAGCCGTGACCATTGTCAGATATAGACAGATGGCGTTTATTTCGTGTTAAAACAAATTCAATTTTTAATCAATTTCAATTAATTGCCTTCGTCTCCGACAATTATATGATGAATACTCTTTGGCTAATTCCACCAAAATAGATGCTGCTTTTTTAATTCGATAATTTTTCGACCACACGGCGGCATAACGCGCGACGGGTAAAGTTTCTTCTACCGGGATAGTAATAAACTGGTTTGAGCCAAACGGTGTGGTCATATCGCAGGGAATTACTGTTAAGAAATCAGCATTGAGAACAAGATTATAAATCGTAACGACAGAGTCTGTTTTAACGATGTTTTCACTGCTGATGCCATTATTCTGTAACGTGGTAAGAAGTTCGCTGTAGTACCCCATATTCGTTTGTGGCAACACCCACTGTTCGTTTTTCAACGCGCTCAGCGAGGTGATGCCGGTGCATGTTCGGGACTTGCTGGCAACCAGGATAAAGTCTGACTCAAAGAGCGGCTCAACGTGCAGATCATGCAGTTTCATCTCATCACTCAGCGTACCGATGGCGAAATCCAGACGTCCGTCACGAATCGCCGGTAAGAAGGAGGAGAGCTGAGCTTCATACATAGAAACCTGCGCCTTCGGGAACACTTCTTTGAATTTTTTAATCATGCCGGACATGATGGTGAAGGCAATCAGTGAAGGAAAGCCAAACGACACATCAACGACCGCGTTGCTCGTCATGCTGTTCATCTCATCAACCATGTTTTTCATTTCACGGGTAATAGATTCAGACCATGAGAGCATCACCTGACCTGCCTGAGTCAATGTCACACCAGTATTTTTACGTACTACCAACTCAATACCAAAATAAGCCTCAACATCATTGATGATTTTACTGACAGCGGGTTGAGTTAAACCTAATTCTTTTGCAGCTGAGCCGATAGAACCGCTTCTAATGACTTCCTGAAAGACCACTAAGTGCTGTGTTTTAGGGAGTGTAATAGTATTCATATCGACCTGCGTTAATTACTTTGTTGACGGCAGGAAGTGTACCAAATTAAGCGAACAAGGATATGTGCTACCCCTCACAAATCCCCTTGACTTACATTTTGTAAGACTATCGTTAAAATTTAAATCACTTAATAATCATATAGATATGAATTATCGATCTCGCTTTATCCTGACTTTAATCAAAAAAAGATGGGGGGATAACGATTTTTTATGGCTATAACACCTCCATTTTTTCCACTATTTTTTAAAACCATGAAAGGCTATATTTCAATCAATTACAGAACAATTATCAGGCAAGATGGCGCTTAAATTTAATAAACAACTTATCAAATTTAATTATATTTTAATGATTATGGTGATTAAATAACGTTATGCATCACATTTTTTCGCCATATTTGTTTGTAAAGAAACATTGCATTTATTAAAATTCAATCTAAAAAATACAAACTATTATCATATGTAACATTATATTAACACTGATTTTGTGCAATTTATTAGCAAGTAATTTTGTGATGGAGATCGATTGCGTTCGATTATTCTCGATAAAAACGTATCGCGCAGCGTTTTGTGTTGGTCGTCACAAAATTAGAAATATCCACCGACACATTCCCCTCAGATAAAAGAAATTCGGTGCATAAATAATAGGGATATAAAAATTAGATAAGAAGGAAATAAGCGCCTGCATCCTCGAAAACCAATCTCAATGCTCGCTGTAAAACCTCTGCCGGATGGCGGTGTAAACACCTTATCCGGCCTACAAAACCAGTCTCTCCCCCAGTAGGCCTGATAAGCACAGCGCCATCAGGCATGGCACCCGCCCAGAAAGCAAAAACCTCACCGAAGTGAGGTTTTATAACGAGTGAAGCTGAACGATAAGCCGCGTTCTTTTGAGCATAGCGTCGTGGACAGTCATTCATCTGGCTTACCCTGAAAGCAAAAACCCCGCCGAAGTGAGATTTTATAACGAGTGAAGCTGACCGATAAGCCGGGTTCTTTTGAGCATAGCGTCGTGGACAGTCATTCATCTGGCTTACCCAGAAAGCAAAAACCCCGCCGAAGCGGGGTTTTATAAAGAGTGAAGCTGACCGATAAGCCGGGTTCTGTCGTGGACAGTCATTCATCTAGGCCAGCAATCGCTCACTGGCTCAAGCAGCCTACCCGGGTTCAGTACGGGCCGTACCTTGTGAACCCCTATTTGGCCTTGCTCCGGGTGGAGTTTACCGTGCCACGGACTGTTACCAGCCGCGCGGTGCGCTCTTACCGCACCCTTTCACCCTTACCTGATCCCACTTGCGTGGGCCATCGGCGGTTTGCTCTCTGTTGCACTGGTCGTGGGTTTCCCCCCCAGGCGTTACCTGGCACCCTGCCCTATGGAGCCCGGACTTTCCTCCCCTCCGCCCGTCTCCCCCGAAGAGGACGACGACGAAGCGGCGACTGTCTGGTCAGCTTCGGCGCGCAGTATAGAGGGTTTGCGGGGCAATGTCACCCCGCACTGCGCATTCCTATCGCTAGCGTGGCAGCGATGTTTCTTGAGGCGCGATAAATATTATCAAATGCCCCACGGAAGGCCTCTTCCAGCGTGCTGATGCTGGTCAATACGCTAAACACCGCATCGATACCATATTGATGCACTACCTCCACATCGCGCGTCAGGCTGCCGCCAATACCAATGACCGGCTTGTGGTACTTCTTCGCGACATTCGCCACGCCGACCGGCACTTTGCCGTGAATGCTCTGGCTGTCGATCCGCCCTTCGCCGGTCACCACCAGCGTACAGTCGTGAATATGCTCTTCCAGATTGAGCGCCTGGGTCACAATCTCGATACCGCTGCGCAGCTCGGCACCTAAAAAAGCCATTAACGCCGCGCCCATTCCGCCTGCCGCACCGGAGCCTGGCACATCTTTCACATCGACCCGCAGCGATTTTTTAATGATGTCGGCATAATGAGACAGATTACGGTCCAGTTCGAGAATGCGTTCTTCCGTCGCCCCTTTCTGCGGGCCAAAAATGCGCGAAGCGCCAGAATCGCCGATGAGAGGATTAGTCACATCGCAGGCCACGCGAATGGAACAGGTTTTTAAGCGCGGATCCAGACCCGAGATATCGATGGAGTTCAGACTCATCAGGCTTCCACCACCGTAGCCAATCTCAGTCCCGTTGGCGTCGCAAAGTTTTGCCCCCAGTGCCTGCACCATACCCGCGCCACCGTCGTTGGTCGCACTGCCGCCGATGCCAATAATGATGCTCTGCGCACCGCTATCCAGCGCCTGCAAAATCAGCTCTCCGGTACCGCGTGACGTAGTGACTAAAGGGTTGCGCTTTTCAGGAGGCACCAACGCCAGACCGCTGGCTGCCGCCATTTCGATAAACGCGGTTTTACCATCTCCAGACATGCCCCAGCAGGCATTCACTTTTTCGCCCAGCGGCCCCGTTACTTGCGCTGAATGTTCACTCCCTTGCGTCGCGGCAATCATGGCTTCGACCGTTCCTTCGCCGCCATCGGCAACCGGAACAGAAACATATTGCGCATCGGGGAAAATTTCCCGAAATCCTTTTTCTATTGCCTGAGCTACCTCGGTGGCAGAAAGGCTTTCTTTATAAGAGTCTGGGGCAATTACGATTTTCATAGTTATGTAGCCTGACAGTGCCGCGCAAGGCAAGAAATACAGGGCGCACATCCGCGCCCTTCTTGTTAGCGAGTGACTTCCACTTTCGCCAGTTTTTCGTAGTAGCATGCGAGCGCACTGTGATCGGCTGTACCCAATCCATCTGCGCGTAGCGCCTGCATCATCTCCATGACTGCAGCAGTCAGCGGCAACTGAGCGCCAACGCCATGAGAAGTATCCAGCGCGTTCGCCAGGTCTTTGATATGCAGATCAATACGGAAACCTGGTTTAAAGTTGCGATCCATCACCATCGGCGCTTTCGCATCCAGCACGGTGCTGCCTGCCAGCCCGCCACGGATCGCCTGATACACCAGGTCCGGATTCACACCCGCTTTGGTCGCCAGCGTCAGCGCTTCAGACATCGCGGCAATGTTCAGCGCCACAATCACCTGATTCGCCAGCTTGGTGACATTACCCGCGCCAATTTCACCGGTATGCACCACAGAGCCTGCCATCGCTTTCAGCAGATCGTAGTACTTGTCGAAAATCGCTTTATCGCCGCCGACCATCACCGACAACGTGCCGTCAATCGCTTTTGGCTCGCCGCCGCTGACCGGCGCATCCAGCATATCCACGCCTTTCGCTTTCAGCGCATCGCTAATTTCACGGCTGGCTAACGGCGCGATGGAGCTCATGTCGATAAGCACTGTGCCCGGTTTCGCCCCTTCAATAATGCCGCCTTCACCCAGTGCCACTTCCTTAACATGCGGAGAGTTCGGCAGCATGGTGATGATCACATCACACTGCTCAGCGATATCTTTCGCCGTGGCGGCGGTTTCAGCGCCTGCGGCAATTACTTCCGCAATGGATTCCGGGTTACGGTCAGCAACCACCAGCGAGTAACCTGCCTTGAGGAGGTTTTTACTCATTGGTTTACCCATAATACCGAGGCCAATAAAACCAACTTTCATTGTCATGTCTTTATCTCTCTCTACTGTCGATGGTGGTTATTTCTTAAAAGAATCAGCCAGTTTCTGCGTGGCTGAACGGAACACGCCAAGGTCGCTGCCAACGGCAACAAACGTCGCGCCCCACTCCAGATAACGACGCGCATCCGCCTCTACCGGGGCCAGAATGCCGCTTGGTTTGCCGTGTGCTTTCGCGCGGGCAAAAATGTGCTGGATAGCTTTCTGCACATCAGGATGTGACGCATTGCCGAGGTGGCCTAGCGCCGCGGCCAGATCGCTTGGTCCGACGAAGACACCGTCAACGCCTTCTGTCGCCGCGATTGCGTCAACGTTATCAACGCCCTGCTGACTTTCGATCTGCACGATGATGGTGATGTTCTTATTCGACTGCGCAAAGTAGTCCGGTACGGTGCCAAACATATTGGCGCGATGGGATACGGACACGCCACGAATACCTTCCGGCGGATAGCGGGTCGACGCCACAGCGTTAACCGCTTCTTCTTCCGTCTCAACGAACGGGATCAGGAAGTTGTAAAACCCGATATCCAGCAGGCGCTTGATAATCACTGGCTCGTTGGTTGGTACACGCACTACCGCCGCGCTGTCGCTGCCTTTCAGCGCCATTAATTGCGGAATAAACGTCGAGATATCATTCGGCGCATGTTCGCCATCCAGTACCAGCCAGTCAAAACCTGCCAGACCTAAAACTTCGGTACTGATTGGGCTGGCCAATGCAGACCAGCAGCCAATCTGAATTTGTTGCGCCGCGAGGGCCGCTTTAAACTTATTCGGGAAAATCGTGTTATTCATCGCCTATACCTTTGTTTATTTCTGCAATTCCATACGTTTAATGTCACCGACAATAAACAGGTAGCAAACCATTGCCATCAGCGCCGAGCACCCTACAAACATCAGCGCAGCATTAAATGAGTGCAGCTCGCTCACCAGATACCCAATCACCAGCGGGGTGACGATGGAAGCCACGTTGCCAAATACGTTAAATACCCCACCGCACAGACCGACAATCTCTTTCGGCGCGGTATCGGAAATCACCGGCCAACCCAGCGCGCCGAAACCTTTACCGAAGAAAGCCAGCGCCATCAGCGCCACCACAAGAGCGGTATTATCGGTGTAGTTACACAGAATAATGGTCGATGCGAGCAACATGCCGAGCACTATCGGCAGCTTTCGCGCCAGGGTAATGCTGAAACCACGTTTAATCAGATAATCAGAGAACACGCCGCCGAGCACGCCACCGAAAAACCCGCACAGTGCCGGAATCGAAGCCACCATGCCCACTTTCAGGATCGACATACCTTTTTCCTGAACCAGGTAAATCGGGAACCAGGTGAGAAAAAACCAGGTAATTGTGTTGATAAAATACTGGCCAAAGAACACACCAAGCATCATACGGTTCGTGAGCAACTGCTTGATATAATGCAATTTAGGACCACCTGACTTCACATCGCCCGGCTTTTTATGGTCCATATCCACGACCGCGCCGTTTTCAGAGATAAACTTCAACTCTTCTTGCGACATGCGCGGGTGATCGGTTGGGTTATGAATAAACTTTACCCACAGTCCGGTAAGCACAAAACCAATCACGCCCATTACGGTAAAGACGTGCTCCCAGCCCCAGGCGAAGGTCAGCCAGCCCAGCAGCGGGGAAAACAGAGCCAGGGAGAAATACTGTGCAGAGTTAAAAATCGCAGATGCCGTACCGCGCTCTTTCGTTGGGAACCAGGCCGCCACGATACGGGCATTAGCCGGGAAGGATGGCGCTTCCGAGAAGCCCAGCATAAAGCGCATGATGAACATTGAAATACCCGCCCAGGCCAGCGGGAACATGTCCACAAAGCCCTGCAGGAAGGTAAACAGTGACCAGAAGAACAAACTGTAAGTGTAGACTTTCTTAGAGCCGAATTTATCCAGCAGCCAGCCGCCGGGGATTTGCATCAACAGGTAAGCCCAGCCGAAGGCGGAGAAAATGTAACCCATTGAGATGGCGCTGAGATGTAACTCTTTCGCCACTTCAGTTCCGGCAATAGACAGCGTCGCACGGTCCGCATAGTTAACGGCTGTAACAATAAATATTATCAGCAATATTAAATAACGGGTGTGCGTACCTTTCTTTTTCTCGACAACTGTATCCAATATCATTCTATTTACCTCGGGCACATAAAAGGTTTTTATTATTATTTTGTGGGTATTTCTCGTGATAAATTACCGATAATAGAAATAGATAATAATTTATCAGGCGTTATGAAACCGTGATTTAGTATAATCATCAACACAACGTTAATCATTGTTCAAACGCTCATTAAACTAGCGTTATTTAATTAATGTTTTGGGCATATGCACACATACCTGGGCGCTAATGCACACATTTACGTATTGCTACCCCTGGCGACGCGGCCTTGCTGAGTTTAAGTGATCATCATCACATTCTTCACGTTAAACTCCTGACATTCTTATTTCACGATACCGAATCTTTATTACTTACAATTAGATTCAAAATATAAATATCCACACTATTATCACCACCTTGTTGGAGAATACTGGACAATGGCCGACATCGAAATCAGACAAGAATCGCCAACGGCGTTTTATATTAAAGTTCACGAAACAGATAATGTGGCGATAATTGTCAATGACAATGGTCTGAAAGCCGGAACGCGTTTTCCGGACGGACTGGAACTCATTGAACATATTCCCCAGGGTCATAAAGTGGCGCTATTGGATATTCCTGTTCATGGCGAAATCGTGCGCTATGGCGAAGTGATAGGCTATGCCGTTCGCCATATCCCACGTGGCAGCTGGATTGATGAATCAATGGTTGAGCTGCCCAAAGCCCCGCCGCTGGAGACGCTGCCGCTGGCAACTAAAGTGCCAGAGCCGCTGCCGCCTCTTGAGGGTTATACCTTTGAAGGTTACCGCAATGCTGACGGTAGCGTAGGTACCAAAAATCTACTCGGCATCTCCACCAGCGTGCACTGTGTGGCGGGCGTGGTGGACTATGTGGTGAAAATCATTGAACGCGATCTGTTGCCCAAATACCCGAACGTTGACGGTGTGGTGGGGCTCAATCATCTGTACGGCTGCGGTGTGGCGATTAATGCCCCAGCTGCCATCGTTCCGATTCGTACCATTCACAATATTGCGCTAAATCCGAACTTTGGCGGCGAAGTGATGGTCATCGGCCTCGGTTGTGAAAAACTGCAGCCAGAGCGCCTGCTGGAAGGCACGCACGATGTGAAAAGTATTCCGGTCGACAGCGCCAGCGTCGTCAGCCTACAGGATGAAAAGCACGTCGGCTTTCAATCAATGGTCACCGATATTCTGCAAGTGGCCGAACATCATCTGGCAAAGCTCAATCAGCGCCAACGTGAAACTTGCCCGGCTTCAGAACTGGTGGTCGGCATGCAGTGCGGCGGTAGCGATGCGTTTTCCGGCGTGACGGCCAACCCGGCGGTGGGCTATGCCTCCGACCTGTTAGTACGCTGCGGCGCGACCGTAATGTTCTCTGAAGTAACAGAAGTGCGCGATGCCATCCACCTTCTGACCCCTCGTGCGATTAACGAAGAAGTCGGTAAACGCCTGCTCGAAGAGATGGCCTGGTACGATAACTACCTTGATATGGGCAAAACGGATCGCAGTGCCAACCCTTCTCCGGGCAACAAGAAAGGCGGTCTGGCAAACGTGGTGGAAAAGGCGCTAGGTTCGATTGCCAAGTCTGGCAAGAGCGCGATTGTCGAAGTATTGTCGCCGGGTCAGCGTCCAACCAAACGTGGCCTGATTTACGCTGCAACCCCCGCCAGTGATTTTGTTTGCGGTACACAGCAGGTCGCTTCCGGGATCACCGTGCAGGTGTTCACCACTGGTCGCGGTACGCCGTATGGCCTGATGGCCGTGCCGGTGATTAAAATGGCGACACGCACCGAGCTGGCCAAACGTTGGTTTGACCTGATGGACATTAACGCAGGTACCATCGCCACCGGAGAAGAAACCATTGAAGATGTGGGTCTGAAACTGTTCGAATTTATTCTCGACGTCGCCAGCGGGCGTAAGAAAACCTTCTCGGACCAGTGGGGACTGCATAACCAGCTGGCGGTGTTTAACCCGGCGCCAGTGACCTGATTATCTACCGTATTTTCTTAATGAGCATGCCTTCGGGCATGCTTTTTTTCGCCGAAACCTTTCGTAAACCTCCCATTTCTTTCGAAACTTTCATTTATCAGATCGAAATCACAAAAAAACGTTACGAAACCCTATACTTTATTTCGAAGAAAGAAATCGAAAGACTTCGGAGGAAGTATGTTTATCATCTCAAGCAAAATGATGCTGAAGAAGGCGCAGCAAGAAGGCTATGCCGTACCGGCGTTTAACATTCACAACCTGGAGACCTTACAGGTTGTCGTGGAAACAGCAGCCGAACTACGCTCTCCGTTGATCGTCGCCGGCACACCTGGCACTTTTAGTTATGCCGGGGTCGGTAACATCGTTGCAATCGCCAGTGAACTGGCAAGAAGCTGGAACCATCCTCTCGCCGTCCATCTCGATCACCATGAAAGCGCCACCGATATTGAAGCGAAAGTCACTACAGGCATTCGCTCCGTGATGATCGATGGTTCCCATCTGCCGTTTGCCGACAACATTGCATTAGTTAAACACGTAACAGACTACTGCCACCGCTATGACGTTAGCGTTGAAGCTGAGCTGGGACGGCTGGGTGGGCAAGAAGATGACCTGATCGTGGACGGAAAAGACGCGCTATATACCCACCCAGAACAGGCTCGGGAGTTCGTGGAAAAAACGGGTATCGACTCACTGGCTGTCGCGATTGGCACAGCTCATGGTCTGTATAACGCTGAACCTAAACTGGATTTCGATCGACTAGCCGAGATTCGTCAGCACGTTGATATCCCACTGGTTTTACATGGCGCATCTGGCCTGCCTACACATGATATTAAGCGCGCAATCTCCTTAGGGGTCTGCAAAGTTAACGTCGCTACCGAACTTAAAATCGCCTTTGCCGGCGCACTCAAAACCTACCTGAGCGCACATACCGATGCGAACGACCCACGGCATTACATGATGCCAGCAAAAGCGGCCATGAAAGAGGTAGTACGTAAGGTGATTGCCGACTGCGGCTGCGAAGGAAAGTTGTAATTGATTAATTAATTCGAATTGTACGGGTTCTGACAAAGGTCTGTTTTTAAAGCTGGATCACGAAAGATGCTTTTACCCTTTGCCTTCAATCCAAAAATATTATGAAGATAAACAAAAGATATCGGAGATAGAAGTGAAAGAAATAATCTCTCGTCATAAAGCAGGTGAGCATTTAGGTATTTGTTCTGTTTGTTCAGCCCATCCGCTGGTTATTGAATCTGCATTACGTTTTGATCTCAATACGAACACGAAAGTTCTAATCGAAGCGACCTCTAATCAGGTTAATCAGTTTGGTGGTTATACCGGGATGAAACCCGCTGATTTCCGTGACTTTGTCTATAGCATCGCACAAGCGGTTGGTTTTCCTCGCGAAAGGCTGATTCTGGGTGGCGATCATCTCGGCCCTAACTGCTGGCAAAACGAACCTGCGGCAGAAGCGATGGAAAAATCCGTAGCCTTAATCAAAGCTTACGTTGCCGCAGGGTTCAGCAAAATCCATCTTGATGCTTCGATGTCCTGTGCTGACGACCCAACGCCGTTAGATCCAATGGTTGTTGCCCAGCGAGCAGCCGTACTTTGCCAGGCCGCAGAAACAACGGCAACCGAAGAACAGAAACACCATCTGACTTACGTTATTGGAACAGAAGTTCCCGTACCAGGCGGAGAAGCCAGCACCATTGGCACCGTTCATGTCACACGCGAAGAAGATGCCGCCCGGACACTGGAAACCCATCAGGTTGCCTTCCGCGCATTAGGGCTTGAAGAGGCGTTAACTCGTGTAATCGCCATTGTGGTTCAACCCGGCGTCGAGTTCGATCACACCCAAATCATTCACTACCAACCACAAGCAGCAGAAGCGCTATCCGCCTGGATAAAAGAGACACCAATGGTCTACGAAGCGCATTCTACCGATTATCAAACCCGCCAGGCATACCGTGCTCTGGTACGCGATCACTATGCAATATTGAAAGTGGGTCCGGCACTCACCTTTGCCCTGCGCGAAGCTATTTTTGCTCTTGCGCAAATGGAAAATGAACTGATCTCCCCAGAACAACGGAGCCGGGTTCTGGAAGTAATTGACGAAGTAATGTTGAATGAACCGGACTACTGGAAAAAATATTATCGCCCAACCTGGAGCCAGGCGATGGTCGATATTCACTTCAGCCTCTCCGACCGTATTCGTTACTACTGGCCGCATCCCCGCATTCGTCAAAGTGTAGAGAAATTAATCACCAACCTTAATGACATCGCTTTACCACTGGGACTCATTAGCCAGTTTATGCCCGTGCAATTTGAACGCCTGACTGAAGGGACGTTAACCGCCACACCACACAATCTGATTATCGACAAAATCCAGGACGTTCTGCGCGCCTATCGCTTTGGTTGCGCACCAGTAATTGCCTGAAATCTGGAGAATATATGAGCCAACTTTTTGTTCGAACAGGAATTAACTTTAGCTCGTGTCAGCATGCGCTGACACATATTGGGGAGGAGATGCTGGCCAAAGGGGTCGTGTATGAAAGCTATCCGCAGGCCCTGATTGAGCGTGAAGCAACTTTTCCAACCGGAATAGCGCTGGAACGTCATGCCGTTGCGATTCCACATTGTGAAGCTGTGCATGCGATATCCCCTGCTATCTATCTGATTCGCCCGGATACAGCGGTCAACTTTCAACAAGCAGATGATGACGAAGAGATAGCCGTCTCTTTAATTATCGCCTTAATCGTTGAGAACCCGACTGCGCAGCTGAAGCTCCTGCGTCGTCTGTTTAGTGAGCTACAAAACCCGAACACCATTGAAGCATTGCTGAATGCGCCTGATGCAGAACTGGCCATGCTCTTTCGGGAAAAAATCCTTGAGTCTGAGCCCTGCGCACAGGCTTGATAAAAAACTGATAATAAAAGGAATACCCTATGAAACGTAAAGTAATTGTGGCCTGTGGCGGTGCTGTAGCAACTTCAACAATGGCGGCAGAAGAAATTAAAGAACTCTGTGAAGCCAACAATATCCAACTCGACCTGGTTCAATGTCGGGTAACAGAAATCGAAACCTATATGGATGGAGCGGATCTTATCTGTACCACCGCCCGCGTTGACCGTACGTTTGGCGATATCCCAGTGGTCCACGGCATGCCTTTTGTTTCAGGTGTGGGTATCGAAGCATTACAGCAAAAAATACTGACTATCCTCGTGGGGTAACGCCATGTTTAGCGAAATAATGCGTTATATCCTCGACTTAGGTCCAACGGTTATGCTGCCGTTAGTGATCATCATCTTCTCAAAATTGCTGGGAATGAAGCTCGGGGATTGTTTTAAATCAGGTTTGCATATCGGGATTGGCTTCGTCGGTATCGGTCTGGTGATCGGCCTGATGCTGGACTCTATTGGCCCTGCCGCAAAAGCAATGGCAGAACAATTTCAAATCAACCTGCATGTCATCGATGTCGGTTGGCCTGGCTCATCACCAATGACCTGGGCTTCGCAAATTGCGTTAATTGCGATTCCAGTCGCCATTGGGGTGAATATCCTGATGCTGGTTACCCGCATGACCCGTGTGGTGAACGTCGACATCTGGAATATCTGGCATATGACGTTTACCGGTGCCATGTTGCATCTGGCGACCGGCTCATACTGGCTGGGCATTCTCGGCGTGGTTGTTCATGCCGCCTTCGTCTATAAACTGGGTGACTGGTTTGCCAAAGACACGCGCGACTTTTTTGGCCTGGAAGGCATTGCCATTCCACACGGTTCCTCGGCATACCTGGGCCCGATAGCTGTCCTGGTTGATACGATCATTGAAAAAATCCCCGGACTGAACCGCATTCATTTCAGCGCGGATGATGTCCAAAAACGCTTCGGACCCTTCGGCGAACCTGTAACCGTCGGTTTTGTGATGGGATTAGTGATCGGCATGCTGGCTGGATATGACGTTAAAGCTGTGCTGCAACTGGCGGTGAAAACGGCTGCCGTTATGTTGCTCATGCCGCGTGTCATTAAACCGATTATGGATGGCCTGACTCCTATTGCTAAACATGCCCGTAAACGCCTGCAGGCAAAATTTGGCGGACAGGAGTTCTTAATCGGTCTGGATCCTGCACTACTGCTCGGCCATACGTCGGTGGTTTCCGCCAGTCTAATCTTTATCCCGCTGACCATTCTGATTGCTGTTCTGGTACCCGGAAACCAGGTTCTGCCATTCGGCGATCTCGCGACCATTGGTTTCTTTGTCGCCATGGCGGTAGCCGTTCATCAGGGGAACCTGTTCCGCACGCTGATCTCTGGCGTCATCATTATGGGTATCACCCTGTGGATAGCCACACAAACTATTGGTTTACATACCCAGCTTGCCGCTAATGCAGGCGCATTGAAAGCCGGTGGCATGGTGGCCTCAATGGATCAGGGCGGCTCCCCAATCACCTGGCTGCTAATCCAGCTCTTCACCTGGCAGAACGTGGTGGGCTTCATCATCATCGCTGCTATATACCTGTTGGGTGTATTGCTGACCTGGCGTCGGGCACGTAATTTCGTGGCGGCTGAAAAAGCGGCAGCCATAACGGAAAGCCAGACCGCATCTTAATTTCTGGGGAGCATTTGCTCCCCTTCACATTTCTGGAGACACTTATGAAATCAGTGGTTATTCACGCTGAGGGCGACGTACGCGTTGAAGAACGTCCCATACCACAACTGCAAACTGATGAAGATGTATTGGTCAAAGTGGTCAGTTCAGGGCTTTGCGGCTCAGACATTCCCCGTATCTTCAATCATGGTGCGCACTTTTATCCAATCACGCTCGGGCATGAGTTCAGTGGTTATGTTGAGTCCTACGGCGCAAGCGTAACCGACTTACAACCCGGTGATGCCGTGGCCTGCGTACCGCTGCTTCCCTGCTTTCATTGCCCTCAGTGCGAGCGGGGATACTTCTCGTTATGTAAACAATATCAGTTTGTCGGTTCACGAAGCGAAGGCGGGAACGCAGAATATGTGGTTGTAAAACGCGCCAACCTGTTCCGCCTGCCTTCAGATATGCCGATTGATGATGGCGCATTCATTGAACCGATTACCGTCGGTCTGCATGCTTTTCATCTGGCTCAGGGATGCGAAGGGAAAAATGTGATTATCGTTGGTGCTGGTACTATCGGTTTGCTGGCAATGCAATGTGCCCGTGAACTCGGTGCAAAAAGTATCACGGCGATTGATATCAACCCGCAAAAGCTGGCATTAGCAAAAGAACTGGGGGCAACCCATGTGTTTAATAGTCGTGAGATGAGTGCGGCTGAGATCCACGCGGGCCTGGAAAATATTCAGTTTGACCAACTCGTGCTGGAAACAGCGGGAACCCCGCAAACTGTGACGCTGTCGATTGAGATTGCAGGCCCTCGTGCTCAACTAGCGTTAGTCGGCACATTGCATCACGATCTGACGCTTGCTTCAGGTGTCTTTGGGCAAATATTACGTAAAGAATTAACCATTCTTGGCAGTTGGATGAACTATTCCAGCCCATGGCCTGGAGAAGAGTGGGAAACCGCTGCCCGTTTATTGACGGAAAAACGCCTACAGCTTGAGCCGTTAATTGCTCACACTGGCGATGCCGAAAGCTTTGCCAGCGCCGTCAAGTCACTCCACGGCGCGCCGATGCAAGGAAAAATTCTACTCAAACTATCCTGAACCCATGAGCCAGCAACCTGCGCTGGCTCACATTTACTTTCGAAATTTAGCGTTCACCTTTCGCAATCCTTCGATTAAACTAGTGATAATTAAATTATCAGGCAAATCAATATGAACTCATTTGAGAGAAGGAATAAAATTGTCGACCTGATTAACACGCAAGGCAGCGTACTGGTAATGGACCTTTCGAATACCTTTGGTATTTCTGAAGTAACCATTCGCGCCGACCTACGGTTATTAGAAGAGAAGGGTCTGGTCACCCGTTTTCACGGCGGTGCGGCAAAACCAGGAAGCCATCTGGCTGAAGGTGACAATCAGGAAGTGTTATTAGAAGATCGGTATCAGCTTGCCAGCGATCCCAAAAAACGGATTGCCCAGGCCGCAACGGCAATGGTTGAGGAAGGAATGACCGTAATTCTGGATAGCGGAAGCACCACCTTATTGATTGCTGAAGCGCTAAACCGAAAAAGTAATATCACCGTTATTACCAATAGCCTGCCTGCCGCGTTCACGTTATCGGAAAACAAAGACATTACGCTGGTCGTCTGCGGCGGCACTGTGCGCCACAAAACGCATTCAATGCATGGCACTATCGCTGAACGTTCCCTACAAGGAATAAGCGCTGACCTGATGTTCGTGGGCGCTGACGGGATTGATGCTACTAACGGTATCACGACCTTCAACGAAGGTTATTCGATTAGTAGCGTGATGGCGGCGGCAGCACATAAGGTCATTGCCGTACTGGACGCGACAAAATTTAATCGACGTGGTTTTAATCAGGTGCTGCCAATGGAAAAGATTAACTGCGTAATAACCGACGACAGTATCAGCAAACAGGATAAATCAGCGCTGGCCAAAACAGGCGTTGAACTGCTGGTCGTTTAAATTACCCGCCACATCTCCCCTTTTGTCGCGCCAACGCGTTGCAGTTTACCTTTTAGCTGCAACGCTTTCAGATAGCGTTCTACGGTCCGGACTGAGATTTCACACTCATTAGCGATACCTTTGGCGGATCTGCTCGGCTGATTCGACAATATTTGTAGAATGCGTTTGTCTATATCCAGTAAATCAGCCGACATTTCTTCCGACAAGGCTGATGGTTTTCCCAATCCCTCCTGCAAAGCAGAGATAAAGAGGAGATGCCCTACCAGCCATCGCAGCCCAATGCCCCATCAACTCACCAATTTCAATGACCTGGATGAGGATCAATGGAGTGACCACGAAAGGCGGTTGGTAGGTGCTCACTTTTACTCTCCCTGCTGTTCCAGCGCGTGCTTATACAACGCATTTTTTTTCACGCCATGGATTTCAGCAGCCAGCGCGGCGGCCTTTTTCAGCGGCAGTTCTGCCTGCAATAAGGCCAACGTACGCAGCGCATCGGCAGGAAGGTCGTCTTCCTGCGCTTTATGCCCTTCGACAATCAGCACCATTTCACCTTTACGACGGTTTTCATCTTCCTTGACCCACGCCAGCAATTCACCGACCGGTGCACCGTGAATAGTTTCCCAGGTTTTGGTCAGCTCGCGCGCCAGCACCACGTAACGGGATTCGCCCCACACGGCAACCATGTCTTCCAGGCTATCCAGCAAGCGGTGGGTAGATTCATAAAAAATAAGCGTACGCGGCTCGGCCTCAATGGCTTTCATCGCATCACGACGCCCTTTCGATTTGGCAGGCAGAAATCCTTCATAGCAAAAACGGTCTGAAGGCAGGCCTGCAGCGCTCAGGGCAGCAATCGCCGCACAAGGACCAGGCAGAGGAACAACGCGGATCCCCGCTTCGCGACAGGTACGCACCAGATGGTAGCCAGGATCGTTAATCAGCGGCGTTCCGGCATCGGAAACCAGCGCAATGTTTTGTCCTTCTTTGAGCTTCGCGACCAGCGTTTCGGCCTTTTGCTGCTCGTTGTGGTCATGTAGCGCGAACAGACGCGCGTTAATCGCGAAGTGTTGTAACAATAATCCTGTATGACGAGTGTCTTCAGCGGCAATCAAATCAACGGCTTGTAAAACTTCGAGCGCTCGTTGGGTAATATCAGCCAAATTTCCTATAGGAGTAGGTACAATAAAGAGTTGGCCTTGAGAATTATCCGCCGATTCGTGTTGTTTCATTGTGTCGTCCGTATTGCCGATTTAATATTGAGCATTGAGTAAAAAAATATCACTGGATACAGTATGGTACCCTCAACATTTTCTCGTTTGAAAGCCGCACGCGCGCTACCAGTCATTCTGGCAGCACTGATTTTCGCAGGCTGTGGCACCCAGGCGCCAGACCAGAGTGCAGCCCATATGCAGGGCACTGCGCAGGCTGATTCCGGCTTTTATCTGCAACAAATGCAGCAAAGCTCAGATGATAGCAAGACCAACTGGCAATTACTCGCCATTCGTGCACTGCTGAAAGAAGGCAAGAGCCAGCAGGCAATCGAACTGTTTAACCAGCTACCGCAGAAGCTAAGCGATACCCAGCAGCGTGAGCAGTCACTGCTGGCCGTCGAGATTAAGCTCGCGCAGAAAGATGTCGCTGGCGCACAGGCCCTGCTGGATAAGTTAACTCCCGCCGATTTCGATCAAAACCAACAGGCACGCTACTGGCAGGCGCAAATCGACGTCAACCAGGGTCGCCCATCTCTGACGCTGCTGCGCGCCCTGATCGCCCAGGAACCGCTGCTGGCCGCGAATGCTAAGCAGAAAAATATGGACGCCACCTGGCAGGCGCTGTCGTCCATGACCCAGGAGCAAGCGCAGGCGCTGGTCATCAATGCTGATGAAAATGTGCTGCAAGGCTGGTTGGATCTTCAACGCGTCTGGTTCGATAACCGTAACGATCCGGACATGATGAAAGCCGGTATTGCGGACTGGCAGAAACGTTATCCGCAAAACCCAGGGGCAAAACTGTTACCAACACAGTTGGTTAACGTGCAGAGCTTTAAGCCCGCCTCCACCAGCAAAATCGCCCTGCTGTTACCACTGAACGGTCAGGCCGCTGTATTTGGCCGGACTATTCAGCAAGGCTTTGAAGCTGCGAAAAATTTGGGCACGCAACCCGTAGCAGACCCTGTTGCTGTCGCTCCTGCCGCAGTTCCAGCTGCCGCGACAACCACGGAACAGCCGCAAACAACTGACGGCGTTGCCAGCCCTTCTCAGGCGTCAGTAAGCGATCTGACCAACGAGACGCCGGCCCAGCCAGAAACCCCTGCTGTGCAGCCCGCAGCACCAGCTCAGCCAACAACCACCAGCGCACCGGCGAATCCATCCGCTGAGCTGAAAATCTACGACACTTCATCACAGCCGCTGAACCAGATCCTGACTCAGGTACAGCAGGATGGCGCCAGCATCGTGGTTGGCCCGCTGTTGAAGAACAATGTTGAAGAGCTGATGAAAAGCAACACGCCATTGAACGTCCTGGCGCTTAACCAGCCGGAGTCGGTGAAAAATCTGCCGAACGTCTGCTACTTCGCCCTGTCGCCAGAAGATGAAGCGCGCGACGCCGCACGCCACATCCGCGATCAGGGAAAACAGACGCCGCTGTTGTTGATTCCACGGAGTTCATTAGGCGATCGCGTTGCCAACGCCTTTGCACAGGAATGGCAAAAACTGGGTGGCGGCGTGGTATTGCAGCAGAAGTTCGGCTCCACCGCTGAACTTAAAATGGGCGTCAACGGCGGCTCGGGGATTTCCCTGACAGGCAGCCCGGTGGCCTCCTCTGTGCCAGCCCAACCCGGCGTGACGATTGGCGGTCTGACCATCCCGGCAGCACCTACCGATGCGCAAATCACCGGCGGCAGCGGTCGTGTTGATGCCGTGTATATTCTGGCGACGCCGGAAGAAATTGCATTTATTAAGCCGATGATCGCCATGCGCAACGGCAGCCAGAGCGGAGCAACACTGTACGCCAGCTCTCGTAGTGCGCAGGGCACTGCCGGCCCGGATTTCCGTCTGGAGATGGAAGGCTTGCAGTACAGCGAAATTCCGATGCTGGCAGGCGCTAACGCGCCTCTCATGCAGCAGGCGCTTGGCGCGGTTCGTAACGACTACTCGCTGGCGCGTATGTATGCCATGGGTGTCGATGCCTGGTCGCTTGCCAACCACTTCTCGCAAATGCGTCAGGTGCAGGGTTTCGAAATTAACGGCAATACCGGGGCCTTAACCGCAACGCAGGATTGTGTGATTAACAGGAAGTTATCATGGCTCAAATACCAGCAAGGACAAGTCGTCCCCGCCAGTTAACGAGTAAACAGACCGGTGACGCGTGGGAATCCACCGCGCGTGACTGGCTGCTGAGCAAGGGACTGCATTTTATCGCCGCCAACGTGCGTGAACGTGGCGGCGAAATCGACTTGATAATGCGTGAAGGCAACACCACCGTATTTGTTGAGGTTCGCTACCGACGCTCAGCACAGTTCGGCAGTGCGGCGGCGAGTGTGACCCGGAGCAAACAACACAAATTATTACAGACCGCCCGCTTGTGGCTTGCGCGCCACAATGGGAGTTTTGATACTGTGGATTGCCGGTTCGATGTGTTAGCCTTCACCGGAAATGATGTTGAGTGGTTTAAGGACGCGTTCAACGACCGCTCATAGTTGAAGATTCAGAGCCTGGTTCTTAAGGATTAGCGTGTTAGATAGAATTAAAGTCTGCTTTACAGAAAGCATTCAAACTCAGATAGCTGCGGCTGAAGCACTTCCGGATGCAATCTCCCGTGCCGCCATGACGCTGGTTCAGTCCCTGCTCAATGGCAACAAAATTCTCTGTTGTGGTAATGGGACGTCCGCTGCCAACGCACAGCATTTTGCTGCCAGCATGATCAATCGTTTTGAAACAGAACGCCCAAGTTTACCTGCGATTGCACTAAATACTGATAATGTGGTCTTAACTGCGATTGCCAACGATCGCCTGCACGACGAAGTTTATGCAAAACAAGTCCGTGCGCTGGGACATGCAGGTGATGTTCTGCTGGCAATCTCTACGCGTGGTAATAGCCGCGATATCGTAAAAGCCGTTGAAGCCGCCGTGACACGCGACATGACAATCGTCGCGCTGACCGGGTATGACGGAGGGGAACTGGCCGGATTACTGGGGCCACAGGATGTTGAAATCCGTATTCCCTCACACCACAGCGCCCGCGTTCAGGAAATGCACATGCTGACGGTCAACTGCCTTTGCGATCTTATCGATAACACGCTTTTCCCTCACCAGGATGATTAAGGAGTACACATGAAGGCATTTTCGCCGCTTGCTGTGATTATCGCTGCACTGCTGCTGCAAGGCTGTGTCGCTGCCGCCGTTGTTGGAACTGCAGCTGTCGGGACTAAAGCCGCGACGGATCCTCGCAGCGTCGGCACCCAGGTAGATGACGGAACCCTGGAATTACGCGTCAATACGGCGTTGTCGAAAGATGCCCAAATCAAGAAAGAAGCGCGAATCAACGTGAGCGCTTATCAGGGTAAAGTGCTGCTGGTAGGTCAGTCGCCAAATAGCGAACTGTCTGCGCGGGCAAAACAGATTGCGATGGGTGTAGAAGGAACGACTGAGGTCTTTAATGAGATCCGTCAGGGCCAGCCAATTGGTCTGGGCGATGCGTCCAACGATACCTGGATAACCACCAAAGTACGTTCCCAGTTACTGACCAGCGATCAGGTGAAATCCTCTAACGTGAAAGTAACGACTGAGAACGGGGAAGTGTTCCTGTTAGGTCTGGTGACCGAGCGTGAAGCGAAGGCGGCGGCGGATATCGCCAGCCGGGTAAGCGGCGTGAAACGCGTCACGACAGCCTTTACGTTTATTAAGTAACACGCCTGTAAATGGCATCTTATCCGGCCTATAGAACGTAATCGTTTGTAGGCCGGATAAGCGTCAGCGCCATCCGGCATTTTTTTATTTAGCCCTTTCGCGTAGCTCAGAAGAGGTCAGGATCGAAACCCCTTCATGCCCAGGCGCCAGCGCTTCTGCCAGCATTGCCCGAGCAACATCGCGCGCTTCAATCGACTTCCAGTTACCCGGCAGCAGCCTGAACAACGGCGCTAAAAACATCTCATTCGTCCGCTGCTTGTCCCTATCACCCAGGAGCATTGAAGGCCGGACAATCGTCAGCCGTGGCCAATTCTGCGCGATCAGCGCCTGCTCCATTTCACCTTTCACCCGATTATAAAAAAACGGTGAATTCGCATTGGCACCCATCGAACTCACTACCAGCATATGCTGGGCGCCTAACCTACGTCCCGTCAGGGCCGTATCTACCACCAGCGTATAGTCAGCATGGATAAACGCCTCTTTGCTGCCCGCTTCACGCCGGGTAGTCCCCAAACAACAAAAGACAATATCGACCGGATCGGTGACCTGCGCCAGAGCATCGGTTAGCTGCGGATCATGGGGGTTATAGATACCAACCGTATCAGCCAGCGGTCGACGCGTTGGTGCCGTGATGGCATTGACCCGGGGTTCATTGAGCAGCATACGCAGCAAATGTCCGCCCACCAGCCCCGTGGCACCTGTTATTAACACCTGACTCATCGCTTATCTTCCCCAGGGTCTTCAATCACTCTTCTAACTATAGATCACGCAGCCAGTGCATCTTTTTACCGAAGCCCAGCGTGTTGTCCGTAAATTTGACTTCATCCAGTCGAATCTCCCATACGGGCGCTGGCAGCATTCTGGCAACGGGGAAACGGCGGTTGTAGGCTTTACGCGCGTCTTCGCTCTCCTGCCCCTCAAGACGCCGGATTTCCCCTTTAAACTGTACGCCACGAATCAGAGCGACGGTTTTAGGCTGACCGTTTACTGTACCGGCAATCGGCGCGCGGGGTCCGGACATCTGCGCATGACGCGTTTTCTCTTCAGTCAGCACATAGAACACCATCTTCTGCGCATCAAACAGGTAAAACGCATTGGCGCACCACAATTCACCTTCATGGTGTACGCACCAGGTCACGACGTGCTGTTTTGCCAGCCAGCGAGACACCGCAGTCAGTGTTTCCATTTCTGTTCTCTTTTATACTGTAGGCCTGAAAATTATCACGTCGATGGTGACAATGACACCCTGGTATCTGTACCTGATCCGTACCGCAGACAACGCCTTATACACCGGAATAACCACCGATGTGCAGCGCCGCTATAAGCAGCATCAAAGTGGGAAAGGCGCGAAGGCGCTACGCGGAAAGGGGGAACTCACGTTGGCATTTGCGGCGCAGGTTGGCGACCGTTCACTGGCCCTGCGCATAGAGTATCGCGTCAAACAGCTCACCAAGCGGCAGAAAGAGCGCCTTGTCGAAGGCGAAGGGCTTGAGGCGCTACTGAGCAGCCTGCAAACCCCGGAGCTTAAAAACGATTGAAGTGGTCGTGGTATTCCACAAGGCCCGTCACGCCTTCCAGCGCATCGTCCGCCAGGCGATGAACCTGGAACGCGCTTTCGGTGCCCGGCCAGCGGCAACGCAGATCATGATGGGCCGCCAGCTCAAAGCCAAAGCGGCTGTACAGGGCCGGATCCCCCAGCGTAACCACAGCTGCGTAGCCAAACTCGTTCAGTGAATCGAGTCCTTCATAGACCAGCTGACGCGCCAGGCCCTGCCCCCGGTAGTTTTCATCCACCGCGAGCGGCGCCATGCCGACCCATTGCAGATCTTCACCCTGAACATCGACTGGGCTGAACGCGACGTAACCCACTACCTGACCTTCGTCATCGGTAGCAACCAGACCCAGCGTTAAGAAACCATCTTCACGCAGGTCGTGCACTAATTTCGCTTCCGCATCACTCTCAAATGAACGGCGCAGCAGCGCATCAATACCAGGGGCATCAATGGGAATTTCAACTCGAATCAGCATGGCTCACCTACCGAGGTCTGTTTGGTTTCTGGCGACGTTTTCATCCCCGCCTCAACAAAATCTGCCAACTGCATCAGCATGACGCGCAACGCTTTAGGCATCTGCTCCAGTTCGATGGCATCCATCAGATTTTTTACGTATAGCCCTAATTCTGTATCACCTTCAATCACCAGACGACGCTGGAAGAAAAGCGTATCCGGATCCTGCTTGCGGGCCACGATCATCAGCAGATCGCTGGCATCGGCGCTAAAACTCACATCCGCATCTGCATTCTGGCTGACGATAAGTTTATCGTTCTCAACAGAGGTATACCATTTGAGGTCAATGTCACGCACATGAATGCTCAGCCAGCGACCTTCGAGAAACTCCAGCTCCCCATCGGCCAGCGCCTGACTAAACTGCCAGCTCAGGACCTGCTCCAGAACCTGGCGCTTCAGCGCAAAGGGCGTCAGTTTAACTGGTACACTCATCAGAGAAGGACCAAATTGTACTAAGCGTGAACGCAGTTTATCCAACACGAGCTTTACTCCCTGTTTCAATAGTCCTGCTATTTTGCCATATCAAATAAACGACATAGCGGCATAAATCAACAATTCGATGCGAAATTGTTACCTCTTTATTGGTGTCACCAATACGACTTTAACTGCCTCAAATCAAAAATTGTCTCAGCAAGGTTAACTAAAATCCCCATTCGTTAACATTTCTGCGCCCATCACGGCGCAACGTTCAGGATAAATTATGGAGCTGCTCTGCCCTGCCGGAAACCTACCGGCGCTTAAGGCGGCCATCGAGAACGGCGCTGATGCTGTCTACATCGGGCTGAAAGATGATACCAACGCCCGTCATTTCGCCGGCCTTAATTTTACCGAGAAAAAATTGCAGGAAGCGGTGAGTTTTGTCCATCAGCACCGCCGTAAGCTGCACATTGCGATTAACACCTTTGCGCACCCGGATGGTTACGCGCGCTGGCAACGTGCCGTGGATATGGCAGCACAACTCGGTGCAGATGCGCTGATCCTTGCCGACCTCGCCATGCTTGAGTATGCCGCAGAGCGCTACCCGCATATTGAGCGCCATGTCTCTGTTCAGGCATCTGCAACCAATGAAGAGGCAATTAATTTCTATCATCGCAACTTTGACGTCGCCCGCGTGGTGCTGCCGCGCGTGCTGTCTATTCATCAGGTGAAGCAGCTCGCTCGCGTCACGCCAGTTCCCCTGGAAGTGTTCGCCTTCGGTAGCCTGTGCATTATGGCGGAAGGCCGGTGTTATCTTTCATCCTACCTGACGGGTGAATCGCCTAACACGGTTGGCGCCTGCTCTCCCGCGCGTTTTGTTCGCTGGCAGCAGACCCAACAAGGGCTGGAATCCCGTCTGAATGAAGTGCTGATCGACCGCTATCAGGACGGGGAAAACGCCGGTTATCCGACGCTATGCAAAGGCCGCTATCTGGTTGACGGCGAGCGTTACCATGCGCTGGAAGAACCCACCAGCCTGAACACGCTGGAGCTGCTGCCGGAACTACTGGCAGCCAATATTGCCTCGGTGAAAATCGAAGGACGTCAGCGCAGCCCGGCCTATGTCAGTCAGGTGGCGAAAGTGTGGCGTCAGGCGATCGACCGCTGTATGGCCGACCCGCAAAACTACGTCCCGCAGGCCGCGTGGATGGAAACGCTCGGTTCAATGTCCGAAGGCACACAGACCACGCTTGGCGCGTATCACCGTAAATGGCAGTGAGAGAAGCAATGAAATATTCCTTAGGGCCGGTGCTGTGGTACTGGCCGAAAGAAACGCTGGAAGATTTTTATCAGCAGGCTGCCGTAAGCCAGGCCGACGTTATCTATCTTGGTGAAGCGGTATGCAGTAAACGCCGCGCCACCAAAGTGGGCGACTGGCTCGATATGGCGAAATCGCTCGCTGGCAGCGGTAAACAAGTTGTGCTGTCAACACTGGCGCTGGTGCAGGCCTCTTCTGAACTGGGAGAGCTGAAGCGCTATGTCGAAAACGGTGACTTCCTGCTGGAAGCCAGCGATCTCGGGGTGGTAAACATGTGCGCCGAGCGTAAGCTGCCGTTTGTCGCCGGGCATGCGCTCAACTGCTACAACGCAGTTACCCTGCGTATGCTGCTCAAACAAGGCATGGTGCGCTGGTGTATGCCGGTAGAGCTTTCCCGCGACTGGCTGGCAAACCTGCTCAACCAGTGTGATGAGCTGGGTATTCGCAATCAGTTTGAAGTTGAGGTGCTGAGCTACGGGCATCTGCCGCTGGCGTACTCTGCCCGCTGCTTTACCGCACGCTCTGAAGACCGTCCAAAAGACGAGTGTGAAACCTGCTGCATAAAATATCCGAACGGGCGCAATGTGCTGTCGCAGGAGAATCAGCAGGTCTTTGTCCTCAACGGGATCCAGACCATGAGCGGCTATGTTTACAACCTCGGCAACGAACTGACATCGATGCAGGGGCTGGTTGATATTGTGCGTCTGTCCCCTTCAGGCACTGAAACATTCGCCATGCTCGACGCCTTCCGCGCCAATGAAAATGGCAGTGCCCCATTACCGCTTGCTGCCCACAGTGACTGTAACGGCTACTGGAAGCGACTGGCTGGACTGGAGCTGCAGGACTAGCCGGATACGGCATAAATGCCTTATCGGGCCTACAAATAGCGATCCCGTAGGTCCGATAAGCGCAGCGCCATCGGGCATGTTATATTCGGTACCCGCCGTATAAAGCTCACTTTGTTAACAACATTCGCTAATCTTTAATGCAGTATTAAAAGATTAACCGGTAACAAAGTGAGCCGTTATGACTGACAAAACTATTCCGTTCTCGGTGCTGGATCTGGCGCCGATCCCTGAAGGATCCTCGGCAAAAGAGGCCTTCACACACTCGCTTGATCTCGCTCAACTGGCCGAAAAACGCGGTTACCACCGCTATTGGCTGGCGGAACATCACAACATGACCGGCATCGCCAGCGCCGCTACCTCAGTGCTGATTGGTTATCTGGCTGCTAATACCACCACGCTGCATCTCGGGTCTGGCGGCGTGATGCTGCCTAACCATTCGCCGCTGGTGATCGCCGAGCAGTTCGGTACCCTGAATACGCTGTATCCGGGACGAATCGATCTCGGGCTTGGTCGCGCACCGGGCAGCGATCAGCCAACCATGCGCGCACTGCGCCGCCATATGAGCGGTGATATCGATAACTTCCCACGCGACGTCGCTGAACTGGTGGACTGGTTCGACGCCCGCGATCCTAACCCCCATGTACGTCCGGTTCCCGGCTACGGCGAGCAGATCCCCGTCTGGTTATTAGGCTCCAGCCTGTACAGCGCACAACTGGCGGCCCAGCTTGGTCTGCCGTTTGCCTTCGCCTCGCACTTTGCTCCGGATATGCTGCACCAGGCACTGCATCTGTATCGCAGCCAATTCAAGCCCTCAGCGCGTCTGGCAAAACCGTATGCGATGGTGTGCATCAACATTATTGCCGCCGACAGCAATCGCGATGCCGAATTTCTTTTCACCTCGATGCAGCAGGCATTTATGAAGCTGCGTCGTGGCGAAACCGGCCAGCTACCGCCGCCGGTAGAGAATATGCATCAGCTGTGGTCCGCTTCTGAGCAGTACGGCGTACAACAGGCGCTGAGCATGTCGCTGGTCGGTGATAAGGTAAAAGTGCGACATGGTCTCGACGCCATTTTGCGTGAAACCCAGGCCGATGAGATTATGGTTAACGGCCAGATTTTTGATCATCAGGCACGTCTACATTCGTTTGATTTGGCGATGGATGTGAAGCAGGAATTGTTGGGATAGTACTATTTGTGCCGGATGGCGGCTACGCCTTATCCGGCCTACACGGTGATGTAGGCCCGGTAAGCGTAGCGCCACCGGGCAACGGTTTTACTGATAAACCGGTAACAAATTAACGCTCGAGAGAATATGGATAACCGCGTTGCCGATACCGAATACCAGGATCAGCGCAATCATCGGCTTACCGCCCCAGACACGGAATTTCGGGCTACCGAAACGCTCGCGAGATTTACGGGCCAGCAGCGCCGGAACAATGGCGGCCCAGATGGTTGCCGCGAGTCCTGCATAGCCAATGGCGTACAGGAAACCGTTCGGCCATAGCAAGCCACCGATAATTGGCGGGACAAACGTCAGCAATGCCGTTTTGAAACGTCCCATTGCCGAGTCATCAAAGCCAAACAGATCCGCCAGATAGTCAAACAGACCGAGCGTAACACCGAGGAATGAACTCGCCACCGCAAAGTTGGAGAACACCACCAGCAGCAGATCCAGACTGCGGCTATTTAACACACCGCTCAGCGCCTGTACCAGCACATCAATGTTACCGCCTTGCTGTGCAATACCAATAAATTCCGGACGCGGGATATTACCCATCGTCCCCAGTAACCACACGGTATACAGCACCAGCGCCAGCAGCGTGCCGTAAACCAGACACTTAACGATGGTCTTCGGATCTTTGCCGTAGTACTTCATCAGGCTCGGGACATTGCCGTGATAGCCGAATGAGGCCAGACAGAACGGCAGCGTCATCAGCAGGTACGGCGTATACGAAGCGTTGCTTTCCGCCACGTTAAACAACGTTGTGGGCTGAACGTGCCCTAATAAACTGCCGAAAGTCAGGAAAAAGGTAATTACCTTCGCACCCAGCACAATCGCCGTCATGCGGCTCACCGCTTTGGTGCTTAACCACACCACAAACGCCACCAGCAGCGCAAAACCAAGACCTGCCGCACGTGCAGGAACGTTCAACGACATCTCCGAGAAGGTGTGGTGCAGGATTGATCCGCTCGCCGAGATATACGCGTAGGTCAGAATATAGAGAACGAAAGCAATCGAGATGCCGTTCACCACGTTCCAGCCTTTGCCCAGCAGATCTTTCGTGATGGTGTCAAAACTGGAGCCAATGCGGTAATTGAGGTTAGCTTCAAGGATCATCAGCCCGGAGTGCAGCATGCAGAACCAGGTAAAGATCAGCGCCGCCATTGACCAGAAGAACCACGCCCCGGACATGACCACTGGCAGAGAAAACATCCCCGCGCCAATAATGGTGCCGCCGATGATCACCACGCCGCCGAGCAGCGAAGGTGACGTTTGGGTGGTGGTTAGTGTTGCCATTTAGCCATCTCTCCAGTCATTTATCTTGTGACTACATCTCAATGTGCTGCACTGTACCAGTACACGAGTACAATTGAAATAAAAAAAGCCCCGATTGTTGAGATCGGGGCCGTATATTTTACTTTACAGCTATAAAGCTAAAAGGCTTATGCATCACCGCCGAAACGACGACGACCAGCAGAGTCATCACGGCGCGGAGCAGAAGAATCGTCACGACGCGGACCACGGTTGCCTTCACGACGTTCGCCGCTGAAACGACGACCATCGCCACGACCGCCTTCACGACGTTCACCGCTAAAGTTACGACCTTCACCGCGACCGCCTTCACGACGCTCACCGCTGAAACGACCACCGCCACGACGCTCACCACCGGTGTGCGGAACTGCATCGCCAACCAGCTGCATGTTCATCGGCTTGTTCAGGATGCGAGTACGGGTAAAGTGCTGCAGCACGTCGCCCGGCATACCTTTCGGCAGTTCGATGGTGGAGTGGGAAGCAAACAGCTTGATGTTACCGATGTAACGGCTGCTGATATCACCTTCGTTAGCAATCGCACCAACGATATGACGAACTTCAACACCGTCATCACGGCCCACTTCAATGCGGTACAGCTGCATGTCACCAACGTCACGACGTTCACGACGCGGACGGTCTTCACCACCACGGTCATTACGGTCACGAGGGCCACGATCGTTGCGGTCACGCGGACCACGGTCATCACGGTCGCGGAATTCGCGTTTCGGACGCATCGGCGCATCTGGCGGCAGGATCAGAGGACGTTCGCCCTGAGCCATTTTCAGCAGTGCAGCTGCCAGCGTTTCGATATCCAGCTCTTCTTCCGGCTGCATTTTCGCCAGCAGAGCACGGTACTGATCCAGATCGCTACTTTCCAGCTGCTGCTGTACTTTAGCGGCGAATTTTTCCAGACGGCGTTTGCCCAGCAGATCTGCGTTCGGCAGTTCTACTTCCGGAATAGTCAGCTTCATGGTGCGTTCGATGTTACGCAGCAGACGACGCTCGCGGTTCTCAACGAACAGCAGCGCACGACCCGCACGACCCGCACGACCGGTACGGCCGATACGGTGAACGTAAGACTCGGAATCCATCGGGATGTCGTAGTTGACAACCAGGCTGATACGCTCAACGTCCAGGCCACGGGCCGCAACGTCGGTGGCAATCAGAATATCCAGACGACCATCTTTCAGACGCTCCAGAGTCTGCTCACGCAGGGACTGGTTCATGTCGCCGTTCAGTGCAGCGCTGCTATAACCGCTACGCTCCAGCGCTTCTGCTACTTCCAGGGTCGCATTTTTGGTGCGAACGAAGATAATCGCCGCATCAAAGTCTTCTGCTTCCAGGAAACGCACCAGCGCTTCATTTTTACGCATGCCCCACACAGTCCAGTAGCTCTGGCTGATGTCAGGACGGGTAGTAACACTGGACTGAATACGTACTTCCTGCGGCTCTTTCATAAAGCGGCGGGTAATACGACGAATCGCTTCCGGCATGGTTGCAGAGAACAGAGCGGTCTGATGACCTTCCGGGATCTGCGCCATGATGGTTTCAACGTCTTCGATGAAGCCCATACGCAGCATTTCGTCAGCTTCGTCCAGTACCAGACCGCTCAGTTTGGAGAGGTCCAGAGTACCGCGCTTCAGGTGATCCAGCAGACGGCCCGGCGTACCGACGACGATCTGTGGCCCCTGACGCAGGGCACGTAATTGCACGTCATAACGCTGGCCGCCGTACAGGGCAACCACGTTCACGCCGCGCATGTGTTTAGAGAAATCCGTCATGGCTTCTGCTACCTGAACCGCCAGTTCGCGGGTCGGTGCCAGCACCAGAATCTGAGGTGCCTTCAGCTCAGGATCAAGATTGTTGAGCAGCGGTAAAGAGAACGCTGCAGTTTTGCCGCTACCTGTCTGGGCCATACCCAGAACATCGCGGCCGCCCAGCAGATGCGGAATGCACTCTGCCTGGATTGGAGATGGTTTTTCGTAACCCAGATCGTTAAGGGCTTCAAGGATAGGAGCCTTCAGGCCCAGATCTGCAAAAGTGGTTTCGAATTCAGCCATGTAGTACGTGTGCCTCAAAATTAATGGCGGCCAGTCTACATAACTCATCATGAAATTGATCTGCAATTTTCATTGAAAAGTGTGAACCGGCTCAAAGTAGGTGTATTAACGAACAACAACGCCCTCACCCGTGAAGGTGATGGCAATCAAAAAAGATTACGGGCTGATGTGTACGTCAGCTATTGCTGGTCCGATTCTGCCAGGTCATCTTGGTCCTGGCCCAGGAGCGATAATTCCAACAATGCGTATCGGTGCTCAACAAAGTTATGAACGTTGTTAGCCACCGCCAGTTTGAACAATGCCGTAGCGTTGTCCAAATCCCCCAGACTTAGGTAGTACTTACCTAAATAGAAGTTGGTTTCACTGAGATGCTCAGCGAGCGAGGTGTTATCCGTTGCGTCCGCCTTCAGGCGTTCCATCAGCGTTGCTTCGCTAATGTTGCCCAGGTAGAACTCGACAATGTTCCATCCCCATTGCTCTTTATCCGATTTCTCAAAGCGTTGTTTCAACGCTTCTTTAGCCTGCTTCTCATCGAGCTTCTGCTCGGCAAGATAAAGCCACAGACTACGGAAAGGATCATTGGGATCGTCTTGATAAAACGCTAGCAGATCATCTTGCGCTAACTTGTCGCGACCGCCGTAATACAATGCGATACCGCGATTTAAGTGCGCGTAGTTGTAAGTTGGATCAAGCTCAAGTACAGAATCAAACGCTTCATAGGCAGCATCAAAATTGCCTGCCTGCGTTAAATATATACCTAAGTAATTGAATACTTCAGGCATATCTGGTCGGATTGCCAGCGCTTGTGAAAAATCATTTCGCGCCAGTGCCCTCAGACCGAGACTATCATACAACACTCCGCGCTCATATAAAAGCTGTGCGCGTTCGTCATCGGTTAAAGCCCGACTGGCAAGAATTTGTTCCATACGTGCCAGAATCACTTCCTGCTGCAAAGTCGGTTGCAATGGTACTGCGAGGACTTCACTCTTTCGCCAGGCGGAATTACTGCATCCAGCCAGCGTGAGTGCTGTCGCAACGAAACACCAGCGCAAAAAAGGCTTCATTTCCCACTCCCGAAGACAACGATTGAATGAACGTCCAGGTTCCCCGGTTGCTAACAAGGCATCCTGCCGGGTTAAAGGCCCTCCGCTTTCACGGAGGGCAATGGCAACCTTACTCGCCCTGGCTTGCCGGAGCTTCCGGTTCGCCTGCAGGCTGAGACTGCTCAGTTGCTTCTTTAATGCTCAGACGTACACGGCCCTGGCGATCAACTTCCAGAACTTTGACCGGTACTTCCTGGCCCATCTGCAGGTAGTCGGTCACTTTCTCTACGCGCTTGTCAGCGATCTGAGAGATGTGTACCAGACCTTCTTTACCGCCACCGATGGCAACGAACGCGCCAAAGTCAACGATACGGGTCACTTTACCATTGTAGATACGGCCAACTTCGATCTCTGCGGTGATCTCTTCGATACGACGGATAGCATATTTCGCTTTCTCACCGTCGGTCGCAGCAATCTTCACGGTACCATCATCTTCGATTTCAATGGTGGTGCCGGTTTCTTCGGTCAGAGCACGGATAACAGAACCGCCTTTACCGATAACATCTTTGATCTTGTCCGGGCTGATCTTGATGGTGTGGATACGCGGAGCGAACTGAGAAATGTCGCCGCGCGGAGCGTTGATCGCTTGTTCCATCACACCCAGGATGTGCAGACGCGCACCTTTAGCCTGGTTCAGAGCAACCTGCATGATTTCTTTGGTGATACCTTCAATTTTGATATCCATCTGCAGTGCAGAGATACCGTCGCGGGAACCCGCCACTTTGAAGTCCATATCGCCCAGGTGGTCTTCGTCGCCCAGGATGTCAGACAGAACAACAAAGTTGTCGCCTTCTTTCACCAGACCCATCGCGATACCCGCAACGGCGGCTTTGATCGGCACACCTGCGTCCATCAGCGCCAGGGAAGCACCACATACGGAAGCCATGGAAGAAGAACCGTTAGATTCGGTGATTTCAGAAACCACACGCACGGTGTACGGGAATTTATCCAGTTCCGGCATTACTGCCAGTACGCCACGCTTCGCCAGACGGCCGTGACCAATCTCACGACGCTTCGGAGAACCGACCATACCGGTTTCACCTACGCAGTACGGAGGGAAGTTGTAGTGGAACAGGAAGTTGTCAGTACGCTCGCCCATCAGTTCGTCGAGGTTCTGCGCATCACGCGTGGTGCCCAGGGTCGCAGTAACCAGCGCCTGAGTTTCGCCACGGGTGAACAGTGCGGAACCGTGGGTACGCGGCAGAACGCCAGTACGCACGTCCAGGCCACGGATCATGTCTTTTTCACGGCCATCGATGCGCGGCTCGCCTGCCAGTACGCGGCTACGAACAACGTTTTTCTCGATAGCGTGCAGGATTTCACCCAGTTCGTTAGCGTCCAGGGTTTCGTCTTCAGCCACCAGAGTCGCGATGGTTTCAGATTTGATCACGTCAACCTGAGCATAACGCTCTTGTTTGTCAGTGATACGGTAAGCATCGCTCAAGCGAGCTTCTGCCAGTGCGGCAACGCGTGCGTTCAGCGCTTCGTTGACGGCTTCTGGCTGCCAGTCCCAACGCGGTTTGCCAGCTTCTTTCGCCAGCTCGTTGATCGCCTGAATCACAACCTGCTGCTGTTCGTGACCGAACACAACAGCGCCCAGCATCTGGTCTTCGCTCAGCAGTTCAGCTTCGGATTCAACCATCAGTACGGCTGCTTCAGTACCTGCAACAACCAGGTCCAGCTTGCTTTCTTTCAGTTCGTCCTGAGTCGGGTTCAGTACGTACTGGTCATTGATGTAACCAACACGTGCAGCACCGATCGGGCCGTTGAATGGGATACCAGACAGAGTCAGCGCAGCAGATGCACCAATCATTGCCACGATGTCCGGGTTAACCTGCGGGTTAACGGAAACAACGGTCGCGATAACCTGAACTTCGTTAACGAAGCCTTCCGGGAACAGCGGGCGAACCGGGCGGTCAATCAGACGCGCGATCAGGGTTTCGCCTTCGCTCGGACGGCCTTCACGACGGAAGAAGCTACCCGGGATACGGCCAGCAGCGTAGGTACGCTCCTGATAGTTAACGGTCAGCGGGAAAAAGTCCTGGCCTGGTTTCGCTTTTTTCTGACCAACAACGGTAACGAATACCGCGGTGTCATCCATGCTAACCATAACAGCGGCAGTCGCCTGACGCGCCATCATGCCGGTTTCCAGCGTAACGGTATGCTGACCGTACTGGAATTTACGAACGATCGGATTAAGCAAAATAATATCCTTTCTCTATTTTTTGACGGCACATTTTTGCGCCATCGTTAATACCCGATCTTCTGCGCATCCTCGCGACTAATGACAACCCTAACCCATAAGCATGAGTAAAGCCTCTCATTAGCCGCGCGAACCTCTGCAACGGAAGATCATTCATAGCAACAATACATTAGTTTCCAGCGAATTGCTGCCATCTGCTGGAAAAAAGGGGCCATGAAGGCCCCCTCTTTCTGAAACTCGAAAGAATTAGCGACGCAGGCCCAGACGCTCGATCAGCGCGGTGTAACGTGCAACATCTTTACGTTTCAGGTAGTCGAGCAGTTTACGACGCTGAGAAACCATGCGCAGCAGACCACGACGGCTGTGGTGATCTTTTTTGTGCTCTGCAAAGTGGCCCTGCAGGTGGTTAATCTGTGCAGTCAACAGAGCAACCTGAACATCGGTAGAACCGGTGTCGTTTGCATCACGACCAAACTCAGAAACGATTTTAGCGGTAGCTTCAGTACTTAGAGACATTTTAAAACTCCAAAGTGATAAGAATGAAAGGATGCCGATCTCTAATTCAGCTATCCCAGTGTATACACTTTATCCTTCAAACTGACTCTGCGTTGGCTGCGTCCGCTCACCTCAGTCACTTACCTAAGTAAGCTCCTGAGGATCCTCAGACTTGCCGCCTTGATGCAGCTCGAATGATTTTGTGTATACGCCACGCAGATTGTTAAACAATTCACGCGACGTTAAGCGGCAGTATTCTACTCGCAGCGCCCTTTTATCGCAAGACAGAGAGCGCTATGCAGGATACTCAACCACCAGGCGGCGGGGGGCGACACGACCTTCATCGTCCATCTCCCCCATGCCAATAAACTTGTCGTCATCACCTTCCGTCACGCGTACCAGCCCTTCCAGCGGGGCGCCTGTCGTCCGTACCGGATTACCATTTTTAAAGTAAACCGACGATGTTAAAGGCAAATTAACAACAGGATAGTCCGATGCCGGACTATCCATTGGCATCAGCAAAGGATCAAGCAGCTGAGCCGCCGGAATGTTCTGCTGTTCTGCCTGTTCGACCAGCTCACGCAGGTGTTCCAGCGTGACCATACGATCCACCGGATACTTGCTGACCGTCAAACGACGCAGATACGTTACGTGCGCGCCGCAGCCCAGCTTCTCACCGAGATCGTCAACGATGGTACGAATATAGGTGCCTTTGGAGCAGTGAACTTCCAGCTCCAGTTCGTTACCTTCGTGACGGATAAACAGCAGCTCATAGACGGTAATCGGGCGCGCTTCACGCGGCACTTCAATGCCCTGACGCGCATATTCGTACAGCTTCTTACCCTGATACTTCAGCGCCGAATACATCGACGGAATCTGCTCGATATCGCCGCGGAAAGTCTCCAGCGCGCTCGCCAGTTGTTCTGCGGTGAAGGTTACCGGACGCTCCTGCACGATCTGCCCATCGGCATCGGAAGTGTCAGTACGCTGGCCCAGACGGGCAACCACGCGATAGCGTTTGTCAGAATCCAGCAAATACTGTGAAAACTTTGTCGCTTCACCGAGGCAGATAGGCAGCATACCTGTCGCCAGCGGATCCAACGCGCCGGTATGTCCCGCGCGGTTGGCATTGTAGATGCGCTTTACTTTTTGCAGCACGTCATTGCTGGACATGCCCTGCGGCTTATCCAGCAGCAGGACACCGTGAATATCGCGACCACGACGACGAGGACGACTCATCAGTCCTCCTTGCTGTCGTCCGCTGGGTTCACACGACGCTCATCGTCATGTTTCACCACGCTGGTCACCAGGTTGGACATGCGCATCCCTTCAACCAACGAGTTGTCGTAGAAGAAAGTCAGCTCAGGCACGATACGCAGACGCATTGCTTTACCCAGCAGAGAACGGATAAAACCAGAGGCTTCCTGCAGTGCCTTAATGCCGTTTTTCACAGCAGCTTCGTCCTGATCGTTGAGGAAAGTCACGAATACTTTGGCATATGCCAGATCACGGGACATCTCAACACCCGATACGGTGGTCATCATGCCAACACGCGGGTCTTTGATTTCGCGTTGCAGGATGAGTGCGATTTCTTTCTGCATCTCCTGCGCGACACGCTGTGGGCGACCAAATTCTTTCGCCATAATAAATTCTCCAGACAAAAAAGGGGCATTCAGCCCCTTTTGAAAATAATTCGGTGATTAGGCTGTAGGCCTGATAAGCGTAGAGCCATCAGGCATTACATTGCCGGATGTCGGCGTAAACGCCTTATCCGGCCTACACCCAAACAACCTTAAGCAATTGTACGTTTGATCTCGATGATCTCGAACACTTCGATCATATCGCCAACGCGAACGTCGTTGTAGTTCTTAACGCCGATACCACATTCCATACCGTTGCGGACTTCGTTAACGTCATCTTTGAAGCGGCGCAGGGATTCCAGCTCGCCTTCATAGATAACCACGTTGTCGCGCAGTACGCGGATTGGGTTGTGACGTTTAATCGTGCCTTCGGTAACCATACAGCCTGCGATAGCGCCGAATTTCGGTGATTTGAACACATCACGAACTTCAGCCAGACCAATGATCTGCTGTTTCAGCTCCGGAGACAGCATGCCGCTCATCGCAGCTTTCACTTCGTCGATCAGATGATAGATGACGGAGTAGTAACGCAGATCCAGGCTTTCTGATTCGATAACTTTACGTGCAGAGGCATCAGCACGTACGTTGAAGCCAACCAGAATCGCGTTGGATGCCGCAGCCAGGGTCGCGTCGGTTTCGGTGATACCACCTACGCCAGAACCGATGATCTTCACTTTTACTTCGTCGGTAGACAGTTTCAGTAAAGAGTCGGAAATCGCTTCTACAGAACCCTGTACGTCAGCCTTCAGCACGATGTTCACTTCGTGAACTTCGCCTTCGGTCATGTTGGCGAACATGTTCTCAAGTTTAGATTTCTGCTGACGAGCCAGTTTAACTTCACGGAATTTGCCCTGACGGTACAGTGCAACTTCACGCGCTTTCTTCTCGTCACGAACAACAGTAACTTCGTCACCCGCAGCCGGAACACCGGACAGACCGAGGATTTCCACCGGAATGGACGGACCTGCTTCCAGTACTTCCTGACCCAGTTCGTTACGCATCGCACGAACGCGGCCGTATTCGAAACCACACAGAACGATATCACCCTTGTTCAGGGTACCTTCGCGAACCAGGACGGTAGCAACCGGGCCACGACCTTTATCCAGGAAGGATTCGATAACCGCACCGCTCGCCATACCTTTACGCACAGCTTTCAGTTCCAGTACTTCGGCCTGCAGCAGGATAGCATCCAGCAGTTCGTCGATACCGGTACCCGCTTTCGCAGAAACGTGAACGAACTGGCTCTCGCCGCCCCACTCTTCCGGCATGATGCCGTACTGGGACAGTTCGTTTTTAACGCGATCTGGATCCGCTTCCGGTTTATCGATTTTGTTGACTGCAACAACTACCGGCACACCTGCCGCTTTCGCGTGCTGGATAGCTTCGATAGTCTGCGGCATCACGCCGTCGTCTGCTGCAACAACCAGAACAACGATATCCGTTGCCTGAGCACCACGAGCACGCATGGAGGTAAACGCGGCGTGACCCGGGGTGTCCAGGAAGGTGATCATACCGTTGTCAGTTTCAACGTGGTACGCACCGATGTGCTGAGTAATGCCGCCCGCTTCGCCAGAGGCCACTTTCGTTGAACGAATGTAGTCCAGCAGAGACGTTTTACCGTGGTCAACGTGACCCATGATGGTCACTACCGGTGCGCGCGGTTCAGCCGCAGCGCCGGTGTCACGGTCGCTCATTACTGCTTCTTCCAGCTCGTTTTCACGACGCAGGATAACTTTGTGGCCCATCTCTTCGGCAACCAGCTGTGCGGTTTCCTGGTCGATGACCTGGTTGATGGTCGCCATTGCGCCCAGTTTCATCATCGCTTTGATGACCTGAGAGCCTTTGACCGCCATCTTGTTCGCCAGATCGCCAACGGTGATGGTTTCGCCGATCACAACGTCACGGTTAACGGCCTGAGCTGGCTTCTGGAAGCCCTGCTGCAGAGCGGAACCTTTACGCTGCTTACCGCCTTTACCGCCGCGAACCGCTGCACGTGCTTCTTCACGGTCAGCTTTAGATTCAGCGTGTTTGTTACCTTTTTTCGCCGGACGCGCTGCTTTAGTGCTGCGAGTACGACCACGACCGCCTTCAACTTCACGATCGTTCTCGTCTTCAGCCTGGCGAGCATGCTGAGAGGTGGTGACGTGATAATCACTGGTGTCTTCGACAGGTTCAGCGTTATTCACACCATTTTTCTCGTTTTCTTCCGCCATACGGCGAGCTTCTTCCGCTACGCGGCGCGCTTCTTCTTCAAGCTTGCGACGTGCTTCTTCTTCCGCTTTACGCTTCAGTTCTGCGGCTTCATTTTCACGGCGGGCTTTTTCGGCCTGGGCGGTTTTAGTCATATCGTCGGTCTGTTGATTGCTCACTTTGTCTTTTTCCGCAGCTTCACGTTTCGCTTTATCAGCGGCTTCACGCTTAGCTTGTTCTGCGGCCTCACGTTCGGCTTTTTGTTGCGCCTCGCGTTTGGCAGCTTCTTCTGCCTCACGACGGGCTTGCTCTTCCGCTTCACGCTGCGCCTGCTCTTCCGCGGCAAGGCGTTCAGCCTCTTGCGGATCGCGTTTCACAAAGGTGCGTGTCTTGCGGACTTCGATTTGTACCGATTTGCTTTTTCCACCGGTACCTGGAATATTGAGAGTACTGCGCGTTTTACGCTGCAATGTCAACTTATCCGGCGCTGAGCCGTTTTCACGGTTCAAATGCGCCAGTAAGGTTTGTTTCTCTTGTGCGGACACAGAGTCGTCAGCAGACTTCGGAATACCGGCATCAGCAAATTGCTGTACCAGGCGATCTACGGAAGTCTGTATCTCTGCTGCCAGCGTTTTTACGGTTACATCTGTCATACTGTTCCTTCCTGCTACAGTTTATTACGCTTCGTCGCCGAACCAGCAAATATTACGGGCAGCCATAATCAGCTCACCGGCTTTTTCGTCGGTCAACCCTTCGATATCAGCCAGATCATCAATGCCCTGTTCAGCGAGATCTTCCAGCGTACAAACACCACGGGCCGCCAGTTTGAAGGCCATCTCACGATCCAATCCTTCCAGATTCAGCAGATCGTCAGCCGGTTTGTTATCACCGAGGCTTTCTTCCTGGGCCAGTGCCAGAGTGGTCAGTGCGTTTTTAGCACGCTCGCGCAGCGCTTCAACGGTCTGTTCATCCAGGCCGTCAATTTCCAGCAGTTCTTTCATTGGCACGTAGGCCAGTTCTTCCAGCGTCGCAAAACCTTCTTCCACCAGAACGGTCGCGAAATCTTCATCGATATCGAGATATTTGGTGAAGGTATCGATGGCTGCATGTGCTTCAGCCTGATGCTTCGCTTGCAGGTCATCAACGGTCATCACGTTGAGTTCCCAACCGCTCAGTTGTGAAGCCAGGCGGACGTTCTGACCATTACGTCCAATCGCCTGAGCCAGGTTACCGGCTTCAACCGCGATATCCATGGTGTGTTTGTCTTCATCCACCACGATAGAAGCGACGTCTGCTGGTGCCATTGCGTTAATCACGAACTGCGCCGGGTTATCATCCCACAGGACGATATCGATACGCTCGCCGCCCAGTTCGGTAGAAACCGCCTGAACGCGCGCACCGCGCATACCAACACAGGCGCCGACCGGATCAATACGCTTGTCGTTGGTCTTAACGGCGATTTTCGCACGCGATCCCGGATCGCGAGCAGCCGCTTTAATTTCGATAACTTCTTCGCCGATTTCCGGCACTTCAATGCGGAACAGCTCAATCAGCATTTCCGGCTTGGAACGGGTTACGAACAGCTGTGCACCGCGCGCTTCCGGGCGAACTGAGTACAGAACGCCACGAATACGGTCACCAGGGCGGAAGTTTTCACGCGGCAGCATGTCTTCACGCAGGATCACAGCTTCAGCATTACTGCCCAGATCCAGAGAAATGTTGTCGCGGTTTACTTTCTTCACCACACCGGTGACGATTTCGCCTTCGTGTTCGCGGAACTGATCAACAACCATTGCGCGTTCAGCTTCACGTACTTTCTGTACGATAACCTGCTTCGCGGTCTGGGTGGTGATACGGTCAAAGGTGACAGATTCAATCTGATCTTCAACATATTCGCCCACGTTCAGACTTTCGTCTTCGAAGCGTGCCGCTTCCAGCGTAATTTCTTTGGTCGGCTGAGTAACTTCTTCTACGATTACCCAACGACGGAAGGTATCGAAATCACCGCTTTTACGATCGATTTCTACGCGAACGTCGATCTCTTGCTCATATTTTTTCTTTGTTGCTGTAGCCAGCGCACTTTCCAGCGCTTCAAAAATTTTCTCGCGTGGCAACGCTTTTTCGTTGGATACGGCTTCAACAACAGCCAAAATTTCTTTGTTCATCGCGGGCTTTTCACCTCAATCCAGACTGTTAAAAGTGGGGAACCAGGTTCGCCTTCTGGATATTACTCAGCGCGAACACTTCATCTTTGCCTTCGACTGTGACCGTGATCATCTCACCGTCCACCGCTTTGATAACGCCCTGCCATTTACGACGGTTTTGTACCGCCATACGAAGAACCAGCGTGACTTCTTCACCCAGGAAACGCACGTAGTGTTCAGCTGTGAACAGAGGACGGTCGAGACCCGGAGAGGAGACTTCAAGGTTATAGGCAACGGTGATTGGGTCTTCGACATCCATCACGGCGCTTACCTGATGGCTCACATCAGCACAATCATCAACATTGATGCCATCTTCACTATCAATATAGATGCGCAGTGTGGATGTGCGACCACGAATAAATTCGATGCCGACCAGTTCGTAGCCCAGGGCTTCAACTGGCGCTGTAATCATCTCTGTTAATTTTTGCTCTAATGTGGACAAGCCCACCCCCAAGACATAAAAAAAGGGCCTAAAGCCCAGTTATTCTGTAGTCAGATAACAAAAAACCCCGATAAATCGGGGCTTTAGATAACTGAACCCTATAACCGCACCTGCGGTTCGGAGAACCTTCCGAAAGAATTTTTTTCAAATCCAGCTACGAAGGCCTAAGTCTTCACAGTATATTTGAAAAAGAACTCTAAGGGAAAGTGGTTGCGGGGGCCGGATTTGAACCGACGACCTTCGGGTTATGAGCCCGACGAGCTACCAGGCTGCTCCACCCCGCGCCTGAAACGTGGCAAATTTTACTCGTTTTGGGTAAAAAATGCAAATACTGCTGGGATTTGGTACCGAGGACGGGACGTAAAATCTGCGCACAGTATATTGATTCACTATGCGTTATGTCAACCTTGTTACGACTATGCAAATCAATGAATGCTGCCCAGCGCTAGCCCAGCAAGATAAATATGCCGCCCACGCCGTTATTTAACGAAATTATCACTAAACTCTTCCTGTCATCCAGAAAAGATGATTAAATGAAAACTCATTTATTTTGCATAAAAATGCAATCAGCGTAATAAGCCGACCTCTTCATCAGTCTATCAAGCAGGGTTTTATTTTATGACGACGATTCTCAAGCATCTCCCGGTAGGTCAACGTATTGGTATCGCTTTTTCCGGCGGCCTGGACACCAGTGCAGCACTGCTATGGATGCGACAAAAAGGGGCTGTCCCATATGCATATACTGCGAATTTGGGTCAGCCGGATGAGGATGACTATGACGCCATTCCTCGCCGTGCAATGGAATATGGTGCTGAGAATGCTCGCCTGGTAGATTGCCGTAAGCAGCTGGTTGCCGAGGGGATCGCTGCCATTCAGTGCGGAGCATTCCACAACACCACTGGCGGACTGACCTACTTCAATACCACCCCGCTGGGCCGTGCCGTGACCGGCACCATGCTGGTTGCCGCAATGAAAGAAGATGGTGTAAACATCTGGGGCGACGGTAGCACCTATAAAGGTAACGATATTGAACGTTTCTATCGTTACGGTCTGCTGACCAACGCCGAACTGCAGATTTACAAACCATGGCTGGATACCGATTTTATCGATGAACTCGGCGGTCGCCATGAGATGTCCGAATTTATGATTGCCTGTGGTTTCGACTACAAGATGTCCGTTGAGAAAGCCTACTCCACTGACTCCAATATGTTGGGTGCAACGCACGAAGCTAAAGATCTGGAATTTCTGAACTCCAGCGTCAAGATTGTTAACCCGATCATGGGCGTCAAATTCTGGGACGAAAACGTCAAAATTCCTGCGGAAGAAGTTACCGTTCGTTTTGAACAGGGTCATCCGGTTGCGCTGAACGGTAAAACCTTCAGCGACGACGTTGAGATGATGCTGGAAGCCAACCGTATCGGCGGCCGTCACGGTCTGGGTATGAGCGATCAGATTGAAAACCGTATCATTGAAGCAAAGAGCCGTGGCATCTACGAAGCCCCGGGGATGGCATTGCTGCATATCGCCTACGAGCGTCTGCTGACCGGTATTCACAACGAAGATACCATCGAGCAGTATCACGCACATGGTCGCCAGCTTGGTCGTCTGCTGTATCAGGGACGCTGGTTCGACTCTCAGGCGCTGATGCTGCGTGACGGTCTGCAGCGTTGGGTTGCCAGCCAGATTACCGGTGAAGTCACGCTGGAACTGCGTCGTGGTAATGACTACTCAATCCTCAACACCGTGTCTGACAATCTGACGTACAAACCAGAACGTCTGACGATGGAAAAAGGCGACTCCGTATTCTCTCCGGACGACCGTATCGGTCAGTTGACCATGCGTAACCTGGATATCACCGATACCCGCGAGAAGCTGTTCGGCTATGCGCAGTCTGGCCTGCTGACCGCCTCTTCCGCAACCGGCCTGCCGCAGGTTGAGAATCTGGAAAATAAGGCGAAGTAAAGATTCACTATCTTAAGGCCGCGCAAGCGGCCTTTTTTATGCGCGGAATATAGGATGTCTGTAGGTCGGATAAGGCGTTTACGCCGCCATCCGACATTATTACAACGCCTGATGATGCTACGCTTATCCGACCTACAGACAGCCATAAATAACAGACGAAAAAAAAGACGCTTTGCAGCGTCTTTTTTTTGGAATTTGGTACCGAGGATGGGACTCGAACCCACAAGCCCGTTAGGGCACTACCACCTCAAGGTAGCGTGTCTACCAATTCCACCACCTCGGTACAGAATACTTAGCGTGGGATATCGCTGGTCGGCTGAGCCGGAGCAGCTGGCTGAGTTTGCTCGGTTTTCGCCGGTGCGCTCAGATTTTCCCACTCACTTCCTTTATTGGTCTTATTGCTGTTCATGTTACCCAGCACCAGACTGATGATGAAGAACAAGGTTCCCAATACAGCTGTCATACGGGTCATGAAGTTACCAGAACCACTTGAACCAAACAGAGTACCAGAAGCGCCTGCGCCAAAAGAGGCTCCCATATCAGCGCCTTTGCCTTGCTGCAGCATGATCAAGCCTACCAGGCCAATTGCCACAATAAGGAAAACTACTAAAAGAGCTTCGTGCATAATCAACCTGTTCCTTGCGGAGTTGCCGCGTACAATGCTTCGACCATTAAAGCGGGAATATTTACTGTTTCCCACTGAAGCGGGTGTGAATACTAACCAAAGCGAATAACCTTCGCAAGGGCAATTTGTTAGCATTGTATCAACTGCGGAAAAAATCGCCATATCAATCAAAAACGCAGCAACTTCTCCCAGCATCTCTGCATAACAGCACGTTGATCTTCAAGATTCGCCCATACCACAACGGGGATTTCACAAATCAGATCTGTATTTTCTGGCCAGCAGTGAATAATTTGCTGATTCACCAACTCTTCCGCCACCATCGATTCAGGTAACCAGGCCACTCCCATATGGCGCAGTACCATTTCTCGTATCGTTTCGCTTAAACCACTCTCAAATACTTTTTTTAGCCGTGGGCGGACGCGTTGTTCTGCCGACTCAATAATACGTCTGACAAAGGTGTAGTCGCTGTAGCATAGCCACGGAATCGGAGCATGCGGATCATTAAGCGCATCAGCCAACTGGGCTGAAATAACCGGTATAAATCGCTCATACCGCCATAGGGAACGTTTTAACCCTCCAGCGATCTCCAGCCCAGGCTGCGCGGACGGTAAATCGTAGGTCACCAGCAAATCAATTTGCCGGTTCATCAGGGCATTGAAGTGGTTGTCTATCCCCTGGATACTGGCGTTTACCGTAAAGTTTAACTGCGGCTCACTCTGTCGCAGGTAGTTGATCATATCCGGCAGGATATTCACCGACAGCGTATGCAGGCTGACCATCACCAGCGTGTTATCCGTTGCTGGCGTCATCGCCGACAGCTCATGACGTGCCTCTGTTAACGTGCTGAGGACATGCCGGGCATAAGGCTCAAAGCGTTCACCATAGCGCGTCAGCGTGACGGGGGTCGTTGTCCGGTCAAACAAAGGTACGCCCAGCACCTCTTCCAGCGCCTTTATACGCCGACTCAACGCAGGTTGAGTAATATGCCGCTGCGCCGCGGCCTGAGAGTAGTTTCCATGCTGGCTCAAGGCCAGAAAATCTTCCAGCCACTTACAATCCACGTTGTGCTCTCCGCCATGCCATAACCGCATCCTCCAATAACAAATCGGTAATAGTCATAGTTATAGTAATGGCTTTATGGTGGGCATCATAACAACAATATTTCGTTTCACCTGCCGACTCTCACCCTCGACGTTTGACAGGACCGCTATGTTTACTTTATTGACCAATGCCCGTGTTTTTTCTCCTGAGGATTTAGGCCTCTGCTCCCTGCTCATTCATGCCGACCGAATTGTGGCGGTAGAAAAAGATATTTCATTGTTTGATGGCATCAACGAGGTCATCGATTGTCGGGGTAAATGGGTTATCCCTGGTATCATCGATCAGCATGTTCATCTTACCGGTGGCGGTGGTGAAGCCGGATTTTCCAGTCGGACGCCCGCCGTCAAGCTGCGCGATCTGATTCAGGCAGGTATTACCACGGTGGTTGGCGTGTTAGGCACCGATGCCATTTCTCGTTCACCCAAAGACCTCTACGCTAAAATGCAGTCTCTCAACCTTGAGGGATTACGCGCGTTTATGCACACGGGAGCCTACGCCGTTCCCAGCCCAACTATTACGCGATCCATCCGCGATGATATGGCCTTCATTCCGGCAATTCTTGGTGTAAAAATCGCCCTCGCCGATCACCGTGGCTCTTACCCCTCTTTCCAGGAGTTGCTGAGGATAGTGAGCGATATTCGCGTCGCTTCCCTGCTGGCAGGGAAAAAAGGCTTGCTGCATGTGCACTTGGGGAATCTGCCGGAAGGGATGTCGCAACTTATTGAGCTGTGTGATGCGGGTATTCCGATTCACCATATTTCACCGACGCATGTTGCGAGAACTGAGCCCTTGTTCGAACAGGCAATTGCTTTTGCCCATCGCGGCGGCCATATCGATGTTACGTCAGGTGGCAGTCGTTTTATGCCTCAGGAGCAAGCGATTCTCCACGCACTCGAAGCACAGGTTCCGGCGGAGCGCATCACGATCAGTTCTGACGGCAATGGCAGCGTTCCACGCTTTAACGCTCAGGGTATCGTTGAAGGTTTAAGCGCAGCACCGGTCGCAGGCAATCTTAACCTGCTTCCTCGCCTGATTGATGTCGGGATTCCGGTGCCACAGGCCATCGCGATGCTGACGGCAAACGTTGCGCGCTCGCTGGGTATTTCCGGGGGCGTGCTCTGCGCCGGAGAACGTGCTGATATCTGTGTACTCAATGATGACCTCTCGCTGGCCCATCTGTTTGCCGCGGGTAAACCGTTGCTGCGGGATGGCGAGTGCCTGGTTACCGGCAACTTCGAGTAAGGGGGCAAGAATGTCGTTACTGCTGGCGCTAATCGCCATCATTTTTGCCGGACGTCTAATCCTCAAAAAATATCACCCCCAGTCGGTACTGTTATTGACCGGGATTGTGCTGTTGCTTATCGCGCATTTTAGCGGAATGACCTCACTCAGTGGCCTGGTGAAAAAGAGCACTGGATTTGGCCCCTTTGACGCCTTTGAGTTTATTCGCGATACCCTGAGCGTGCGTCTCGGCGGCCTCGGTCTGCAAATTATGCTGATTGGTGGTTTTGCCACCTATATGTCGGCCATTGGCGCAAGCCAGGTACTGGTTCGGGTGACATCTCGTCCTTTGCAACGCCTGAACTCGCCTTATCTGCTGCTGGGGCTGGCACTGCTACTGGGTCAATTCCTGTCGCTGTTTATCAGCAGCGCCACCGGATTGGGTCTGCTGTTGATGGCGACGCTTTACCCATTGCTTACCCGTCTTGGCTGTAGCCGCGCCGCGGTTGCCGCCGTTATCGCCAGTACCTGTGCGGTTGAGTTTGGCCCCGGTTCCGGCAACTCTGTTCTCGCCGCCAAAACTGCAGGCATCGAGGTCGTGAACTATTTCGTGCAGGATCAGTTGCCGATCGTTGTACCCGTCATTCTTTTCATCGCCCTACTGCATATTGTTGTGCAACGCTTTTTTGACCGTCGGGAAAGTGGCGACAATACAGCTCAGCAAATGCAGACATTAACGGCGACTGATGAAGCCGACGCACCTATCGCCTGGCTGTTTCTGCCCATGCTGCCGCTGGTATTGATGCTGGTGTGCAGCGATTTAATATTCAGCTCACTCAAGATCACGCTGGATACCGCCGTACTGATAAGCCTCGCTATTACGCTGGTTTGTGAGTACTGCCGTCATCGCAAGGCGCGTGAGGTGATGGCTGGCGTACAAAAGGTTTTTGACAGCATGGGTAGCGTTTTTGCCACCGTCGTGACGCTGATTATCGCCGGTGAAGTCTTTTCCGCCGGACTGAAAGCCATTGGCGCCGTTGACGCACTGTTGTCGCTTTCCGGTGAATTTGGCCTCAGCGCCGCCTCTATTATCCTGCTGATGACCCTGATCACCTTCGCAATTTCAGCGCTGATGGGCTCCGGGAATGCGGCATTTTTCTCCTTCGCACCCATGGTGCCGGACATCAGCCGTCATATCGGCAGCGATATCGCTGTCATGATGTTGCCTATCCAGATCTCTGCGGGTATTGGTCGTACGTTATCGCCCATCGCCGGCGTAATCATTGCTATCGCAGGGATTGCAGGTGTCTCGCCTGTGGATATTGTTAAGCGTACCGCGATTCCGATGCTGGGCGGTTGGCTACTGATGATTGCGTTAACCTTTGCCCGGTCTGGGCATCTGCTGGCGGTTCTGCCGTGGCTGGCAGCCCTTGTGCTACTGATGGTCGGTGGTTACTTCTGGCAGCGCCGACGTAAACAGCCGCTTGCCGTACAGTAAAAAAAAACCGGAGTCTCAGACTCCGGCTTTCACTTTCTTCGGAATTACGCCGCTTTCACAGCATCGGCAATACGGTGGGCGAATTCAGTCACCTGCGCTTCGTCTTCACCTTCAACCATCACACGAATTAACGGTTCGGTACCAGACTTACGCAGCAGGACGCGTCCACGGTTACCCAGCGCCGCTTCCACTTCCGCCATCACCGCTTTCACGTTTTCATGTTCCAGCGGATCGCCGCTACCTGCTGTGTATCGTACGTTAACCAGCAGCTGTGGGAACATTTTCATGCCGCTGCACAGGTCGTGCAAGCTCATATGGTTGCGCACCATCGCCGCCAGCACCTGCAGGCCCGCCACGATGCCGTCACCAGTGGTGGTTTTGTCCAGCAGGATCACATGACCAGAGTTTTCGGCACCGATACGCCAGCCTTTTTCCTGCATTTTTTCCAGCACATAACGGTCGCCAACTTTTGCACGGGCAAACGGAATACCCAGCTGTTTCAGCGCCAGCTCGAGGCCCATGTTGCTCATCAGCGTACCTACCGCGCCACCGCGCAGCTGACCCTGACGCAGGGCTTCACGGGCGATGATGTACATGATCTGATCGCCATCGACCTTATTACCTTCGTGGTCAACCATAATGACGCGGTCGCCATCGCCATCCAGCGCAATACCCAGATCGGCTTTTTCCGCAATCACGCGCGCCTGCAGGGCACGGACGTCGGTGGCACCGACTTCTTCATTGATATTCACACCGTTTGGCTCACAGCCAATGGCAATCACGTTTGCACCCAGTTCACGCAGTACATTTGGCGCAATGTGGTACGTCGCACCGTTAGCGCAATCCACCACAATTTTAAGCTCATTCAGGCTCAATTCGTTCGGGAAGGTGCCTTTGCAAAACTCGATATAGCGACCGGCAGCATCAACGATACGTGTGGCTTTACCCAGTTCAGCGGAATCCACGCAGGTGATCGCTTTTTCCATCTCGGCTTCAATGGCTTCTTCCACTGCATCCGGCAGTTTAGTCCCGTCGGTAGAGAAGAATTTAATCCCGTTGTCATAGTACGGGTTGTGCGAAGCGGAGATAACAATCCCGGCCTCAGCACGGAAGGCGCGCGTCAGATACGCAACGGCGGGTGTTGGCATTGGCCCTGTGAATGAGGCTGAGAGTCCGGCGGCAGCCAGGCCCGCTTCCAGCGCAGACTCCAGCATATAGCCGGAAATACGCGTATCTTTACCGATAATAATTTTACGTGAACCATGACGAGCAAGCACTTTCCCTGCAGCCCAGCCCAGCTTGAGCACAAAGTCAGGAGTAATTGGGGCATCGCCTACGCGACCGCGGATCCCATCAGTGCCAAAATATTTACGATTACTCATAGCGTTTTTTTTCCTTTGCAGACAATGTGGCTTCCACCACACGCATCGCTTCTACGGTTTCTTTGACGTCATGGACACGAACGATCTGCGCCCCCTGCATTGCGGCAATCACCGCGCACGCAAGGCTACCGCTCAGGCGTTCAGATGGCCCCACATTCAGTAACTGGCCAACCATTGATTTTCGTGACATCCCAACCAGCAATGGCAGATTAAAATGATGAAACTCAGACAAACGTGCCAGTAATGTGTAGTTGTGAGTGAGATTTTTACCGAATCCGAATCCGGGGTCGAGCAACAATTTATCTTTTGTGATTCCAGCCCGCTCGCAACGTGCTATTTGCTCAACAAAGTAACGGTTTACCTCAGCAAAAACATCCTCATACTTTGGCGCTTCCTGCATGGTTTTCGGCTGCCCCTGCATATGCATCAGGCAAACCGGCAATCCGGTCTCCGCTGCGGCTTCCAGCGCTCCAGGCTCCGAGAGTGAGCGAATATCATTGATGATATGCGCGCCAACTCTGGCGCATTCGCGAATCACTTCGGGTTTTGAGGTATCGACCGAAATCCACACTTCAAAACGCTGAGCAATCGCCTCGACCACTGGGATCACTCGCTGCAACTCTTCTTCCACACTCACATCAGCCGCGCCCGGACGCGTGGACTCACCGCCCACATCAATGATAGTCGCCCCGGCGTTAATCATCAGGTTTGCGTGTTTTACCGCCTCAACCAGAGAGTTGTGCGCTCCGCCATCGGAAAAAGAATCTGGCGTGACGTTCAAAATCCCCATGACGTGCGGATGGCTGAGATCCAGTGAAGAACCCTGAGCAAAGAGTTTCATAGTTTTATCCCTGGTAAAATCTTGAATATGCAGATAAGAAAAACCCCGGAGCAAGCCCCAGGGTTTTCAATTAAAACACGGTCATCATCAACGATAACTTATTTGTCGCCCAGTTGCTCTGACATAGTGCCAGAGTCCGGCGCACGCGGTTCATCAACCGGACGCGGTGCACTCGGCTTGCCGGTGCTGCCAGAGTTGTTATTAGAAGAACCCGGTTCTTCCCAACCCGCTGGCGGACGCACATCGCGGCGAGCCATCAGATCGTCAATCTGCGGCGCATCGATGGTCTCATATTTCATGAGCGCATCTTTCATCGAGTGCAGAATGTCCATGTTTTCGTTAAGCAAACGACGTGCACGGTCATAGTTACGCTCAATCAGCAGTTTAACTTCCTGATCGATAATGCGAGCGGTTTCATCGGACATGTGTTTAGCTTTCGCCACAGAACGTCCCAGGAACACTTCGCCTTCTTCTTCAGCGTACAGCAACGGACCGAGTTTATCGGAGAAGCCCCACTGAGTAACCATGTTACGCGCCAGGTTAGTCGCGACTTTAATGTCGTTCGACGCACCGGTAGAAACATGTTCAGCACCGTAGATGATCTCTTCCGCCAGACGGCCACCGTACAGTGTGGAGATCTGACTTTCCAGTTTCTGACGGCTGGCGCTGATTGCGTCGCCTTCAGGCAGGAAGAAGGTCACACCCAGCGCACGACCGCGCGGGATAATCGTTACTTTGTGCACCGGATCGTGTTCCGGTACCAGGCGACCGATAATCGCGTGGCCAGCTTCGTGATACGCGGTAGATTCTTTCTGCGCTTCCGTCATCACCATGGAGCGACGTTCCGCACCCATCATGATTTTGTCTTTCGCTTTTTCGAACTCAACCATCGACACTACGCGCTTGTTGCCACGAGCAGCAAACAGCGCCGCTTCGTTCACCAGGTTCGCGAGGTCCGCACCGGAGAAGCCAGGCGTGCCACGTGCAATGATTGCCGCATCGATATCCGGAGACAGCGGTACGCGACGCATATGCACTTTCAGGATCTGTTCACGACCGCGAACGTCTGGCAGACCAACCACAACCTGACGGTCGAAACGGCCTGGACGCAGCAGCGCAGGGTCAAGAACGTCTGGACGGTTAGTTGCTGCGATAACGATAATACCTTCGTTACCTTCGAAGCCGTCCATCTCAACCAGCATCTGGTTCAGCGTCTGTTCACGTTCATCGTGACCACCGCCCAGACCTGCGCCACGCTGGCGACCTACGGCGTCGATTTCATCGATGAAGATGATGCACGGTGCCGCTTTCTTGGCTTGTTCGAACATGTCACGCACACGAGATGCACCGACACCCACGAACATTTCCACGAAATCAGAACCGGAAATTGTGAAGAATGGAACCTTCGCTTCACCTGCGATAGCTTTCGCCAGCAGGGTTTTACCCGTACCCGGAGGACCAACCATCAGGACGCCTTTCGGGATTTTACCGCCCAGTTTCTGGAAACGGCTCGGTTCGCGCAGATACTCAACCAGCTCAGCGACTTCTTCTTTTGCTTCGTCACAACCCGCAACGTCAGCAAAAGTCGTTTTGATCTGATCTTCCGTCAGCATGCGCGCTTTGCTCTTGCCGAACGACATGGCACCTTTGCCACCACCGCCCTGCATCTGACGCATGAAGAAGATCCAGACACCAATCAGCAGCAGCATTGGGAACCAGGAAATGAAGATAGAAGCCAGCAGGCTCGGCTCTTCAGGTGGTTCGCCAACAACCTTGACGTTTTTGGTCAGCAGGTTATCAAGCAGCTTCGGATCGTTAACCGGGATGTAGGTCGTGTAACGGTTACTATCTTTCTTGGTAACGTTAATCTCACGTCCGTTGATCTTCGCTTCACGAACCTGGTCCTGATTGACCTCTTGCAGGAAGGTAGAGTAATCAACCTTACGGCCATTAGACTCGCTGGGCCCAAAGCTCTGGAATACTGACATCAGCACAACGGCAATGACCAGCCAGAGAATTAGGTTTTTCGCCATGTCACTCAAGGGATTAACCTCATATTACAACTGTGTTAAAAACAGCGTCAGGATACTCTATATCCAGTTTCTTTCAAACTTTCGTTTGAAATCTGCCGGTTATGGTTTACGCCCGGTCGCTACAATATACACTTCACGCGAACGGGCGCGAGAAGAGTCCGGCTTACGAACTTTGACCTTCGTAAACAGGGAGCGAATCTCTCTTAGATACTCATCGAAGCCTTCGCCCTGGAACACCTTCACTACAAAACTACCACCTGGCGCTAATACATCACGAGCCATTCCAAGCGCCAGCTCTACCAGATACATGGCCCGGGGAATATCCACCGCCGGTGTTCCACACATATTTGGCGCCATATCAGACATGACAACTTGTACTTTACTGTCACCTACGCGTTCAAGTAACGCTTTCAGGACTAATTCATCACGAAAGTCGCCCTGAAGGAAGTCCACACCAACGATTGGATCCATAGGTAAAAGATCGCAAGCGATAATGCGGCCGGTGTTGCCGATCTGCGTAACTGCATATTGCGACCAGCCACCGGGTGCAGCACCGAGATCAACTATCGTCATCCCCGGTTTAAAAATTTTGTCACTTTGCTGTATTTCATCAAGTTTAAACCAGGCACGGGAACGTAACCCCTTTTTCTGTGCCTGTTGAACATATTTATCGCTAAAGTGTTCCTGAAGCCAGCGACTCGAGCTGGCAGAACGCTTTTTACCTGTCATTTCACATTCCCAAAGGGCAGTTCATCGTAACCAATGGTGTAAATTTCTACACAGCTATTTGGTGATATATGGGAGATGGCGGTAGAATGACCCGTTTTCAATCCCAACGTAAGCAAAAATATACGATGAATCTGAGTACTAAACAAAAACAGCACCTGAAAGGTCTGGCACATCCGCTCAAGCCTGTAGTTATGCTTGGCAATAATGGTTTGACCGAAGGGGTACTGGCCGAGATTGAACAAGCGTTAGAGCACCATGAACTTATCAAGGTGAAAATCGCCTCGGAAGATCGCGATACTAAAACCTTGATCGTGGAAGCTATCGTACGCGAAACCGGCGCCTGCAATGTACAGGTCATCGGCAAAACGCTGGTACTGTATCGCCCGACTAAAGAACGTAAAATCTCGCTGCCACGCTAAGAATATCCCAAAGTTGCACACGAAGTTTGTGTAAAACGCGGGGTTTTCCGCTAGCAGGAGAGCAAAATGCCACGCTCTCTTCGTTGATAAAAGGCCGCTATGCGGCCTTTTTCCTTTCTTTACAATGTATCAACATCTTAACCAAGATGCGAATTACAGGTATTCTACCTTCGTCACTTCATATTCCACTTCGCCGCCCGGCGTTTTGATAACCACGACGTCATCCTGCTCTTTACCGATAAGGCCACGAGCGATAGGCGAGTTCACTGAAATCAGGTTCTGTTTAAAATCGGCTTCATCATCGCCGACAATACGCCATGTCTGCTCTTCATCGTTATCGAGATTCAGAACGGTAACCGTCGCACCGAAAACAACGCGGCCATTGTTCGGCATTTTAGTAACGTCGATTACCTGCGCGTTGGACAGTTTAGCTTCGATATCTTTAATGCGTCCTTCGCAGAAACCCTGCTGTTCGCGCGCCGCGTGATACTCCGCGTTCTCTTTCAGGTCACCGTGCTCACGCGCTTCAGCGATAGCGGCAATAATTTCAGGACGGCGCACAGATTTCAGAAAATCCAGCTCTTCGCGCAGTTTTTCAGCACCACGTAAGGTCATCGGGATAGCTTGCATTTGTTATACCTCTTGAACATTCCTGTAGGGGGTAGTTGCTCTCACCCCGGCTGCTAAGCCCACCCTGGCGTGTGTCATGCCAGAGTCAGAAGCAAAAAAATACCGACCCGGGGCTCAAGGTCCCAGGTCAGCTACAATTCTCTATTTGATGATCATTTTACCCTGGAGTTCCTTATGGGTCATCGTTTACTTTTTGGGGCGTTGCGCCGTAGTATGACGGCCTGTTTCCAGGTTGTTAGCGCGAGATTATGCGATTTTCCAGATTTACCATCGGATTGACTGCCAGTATAGCGTTCAGCGTTCAGGCTGCGAACGTCGACGAGTATATCAATCAGCTCCCTGCCGGGGCCAACCTCGCCCTTATGGTACAGAAGGTTGGCGCACCTGCACCCGCTATTGATTTTCATAGCCAGCAGATGGCGCTGCCCGCCAGCACCCAGAAAGTAATCACCGCGCTGGCGGCATTGATTCAGCTCGGGCCTGACTTTCGTTTTACCACCACGCTTGAGACCAAAGGCAGCGTGGAAGGCGGCGTATTGAAAGGTGACTTAGTGGCACGATTTGGTGCCGATCCGACGCTAAAACGCCAGGATATTCGCAATATGGTGGCAACCCTAAAAAAATCAGGTGTGACGCAAATTGCCGGAAATGTCCTGATCGACACCTCAATTTTTGCCAGTCATGATAAAGCGCCCGGTTGGCCCTGGAACGATATGACGCAGTGTTTTAGCGCACCGCCCGCAGCGGCTATTGTCGATAGAAACTGTTTCTCGGTTTCACTCTACAGCGCGCAAAAACCCAACGATCTCGCCTTTATTCGCGTGGCATCTTATTACCCGGTCACCATGTTCAGTCAGGTGCGTACCCTCGCCCGAGGTTCTGCGGAAGCGCAATATTGTGAACTGGATGTGGTTCCCGGCGATCTCAACCGCTATACGCTGACCGGATGCCTGCCACAACGAGCCGATCCGCTGCCGCTGGCGTTCGCCATTCAGGACGGTGCCAGCTATGCCGGGGCAATTATCAAAGATGAGCTAAAACAAGCAGGTATCACCTACAGCGGTACGCTGCTGCGCCAGACGTTGGTCAACGAACCAGGAACGGTGGTCGCCAGTAAACAGTCTGCGCCGCTACATGACCTGCTTAAGATTATGCTGAAAAAATCGGACAACATGATTGCCGATACCGTTTTCCGTATGATTGGTCATGCCCGGTTTAACGTGCCGGGCACCTGGCGGGCGGGTTCTGATGCCGTGCGCCAGATTTTACGTCAGCAGGCAGGCGTTGATATCGGCAACACCATTATTGCCGACGGTTCTGGCCTCTCCCGCCATAACCTGATTGCCCCAGCGACCATGATGCAGGTGCTGCAATATATCGCTCAACACGATAACGAGCTGAACTTTATCACTATGCTGCCGCTGGCGGGCCACGACGGCTCCCTGCAATACCGTGCGGGTCTGCATCAGGCTGGTGTGGATGGCAAAGTATCGGCGAAGACAGGCTCGCTGCAGGGGGTTTATAACCTCGCAGGTTTCATCACCACGGCAAGTGGCCAACGCATGGCATTCGTGCAGTATTTATCTGGTTATGCGGTAGAGCCAGCTGACCAGCGTAATCGCCGTATTCCGTTGGTGCGCTTCGAGAGCCGGTTGTACAAGGATATTTATCAGAACAACTAAATGGGTAATTTGATTGTCGGATGGCGGCATTAACGTGCCTTATCCGGCCGACAGAGATACCAGGAAGCAAAAACCCCGGCAACATGTCCGGGGTTTTTAATGCGATTAACGCTTGTAGATGAACTCAACGCCTTCTTCGTCGTCTTCGTCCCAATCGTCATCCCAGTCATCTTCCGCTTCGTCTTCGACTTCAGCGAGCTGCTGGCGGTGATAATCATCCCACATGAACTCAACTTTCTCTGGCTGTTTCGCTTCTTCAGCCTGAACAATCGGGTTCTCAATGATAAAGGTCATCACATCCCAGCAGAGATCTTTCACGCCCAGCTGGCTGGCGGCAGAGATCAGGTAATATTTACCTTCCCAACCCAACGCTTCGGCGATCGCTTTCGCTTTCTCTTCCGCTTCAGCCTTGTCCATCAAATCAATTTTGTTGAACACTAACCAGCGCGGTTTAGATGCCAAATCCTGACTGTATTTTTCCAGTTCGCCAATAATGATGCGGGCGTTTTCAACTGGATCAGAGCCATCAATCGGATCGATATCGATGAGGTGAAGCAGTACACGGCAACGTTCCAGGTGTTTCAGGAAGCGGATACCCAGGCCTGCGCCTTCAGCCGCGCCTTCAATCAGTCCCGGAATGTCGGCAACCACGAAGCTCTTTTCGTTGTCCATACGAACCACGCCCAGGCTCGGCACCAGGGTGGTAAACGGATAATCAGCGACTTTCGGCTTCGCCGCGGACACCGCACGGATAAACGTCGATTTCCCGGCGTTTGGCATGCCCAGCATACCCACGTCCGCCAGCAGCATCAGCTCCAGCATCAGATCGCGCTTATCACCCGGCGTACCCATTGTTTTCTGACGCGGAGTACGGTTAACCGAGGATTTGAAACGGGTGTTGCCCAGACCGTGCCAGCCGCCTTTAGCGACCATCAGACGCTGACCGTGTTTGGTCATGTCGCCCATGGTTTCGCCAGTGCCCTGATCGATAACACGCGTACCAACAGGTACTTTAATCGTAACGTCTTTACCACGCTTGCCGGTGCAATCACGGCTCGCGCCATTCTGACCACGTTCCGCACGGAATGATTTTTCAAAACGGTAATCGATCAGCGTGTTCAGGTTTTCGTCGGCTTCCAGCCAAACGTCACCACCGTCACCACCATCACCACCGTCCGGACCGCCTTTTGGGATGTACTTTTCGCGGCGGAAGCTGACGCAACCATTACCGCCATCACCTGCAACGACCAGAATCGATGCTTCATCAACAAACTTCATTTTACTCTCCGTAAATCATTCGCCTGAGCGGGGTTGCGAAACCACCGTTTCATGCTTACGTAAACCGCCCCAAATTCGATGACCAATGGCGGAATACATCGCGCCCGCAACCACGATAAACGCACCGAGATAACCTAATAGGTTTAGCATCGGTCTGGCGAAGAAATCGGGCCAGGCCAGTGATAATAAATCTGAAAATAACAACGTAAACAGCGGTGTGAGCGTGATAAGAGCGCTCACCTGCGCCGCCTGCCAACGCGCCATCGCTTCCGCAAGTGCGCCGTATCCTACCAGCGTATTCAGGCCGCAGAATACCAGGCATGCCAGCTGCCAGTCGCTGAGCTGCGTGATGACACCGGGCTTAGCCAGCGGCAACAACGCTATCGTACACAAAGTGTACAGTAAAAACAGGATCTGCGGTGATGCCAGGCGGCGCAATAACACCTTTTGCGCGACCCCATAGCTCACCCAGACCATCGCCGCACCGACACCAAAGATAACGCCCCAGGTGTAATCGGTGAGTCGGGTAAAAATCTCGATCAGACTGGTATTAAAAAACAGAACCAGGCCGCTCAGAAGCATAATGGCGCCAATAACCTGCGTGCCGCGCATCTTTTCTTTCAGGATAAAGACGCTGGCGATCATCATACCAACCGGTGACAGCTGGCCGATAACCTGCGAAGCCGTTGGGCTCAAATACTGCAAGGATGAACTAAACAGAATGAAGTTACCGAACAGCCCACCGGTTGCGATAGCCAGCAACACCAGCCAACGCGCTTTGCGAAAAATACGCAACGGAGGGAGCTTTTTTTTAACCGCAAGAATAGCGCCAAGACCAACGCTTGCCATTAAAAAACGGTAGAACACCACGGTAGGAGGCTCCATCACCTCCAGCACTTGCTTCATTGCTATTGGCAAAGCGCCCCAACATACTGCCGTTGTGAGTGCTAACAGAATACCAATGCCTGCCTGCTGCTTCATGCCGTATTCCCTGCAAGAGCTCGTTTCCGGGTTGTCACGGCGCGACGAGCGTATTTACCGGCCGTCGAATGTAAAAAGCCCCGCAACGTGTTGCGGGGCTTTTATCCGTTACCGGGACGCGAAAAACTTATTCAGCAACGATGCTGATGAATTTACGGTTTTTCGGGCCTTTCACTTCAAATTTCACTTTACCGTCTGCTTTAGCAAACAGAGTGTGGTCTTTGCCGCAACCAACGTTGGAGCCAGCGTGGAATTTAGTACCACGTTGACGAACGATGATGCTACCAGCCAGAACTGTTTCACCGCCGAAGCGTTTTACGCCCAGACGTTTAGCTTCTGAATCGCGACCGTTACGAGTCGAGCCGCCAGCCTTTTTATGTGCCATTTAATCTGCTCCCCTTAACTTAAGCGCTGATGCCAGTGATTTTCACATCAGTGAACCACTGACGATGGCCCTGCTGCTTACGGTAGTGTTTACGACGACGAAACTTAACAATTTTAACTTTCTCGCCACGACCGTGAGCAACGACTTCAGCTTTGATAACGCCGCCATCAACGAAAGGAACGCCGATTTTGACTTCTTCACCGTTTGCGATCATCAGAACTTCTGCGAATTCAACAGATTCGCCAGTTGCGATGTCCAGCTTTTCCAGGCGAACGGTCTGACCTTCGCTTACTCGGTGTTGTTTACCACCACTTTGGAAAACCGCGTACATAAAAAACTCCGCTTCCGCGCACACCTTTTTGATGATTCAGAGTGCGCTATAAATATTCACAATAGGGCGCGAATATTACGCAAAACGCGAGCCTTTGACAAGTGCTACCGTCAATACATGAAGAAAAAAAACACAACACGTACGGTAACGTTTATCTACGGCGTTTTTTCAGTACAATCAGCATATATTTATAACCCTAAACCCGACGTTACCTTCCCACACAGTAAGGTAATCGGGGCGAGAAGCCCGGCTTTTGCGATGAATTTAGAAAAAATCAATGAGTTAACCGCGCAAGATATGGCGGGGGTCAATGCGACAATCCTTGAACAGCTCAATTCCGACGTTCAGCTGATCAATCAACTGGGGTACTACATCGTTAGCGGCGGCGGAAAACGCATTCGCCCAATGATCGCCGTCCTCGCCGCGCGGGCCGTTGGTTACCAGGAAAATGCGCACGTTACGATTGCGGCCCTCATCGAGTTTATCCACACAGCGACCCTGCTGCACGACGATGTTGTGGATGAGTCAGACATGCGCCGTGGGAAAGCCACAGCAAATGCGGCGTTTGGTAATGCGGCCAGCGTACTGGTTGGCGATTTTATCTATACCCGAGCATTTCAGATGATGACCAGCCTTGGCTCGTTGAAAGTGCTGGAAGTCATGTCGAAAGCAGTCAACGTCATTGCCGAAGGTGAAGTCTTGCAGTTGATGAACGTCAACGACCCGGACATCACCGAAGAAAACTATATGCGCGTCATCTACAGTAAGACCGCGCGTTTGTTTGAAGCGGCAGCCCAATGTTCAGGTATTCTGGCTGGCTGTAGCGAAGAACAAGAAAAAGGGTTGCAGGATTATGGCCGTTATCTCGGTACCGCTTTCCAGTTAATTGACGATTTGCTGGATTACAGCGCAGATGGCGAGCAGCTGGGTAAAAACGTCGGTGATGACCTCAATGAGGGTAAACCAACGCTGCCACTGCTGCATGCCATGCGCCACGGCACCCCAGAACAAGCGCAAATGATTCGCCACGCCATTGAGCAAGGTAATGGTCGTCACCTTCTGGAGCCGGTTCTGGAAGCAATGAACGCCTGCGGCTCCCTGGAGTGGACTCGCCAACGTGCAGAAGAAGAGGCTGATAAGGCTATCGCTGCGCTGCAGGTGCTGCCTGATACGCCGTGGAGAGAAGCGCTGATTGGTCTGGCACATATCGCCGTACAGCGCGACCGTTAATTCCCTACTGCATCCTCTCTCATCCCGTGCCCTGCACGGGATTTTCTTATAAGCTCCAGTAAGCATTTCCTCCTCTCCAGAAAATCACGCACAATCTTGGCATATTCTGAATATACACACACTTTACATGAACATTTTAGAACATTCGTTCTTCGGGCGTTATAGTGTCGCCACAAGCGATCGTGGAACCGTAAGTCGTTAACCAAAGGAGAGATGAATTTATGGAAAGCAAGCTGATTGACTGGCATCCGGCCGACATCATCGCCGGACTGCGCAAGAAAGGGACCTCAATGGCCGCTGAATCACGTAAAAATGGATTGAGTTCATCAACGCTGGCAAATGCGTTAACGAGACCATGGCCAAAAGGTGAGTTGATAATCGCCCAGGCGCTGGGAACTGACCCCTGGGTAATTTGGCCGTCACGCTATCACGATGCCAAAACGCATGAGTTCATCGACAGAACGCGGATGATGAGGAGTCGCAAAGAGAAAAAGAATCCGGAATGAACATTGAGCTGTAACCCCCGGCCAACTGAACTGGGGGTTACAAGAGACGTTGACGATTACTCGCCTTTCACGCGCTCAATGTTTGCGCCCAGCGCACGCAGTTTATCTTCGATGCGCTCATAGCCGCGATCGATGTGATAAATACGGTCGACTACCGTCGTACCTTCAGCAATACAGCCTGCCAGCACCAGGCTTGCAGATGCGCGCAGATCGGTCGCCATAACCTGTGCACCAGAGAGCGTTTCCACGCCGTGGCAAATCACGGTATTGCTTTCGATTTCTGCGTGAGCACCCATACGGCTCAGCTCAGGCACGTGCATAAAGCGGTTCTCAAACACGGTTTCCGTGATGAAGCCGGTCCCTTCTGCTACCAGGTTCAGCAATGTAAACTGGGCCTGCATATCGGTAGGGAACGCCGGATGCGGCGCAGTACGCACATTGACCGCTTTCGGACGTTTGCCGTGCATGTCGAGGCTAATCCAGTCCTCGCCGACTTCGATATCCGCACCCGCATCACGCAGCTTCGCCAGAACGGCATCCAGCGTGTCCGGCTGTGCATTACGGCAGATAATTTTGCCACGAGAAATTGCCGCAGCCACCAGGAAGGTACCGGTTTCGATGCGGTCTGGCAGAACGCGATAAACACCGCCGCCGAGACGCTCAACGCCTTCGATGGTAATACGATCGGTGCCCTGACCCGTGATCTTCGCGCCCAGCGCAATCAGGAAGTTCGCGGTATCCACGATCTCCGGCTCGCGCGCGGCGTTTTCGATGATGGTGGTGCCTTCGGCAAGCGTTGCTGCGCACATGATGGTGACCGTCGCGCCGACGCTCACTTTGTCCATGACGATATGCGCGCCTTTCAGACGACCATCAACGGACGCCTTCACATAGCCTTCTTCCAGCTTGATAGTCGCGCCTAACTGCTCCAGACCGGTAATGTGCAGGTCAACCGGACGCGCGCCGATGGTGCAGCCGCCCGGCAGTGAAACCTGGCCCTGACCAAAGCGGGCAACCAGCGGCCCGAGCGCCCAAATGGATGCACGCATGGTTTTCACCAGATCGTATGGCGCACAGAAGACGTTCACATCACGCGCATCAATGTGCACGGAACCATTACGCTCAACTTTCGCACCCAGCTGGCTCAGCAGCTTCATCGAGGTGTCAACGTCCTTCAGTTTCGGGACGTTTTGGATCTCTACAGGTTCTTCAGCCAGCAGCGCCGCAAACAGGATCGGCAGTGCGGCATTTTTAGCGCCTGAAATTGTGACTTCGCCCTGGAGCTTGGTTGGCCCCTGAACACGAAATTTATCCATTATTCTGTTCTCTGTTAAGAATTTATCTTCGCTACCGGCACATCACCCGTAGCTCAAAAACCGTTAAGTTTGCGATCGCGCGCCCATTCCGCTGGGGTAAACGCCTTAATCGACACGGCATGAATGCGGTTGTCCGCAATGTACTCCATCAACGGGCCATAGACCGATTGCTGCTTCTTGACCCGGCTCATGCCTTCAAACATCTCACCCACGGCAATAACCTGAAAGTGACTGCCGTCGCCAGAAACGTGGACTTCCTGGAGGGAGAGTGCATTCATCAGCACGCTCTGAATTTCATTATTTTCCATGGGCTCTTCATTCGTCAGATAGTGAAAACAGCCCAACATCTTAGAGCAAAGTGGCGCTGTCATAAATAAGCAAAAAGCCTCGCTGATAAATCAGACAAGGCTTTAGTAGCAGATCCCCCTCAGGGGTTTTGCCGGATAGTGGCACAAGACCTTATCCGGCCTGGAAAAATTAACGCGGAAGGACGTCGTCAGGCAAATTGTAAAGCTGCGCCAGCGTGTACACTTTATCGTTCACGCCAGTGAGCGAAACGCTGTTTCCCTGCTGCTTGCCCTGATTAATCAGATGCAACAGTAACGCCAGACCGCCGGTATCTACCCGGGATACCTGGTTCAGATCGATGCAAGATACCCCTTTCATCGCCTCAATTCGCGCATCCCATAAGGGATTTAACACGTCCTGATCCAGCTCTCCCACCAGCACCAGCTTGTCGCCTTCACGCGTCCAGGTGAGTGACTGCGTCATTATTTTTTCTCTTCCAGCGTGATTTTCTGCTGAGAAATAGATTTCAGCTGCGCCGTCAGGCCATCAATACCTTTGGTACGCAGCAGGTCGCTCCACTCATTTTGTTTGGTGGTGATCATACTTACGCCTTCGGCGATCATGTCATACGCCTGCCAGTTACCGGTCTGGGAGTTTTTACGCCACTGGAAATCCAGACGTACCGGAGGACGACCGTTTGGATCGATGATGGTTACGCGGATAGGTACGATAGTCGCATCACCCAGCGGTTGTTCAGGGGCAATCTGATAGGTCTGGCCGTGGTACATCGCCAGTGCCTGGCCGTAAGCCTGCTTCAGATATTCACGGAATGCGGCAAAATAGGCTTCACGTTGGGCAGGAGTCGCATCTTTGTAGTAACGGCCCAGCACCAGCGCACCGGCATACTTAACCTGCACATAAGGCAGCAGTTCCTGATCGACGACCTGACGCAGGTAATCGGGGTTGGAACGGATTTTTGGTTGCTCGTTTTTCAGACGGTCAAAGGTCTTCTGCGCCGCCTCATCCATCAGTTTGTACGGGTTAGTCTGGTCTGCTGCGGTTGCCGCGCTAAGTGGAGCAATCACCAGCATAGCCACCATCATCAATCGTTTAAACATACGTCGATTCTCCTGAGATTATTTCGTTGCGCCCGCAGGCGTAGTGGCTTCATTATTGCCGTCAGTTGCGGCTGGCGCATCGCCAGAATTCTTATTGTCATCACCTTTACTGTTGCTGTTGTAAAGGAACTGACCAATCATATCTTCCAGCACCATCGCGGATTTCGTGTCCTGAATCGTACCGCCATCTTTGAGGATAGACGTTCCCAGCTCAGGATCTTCAAAACCCACGTTCAATGCCAGATACTGTTCGCCCAGCAGACCGGAAGTACGGATGCTCAGAGAACTGGTGTCAGGAATATGGTTAAAACGCGATTCGATTTCCAGCGTCACGCGCGGCAGGTACGTTTTCGGATCTAACGAGATGTCCGATACGCGTCCAACTACCACCCCGCCAATCCGCACCGGAGAACGCTCTCTCAGGCCGCCGATATTATCAAAGGTCGCATAAATCGTGTAAGTCGGCTCAGTACGCATTGAGGTGACGTTCGCTGCCTTCAGGCAGACAAACAGCGCAGCCAGCAGCGCAACCAGCAAGAATAACCCGACCCAAATTTCATTTTTTTTCGTTTGCATGAACTCAATTCCCAAACATCAGTGCGGTCAGCACAAAATCCAGCCCCAGAACGGCAAGAGAGGCGTGCACAACGGTGCGTGTCGTTGCCCGGCTAATCCCGGCAGAGGTCGGGATCGCATCATAACCATTGAACAATGCAATCCATGTGACCGTAATGGCGAACACCACGCTCTTAATCAGACAGTTGACCAGGTCCAGACGCCAGTCGACGGCATTTTGCATAGCCGACCAGAAAAAGCCCGCATCAATACCCTTCCAGCTTACGCCAACCAGTGAACCACCCCAGATCCCGACTGCGACAAAAATAATCGTCAGCAGCGGCAATGAAATAACACCGGCCCAAAAACGTGGGGAAATCACCCGGCGCAGTGGATCGACGGCCATCATTTCCAGACTGGAAAGCTGTTCGGTCGCCCGCATCAGGCCAATTTCTGCGGTTAAGGCCGACCCGGCCCGCCCGGCAAACAGCAGCGCCGCAACAACCGGTCCCAGCTCACGTAACAATGACAGTGCCACCAGCATACCGAGGCTGGTTTCCGCGCTGTAAGTCGTCAGCACCAGGTATCCCTGCAACCCCAGCACCATACCGATGAACACGCCAGAAACAATAATGATCAGCATCGATAAGACACCGACATTATAGAGCTGGCGTATCAGCAGCGGCGCATGTTTGCGAAACTCCGGCTTGCCGACAACCGCATTGAACAACATTAATCCGGCTCGCCCGAACGTCCTGAGGGTTTTTATTCCCCGATGTCCGAGTGATGCCAGCGCATTTAACAACATGGGTGGCTTAACTCCCTGTTTTGAGTAAATCGATGTGGTAGTCGCCCGCCGGGTAACGGAACGGAACCGGTCCATCGGCAATGCCGTCAAGGAACTGGCGTACGCGCGGATCGGCATTTTCTTGTAGCGCCTGAGCACTACCGTAGGCCACTATTTTTTTGTCCGCCATTATATAGGCGTAATCCGCAATACTCAGTACCTCAGGCACATCATGGGATACCACCACACAGGTGACGCCCAGCGCGCTGTTCAGTTCTGAAATCAGCTTCACCAGAACGCCCATGGTGATGGGATCCTGGCCGACGAACGGCTCATCAAACATGATGAGGTCTGGCTCCAGCGCGATAGCACGTGCTAACGCGGCGCGACGCGCCATCCCACCGGATAATTCAGAAGGCATTAATTTGGCCGCACCCCGCAGGCCGACGGCCTCGAGCTTCATCATCACCGTGCTCTTCAGCAACGGCGCTGGCAACGTCGTATGCTCGCGCAGAGGGTACGCGACGTTGTCAAAAACATTCATGTCGGTAAATAGCGCACCAGACTGAAACAGCATACTCATGCGCTTACGCACGGTAAATAAACGCGAACGGGACATGGCCGGGACGTTCTCACCGTCAAACAGGATCTCGCCCTTATCCGGGGGGATCTGTCCGCCAATCAGACGCAACAGCGTCGTTTTGCCGATGCCTGATGGCCCCATGATCGCCGTCACCTTACCGCGCGGTACCGTCAGGGAAATATTATCAAAGATGCAGCGGTCACCCCGGGAAAAGCTGACATCGCGCATATCGACTAGATTCGCCACAGACTGACCCATTGATTCATCCTTTACTATTGCCTCGTTGATCGAAGAGTTTGGCGCTCAATTTAGCCCTGAACCCAACATATTTACAGATTATTGCCTGTCCTGGTTAGCGAAAGCTGGCATTTGTTTTACTTTTTAGCCGCATAAAGTCAAAATTAAGACTTCGTTACGGCTTCCAGAAGATCCTTCAAGTGGACCGGCGAGTATACCTGAAGAAAGGACTTTAGATGCTTTTAGCGACGGCGCTGTTAATAATTGGTTTACTTCTGGTGGTCTACGGTGCCGACCGTCTGGTATTTGCCGCATCCATTTTATGTCGAAATTTCGGTATTCCTCCCATTATCATCGGAATGACCGTGGTCAGCATGGGTACGTCGTTACCCGAGATAATTGTCTCCGTTGCCGCATCGATGAATGGGCAACTCGATCTGGCTGTCGGGACCGCCATAGGTTCTAACATCACCAACATTCTGCTTATTTTAGGCCTGTCGGCGCTGATTCATCCTTTTACCGTGCATTCTGATGTTCTGCGTCGTGAATTACCGCTAATGTTGCTGGTAAGTATTTTAGCTGCATCTGTCCTGTATGACGGGCAGTTGAGCCGCAGCGACGGTTTCTTTCTTCTGCTTCTGGCCGTGCTATGGCTGCTATTCATTGTTAAAATCGCCCGTCTGGCCGAGCGACAAGGCAATGACAGCCTGACACGTGAGCAGATAGCTGAGCTGCCGCGCGAAGGCGGATTACCTGTCGCATTTTTGTGGTTGGGCATTGCGCTGATTATCATGCCAATGGCAACACGTATGGTGGTGGATAACGCTACCGTACTGGCGAACTATTTCGCCATGAGCGAACTTACCATCGGGCTGACGGTGGTCGCCATTGGTACCAGTCTGCCGGAGCTGGCAACGGCGATTGCGGGTCTGCGTAAAGGTGAAAACGATATTGCCGTCGGTAACATTATCGGCGCGAACATTTTTAATATTGTTATCGTCCTCGGGCTACCGGCGCTGATTACGCCGGGTGAAGTCAATCCGATGGCCTTCACCCGCGACTATAGCGTCATGCTGCTGGTGAGCGTAATTTTTGCACTACTCTGCTGGCGACGTCCGCGCCAGATTGGTCGCGGCGCAGGTGCGCTGCTGACCGGCGGTTTTATCATATGGCTGGCGATGCTGTATTGGTTATCGCCACTTCTCGTTGGATAACTGGAAACGCATTATGTCGCACTTAGAGTTGCAACCGGGTTTTGACTTTCAGCAAGCAGGCAAGGAAGTCCTGGCAATTGAACGTGAAGGCCTGGCGGAGCTTGATCAGTACATCAACCAAAATTTTACCCTCGCATGCGAGAAAATATTCAGCTGCCCGGGCAAAGTGGTGGTGATGGGAATGGGGAAATCCGGCCATATCGGGCGGAAAATGGCAGCCACATTTGCCAGCACCGGCACCCCCTCATTTTTTGTACACCCAGGCGAAGCCGCACATGGCGATTTGGGTATGGTCTCGCCGCAGGATGTGGTCATCGCCATCTCTAACTCCGGTGAATCCAATGAGATAGCGGCGTTGATCCCAGTATTAAAACGTCTTCATGTACCGCTTATCTGCATGACCGGTCGTCCGGAAAGCAGCATGGCGCGTGCGGCAGATGTGCATCTGTGTGTTAAAGTGCCCAAGGAAGCTTGTCCGTTAGGCCTGGCGCCGACCAGCAGTACGACAGCAACACTGGTGATGGGCGATGCCCTGGCGGTGGCGTTATTAAAAGCGCGCGGCTTTACCGCGGAAGATTTTGCGTTGTCTCATCCCGGTGGCGCACTGGGCCGTAAGCTTTTACTGCGCGTTAACGATATTATGCATACGGGCGACGAGATCCCGCATGTGACCAAAAACGCCAGCCTGCGTGACGCCTTACTTGAGATCACGCGTAAAAATCTCGGCATGACCGTCATTTGCGATGATGCCATGAAGATTGACGGTATTTTCACCGATGGCGATTTACGTCGTGTCTTCGATATGGGCGTTGATGTACGCCAGTTAGGCATTGCCGATGTGATGACCCCTGGAGGCATTCGCGTGCGTCCGGGCATTCTTGCCGTCGATGCCCTGAACTTAATGCAGTCCCGTCATATCACCTCGGTAATGGTTGCTGATGGCGACCAGTTACTCGGTGTGTTACATATGCATGATCTGCTGCGTGCAGGTGTAGTGTAAGAAACTCAAGGATAACGAAAATGAGTAAAGCAGGTGCGTCGCTTGCGACCTGTTATGGACCCGTCAGCGCAGACGTTATCACCCGGGCAGAAAACATCCGTTTGCTGATCCTGGATGTGGATGGCGTACTGTCTGATGGTCTGATTTATATGGGCAACAACGGTGAAGAGCTGAAGGCTTTTAACGTCCGTGATGGTTACGGAATTCGCTGTGCGCTCACTTCCGGTATTGAGGTTGCCATTATTACCGGACGAAAGGCTAAACTTGTAGAAGATCGCTGTGCCACTTTGGGGATCACCCACCTGTATCAGGGGCAGTCAGACAAACTGGTTGCCTTTGGCGATCTCCTTAGCAAACTGGCGATCGCGCCGGAGAATGTCGCCTACGTTGGCGATGATCTGATCGACTGGCCGGTGATGGCACAAGTGGGATTGAGTGTAGCGGTGGCAGATGCCCACCCTTTGCTGATCCCGCGGGCCGATTATGTCACCCGTATTAATGGGGGACGTGGCGCTGTGCGTGAAGTCTGCGATTTATTACTCCTGGCGCAGGGCAAACTGGACGAGGCCAAAGGGCAATCGATATGAGCAAAACCAGACGTTGGGTTATCATTCTACTGTCGCTGGCTGTCCTTGTGATGATTGGTATTAATCTGGCAGACAAAGATGACACCGCTCAGGTCGTCGTCAATAACAACGAGCCAACCTATAAGAGCGAACATACTGATACCGTTGTGTATAGTCCGGAAGGCGCGCTGAGCTATCACTTGATCGCACAACACGTTGAATATTATTCGGAACAAGCGGTTTCGTGGTTTACTCAACCGGTATTAACCACGTTTGATAAGGATAAAGTACCGACCTGGACGATCAAGGCCGATAAAGCCAAATTGACCAACGATCGGATGCTGTATCTGTACGGCCATGTTGAGGTTAACGCCCTGGTGCCTGACTCTCAACTACGCAGAATTACGACCGATAACGCGCAGATTAACCTGGTGACACAAGACGTCACTTCCGATGATCTGGTGACGTTGTATGGCACAACATTTAACTCCAGCGGACTGAAGATGCGCGGCAACTTACGCAGCAAGAACGCCGAGCTGATTGAAAAGGTTAGAACCTCATATGAAATCCAAAACAAACAAACTCAGCCTTAATCTTGTACTTGCCAGCTCACTTCTGGCCGCCAGCATTCCGGCATTTGCCGTCACCGGCGATACCGAGCAGCCGATTCACATTGAATCGGACCAGCAGTCCCTGGATATGCAGGGCAACGTGGTGACGTTTACTGGCAACGTGATTGTGACTCAGGGCACCATCAAAATTAACGCCGATAAAGTCGTCGTGACTCGTCCTGGTGGCGAAGACGGAAAAGAAGTGATTGACGGCTATGGCAATCCAGCAACCTTTTACCAGATGCAGGACAACGGTAAACCGGTTAAAGGCCACGCCTCGCAGATGCACTATGAACTGGCGAAAGACTTCGTCGTTCTCACCGGTAAGGCTTATCTGGAACAGCTCGATAGCAACATTACGGGCGATAAAATCACCTATCTGGTAAAAGAGCAGAAAATGCAGGCCTTCAGCGATAAAGGCAAACGCGTCACCACTGTTCTGGTTCCGTCGCAGTTGCAGGACAAAAACAAGGCTCCGGCAGAGAAAAAAGGTAACTGATTCGTTATGGCAACATTAACTGCAAAGAACCTTGCAAAAGCCTATAAAGGCCGTCGTGTGGTTGAAGATGTCAGTCTGACCGTCAACTCCGGGGAGATCGTCGGTCTGCTCGGTCCTAACGGTGCAGGCAAGACAACGACCTTTTACATGGTGGTCGGCATTGTCCCGCGCGATGCGGGTAACATTATCATTGATGACGAAGACATCAGCCTGCTGCCTCTGCATGCGCGCGCGCGTCGCGGCATCGGCTACTTACCGCAGGAAGCATCGATTTTCCGTCGCCTGAGCGTGTTTGATAACCTGATGGCGGTGCTGCAAATTCGTGACGATCTGACCAGCGAGCAGCGAGAAGATCGCGCTAACGAGCTGATGGAAGAATTCCACATCGAGCACCTGCGCGACAGCTTAGGTCAGTCGCTCTCCGGTGGTGAACGACGCCGCGTGGAGATCGCTCGCGCACTGGCCGCCAATCCGAAATTTATCCTGCTGGATGAACCGTTTGCCGGTGTTGACCCGATTTCTGTTATTGATATTAAACGGATCATCGAACACCTGCGCGACAGCGGCCTTGGCGTGCTGATTACCGACCACAACGTCCGCGAAACGCTGGCAGTGTGTGAGCGCGCCTATATCGTAAGTCAGGGGCACCTGATCGCGCACGGCACGCCAACAGAAATACTGCAGGATGAGCACGTTAAGCGCGTATACCTTGGGGAAGACTTCAGACTCTGATAGGGTAGAAGACTTCACGTCACTGCAGGAGAAAACAACTCTGAACATGAAGCAAGGTTTGCAACTCAGGCTTAGCCAACAACTGGCGATGACGCCTCAGCTACAACAGGCTATCCGTCTGTTGCAGTTGTCCACGCTGGAACTTCAGCAAGAACTTCAGCAAGCGCTGGAAAGTAACCCACTGCTCGAGCAAACCGATCTTCACGACGAAATTGATACCCAGGAAAAACAGGACAGCGAAACCCTCGACACCGCAGATGCACTCGAACAAAAAGAGATGCCTGAGGAGTTGCCGCTTGACGCCAGTTGGGATGAAATTTACACCGCCGGGACGCCTTCGGGCACCAGCGGAGATTACATCGACGACGAACTGCCTGTCTATCAGGGTGAGACCACGCAATCACTACAGGATTACCTGATGTGGCAAGTGGAACTGACCCCGTTCTCGGATACCGATCGCGCCATTGCGACATCCATTGTGGATGCGGTAGACGAAACCGGTTATCTCACCGTGACACTGGACGATATTCTCGAAAGCATGGGCGATGACGACGTCGGTATGGACGAAATCGAAGCCGTGCTTAAACGTGTTCAGCGCTTTGATCCCGTTGGCGTGGCCGCCAAAGATCTCCGTGACTGCTTACTGATCCAACTTTCGCAGTTTGATAAAGCCACACCGTGGCTGGATGAAGCGCGCCTGATCATCAGCGATCATCTCGATCTGTTAGCCAACCATGACTTCCGCACGCTGATGCGCGTGACCCGACTGAAAGAAGACGTGCTGAAAGAAGCCGTCAACCTCATCCAGTCGCTTGATCCCCGCCCAGGGCAGTCGATCCAGACTGGCGAGCCGGAGTACGTCATTCCGGATGTGCTGGTGCGTAAGCATAACGATCGCTGGGTGGTCGAACTCAACGGCGACAGCATTCCGCGCTTACAGATTAACCAGCACTACGCCGCGATGTGCAATAGCGCGCGCAACGATGCCGACAGCCAGTTTATTCGTAGCAATCTGCAAGATGCGAAGTGGCTGATTAAAAGCTTGGAAAGCCGCAATGATACGTTGCTGCGCGTCAGCCGCTGCATCGTTGAGCAGCAGCAAGCTTTCTTTGAACAAGGCGAAGAGTATATGAAACCGATGGTACTGGCGGATATCGCCCAGGCCGTCGAGATGCACGAATCGACCATTTCCCGTGTGACCACGCAAAAGTATCTGCACAGTCCGCGCGGCATTTTTGAATTGAAGTATTTCTTTTCCAGTCACGTTAACACTGAAGGCGGAGGTGAAGCCTCATCCACAGCTATCCGTGCGCTGGTGAAGAAATTAATTGCTGCGGAAAACCCCGCGAAACCGCTGAGTGACAGCAAGTTAACCTCTATGCTGTCAGAACAGGGTATCATGGTGGCACGCCGCACCGTTGCGAAGTACCGAGAGTCTTTATCCATTCCGCCGTCTAACCAGCGCAAACAGCTGGTGTGACCCAACCGATAAGGAAGACACTATGCAGCTCAACATCACTGGAAACAACGTCGAAATCACCGAAGCCCTGCGCGATTTTGTGAATACAAAATTTGCCAAGCTCGAACAATATTTCGACCGGATTAATCAGGTCTATATTGTGTTGAAAGTGGAGAAGGTTACACATATCTCGGATGCAACACTGCATGTGAACGGTGGCGAAATTCATGCCAGCGCGGAAGGTCAGGATATGTACGCCGCCATTGACGGTTTAATTGATAAACTGGCTCGGCAGTTAACAAAACATAAAGATAAACTGAAACAGCACTAACTTGTCCGGGCAGTTAGCGGGTGCAGGACGGCCTGTTGTGTAGCACAACGGGCCATTTGTACAGTTAGCGCTTAGGTGAAATTATGACAAATAACGATACGACTCTACAACTGAGCACTGTTCTTAACCAGGAATGTACACGCGCAGGCGTTCACTGCCAAAGCAAGAAACGCGCACTGGAAATCATCAGCGAACTTGCGGCAAAACAGCTTAGCTTGCCTTCTCAGGTGGTATTTGAAGCCATTCTGACGCGTGAAAAAATGGGCAGTACCGGCATCGGTAATGGTATTGCTATCCCGCACGGAAAGCTGGAAGAAGACACGATGCGCGCGGTTGGTGTGTTTGTTCAACTCGAAACACCCATCGCCTTCGACGCCATTGATAATCAACCTGTCGATCTGCTTTTCGCCCTGCTGGTCCCGGCAGACCAAACCAAGACGCATTTGCATACGTTGTCACTGGTCGCAAAACGTCTGGCAGATAAAACCATCTGTCGTCGTCTGCGCGCCGCGCAAAGTGACCAGGAGTTGTATCAAATCATCACGGACACCGAAGGTGGACAGGATGAGGCATAACAACCCAATGGCATCCTTTTTTGTCGTTGTGAGGAGAAACAGTACATGGTACTGATGATCGTCAGCGGTCGTTCAGGGTCTGGCAAATCCGTCGCCCTGCGTGCGCTGGAAGATATGGGTTTTTACTGCGTGGATAACCTTCCCGTAGTGCTGTTGCCCGATCTGGCTCGTACACTGGCCGATCGCCAGATTTCTGCGGCCGTCAGCATTGATGTGCGCAACATGCCTGAGTCCCCGGAAATTTTCGAGCAGGCAATGAATAATCTGCCCGAGGGTTTCTCACCACAGCTGCTGTTCCTTGATGCAGACCGTAACACGCTGATTCGTCGCTACAGCGACACGCGCCGTTTACACCCGCTCTCCAGCAAGAACTTGTCTCTGGAAAGCGCTATCGATAAGGAAAGCGATTTGCTGGAGCCTCTGCGCTCTCGCGCTGACCTGATCGTTGATACCTCCGAAATGTCCGTACACGAACTGGCGGAAATGTTACGTACCCGACTGCTGGGTAAACGTGAACGTGAATTGACGATGGTATTCGAATCCTTTGGTTTCAAACACGGTATCCCGATTGATGCGGATTACGTCTTTGACGTGCGCTTCCTGCCTAACCCACACTGGGATCCGAAGCTGCGCCCAATGACCGGTCTTGACCGCCCCGTCGCCGCATTCCTCGACAGGCACACAGAAGTACACAATTTTATCTACCAGACTCGCAGCTATCTTGAGCTATGGTTACCCATGCTGGAGACCAACAACCGTAGCTACCTTACCGTAGCCATCGGCTGTACCGGCGGGAAACACCGTTCGGTGTATATTGCAGAGCAGCTGGCAGACTACTTCCGCTCACGCGGTAAAAACGTGCAGTCACGCCATCGTACGCTGGAAAAACGTAAATCATGACCGTGAAGCAAACCGTTGAAATCACCAATAAGCTGGGCATGCATGCCCGCCCAGCGATGAAACTGTTTGAATTGATGCAGGGTTTCGAAGCAGAAGTTTTGCTGCGTAATGATGAAGGAACGGAGGCCGAGGCCAACAGCGTTATCGCTCTGCTGATGCTGGATTCAGCCAAAGGGCGTCAGATAGAAGTCGAAGCCACGGGACCACAGGAAGTAGAAGCCCTGGCCGCAGTGATTGCCCTGTTTAATTCAGGGTTTGATGAAGATTAATCGAGTACACAGAACGTAGCCAGTAGGCCGGATAAGGCGTTTACGCCGCATCCGGCAATAACTACGCTAATACAGCTTATTTTCCCGCATAAACGACTCACCACCTAACTGACGCATTTGGCGCATAATCCAAGCCTGGCGGTTACGCACATAACCAGAAGGCGCATTCGCCTTAAAACGCAAAGGATTGGGCAATACTGCCGCCAGCAAGGCCGCTTCAGACAGGCTCAACCGACTGGCCGGTTTATGAAAATACCGTTGCGCCGCCGCCTCCACGCCAAATATCCCATCGCCAAACTCGGCGATATTCAAATAGACGGTCAGAATACGTTTCTTACTCCAGACGGTTTCCATACCCAGCGTTAGCCCGGCTTCGAGACCTTTACGCACCCAGCTGCGTCCATCCCATAAAAACAGGTTTTTCGCCGTCTGTTGCGATAACGTCGACGCCCCGCGAATGCGGTTTTCATTGCGTTCATTGTGCGCCAGCGCTTTCTCTATGGCGGTGACGTCAAACCCCCAGTGGTCTGGAAACTTCTGATCCTCCGCAGCAATCACCGCCAGTCCCATCCACGGAGAGATCTCATCCATACTCACCCAGTCCGAGTGCGCCACATAGCCGAAATCACCGGACAGCCATGCGCCCAGCTGTCGCTCGACCATCACCGCCGAGAAAGGCACAGGCATCACGCTGAAAAGTGCGATACCCCCGCCCCAGAATACGGCGAGGACAACCACCACCCGCAGAAAAATACGTCGCAGAAAGGCGGTTACTCCTTTTCTCATTCAGTCAGCACCAACACACGCGATACCAGTTTATCAATGCCACTCGCAGCCTGAGCGATGTCCTGCGCCAGCATATAGGCAGGCGTGGTGACGATTTTGTTGTCTTCATCGACGACAATGTCATCAACCGGACAAGGCACATGCTCAGCGCCCATCTCTTCCAGCACCTCTGCCGTGTCGATATCAGTGCCGATGGTCAGACGCAGCGGGAAGTCAAAAATTTTAGGTAACATGGCAGGCGCAATGCACATAAATCCCAACGGCTTACCCGCCTGATGCATGGCCACCGCCAGCGCGGCTAAATCGCTGTCAACCCGGCATTCGCTGCCCTGACTGGCAAAATTGCTCAGATTTTTGGCCGCACCAAACCCACCCGGCACGATCAACGCATCCAGTTCCGATGAGACTGCCTGCGCAAGTGGGCGAATATCGCCACGTGTGATGCGCGCGGCTTCAATCAGCACATTGCGAGTTTCCAGCATCGGCTCGCCGGTCAGATGATTAATCACATCCGCTTGTTGTTTATCCGGTGCAAAACAGACGGCTTGAGCGCCGTTGCGGGCAATGGCCAGAAGCGTGAGAACAGTTTCATGGATCTCTGCACCGTCATACACGCCGCATCCGCTGAGCACTACACCCACTTTTTTCATCGTGATACTCCTTTCTCAACTGGCTGAAACATATTAGTTATTATGATTTAAATGCTACGCTTCACACATTTAACTGATTCATGTAACAAATTATTTAAGATTTGCTATCTTAACTGCGTGCGGCCTGAAAATTAGGGCTGCGCCCTTGTAAACAATGATAATAATTTACGGCGCAGCCACGATTTCCCTGGTGTTGGCGCAGTATTCGCGCACCCCGGTCAAGCCGGGGTCATTTTTTTTCCACGCTCGCCACCCAGGCTTTTAATACTGCCACGTCGTGCTGCCACTCCTGCTTCATCTCTTCAATCCATTCAGCAACGTTATCTTCCCAGGCAGGAAGATCCGGCGACTGGATTTGCTGACCTAGCTGTTGCAGGTGACGCAGCCCCACTGAACCTGCTGCGCCTTTAATTTTATGGCCTTCCTCAACAACACCTTTTTTATCCCGTGCCGTCAGGTTGGACTCCAGCACGCTCAAATATCCCGGCATCATCTTCTCAAACACCGCCAGCCCGTCGGTAATTAACTTCGGTCCCACCAGCTCGAGGTATTGTTCCAACATAGGAATATCTAACAGCGCTTGCGATTTACTGCTTTCTTCAGATGTCACAGTGCTCTCCTCTTCGTTTCGGGTATCCCAGTATTTTTTGATCATGGCGGTTAGCGCCGGAACCGACAGCGGCTTACTCAGCACGTCGCCCATGCCTGCGTCCAGATACTCTTTTTTATCTTTCAGTACGTTGGCGGTGAGTGCGACCAGCGGTGGCAGATCTTCACGGGCGTATTTTTGCGTGAGCTCCCGCGAGATATCCAGACCGGTCATATCCGGTAGCTGAATATCCAACAACACCAGGTCATATTCACCCGGCGTAAACATTTCCAGCGCGGCTTTCCCGGTCATCGCGACATCCACGCTGTTGCCTAATTTTTCCAGCACGGAGCGCGCAACAATAACGTTCAGCTCAATGTCTTCCACCAGCAGCACATTCAGGGCTGGCAGCGGCAGTTCATCGTCTTCAAAAGCATCTTCAATCTCTTCCGCTACCGCAGGGGCATGCACGGTCAGCGTAAAGATAGACCCTTTTCCTGCCTGGCTGGAAACCGTAATATCACCGCCCATGTTTTTCGCCAGACGCTTCGACACGGCCAAACCAATCCCTGTCCCCGTTGCCGGTTTACCGCCGTTACTGTCCTTCACCTGATAATACATAGCGAAGATTTTATCCTGCTCATCCTGCGGAATGCCGATGCCGGAATCTTCAACTTCGAAATGCAGCATATTCCCCTGGTCATAGCGCGCCCGCACGGTCACCTGCCCCTGCTGGGTAAACTTCACGGCGTTGCTGATCAGATTCCACAGGATCTGACGCAGACGCGTTCCGTCGGTAATGACCTTATGCGGCAGGGGTAACGTCGGCTCAAGCACAAAACGCAGACCCTTTTGCTGCGCCTGTAGGCCAGAGAGGTTTTCCAGATCTGCCATAAAACTGGTGAAATCGATCGGCTGGTTATCGAGCTGGACTTTACGTCGCTCCATCTTATCCATGTCGATAATATCGTTGAAAATATTCCCCAGCGTCACGGCAGAGACATGGATGGTTTTCAGGTATTTTTCCTGCTCCGCGGTCAGATCCGTATCCAGCAGGATCCGGCTTAAACCAACAATGCCGTTAAGCGGGGTGCGCAGCTCGTGGCTGATGGTAGAAATGAAGGTGGTCTTATCGCGGCTGGCGCGCTCAAGCGCATCCTGATAACGCTTACGTTCGGTGATATCGCGCCCAAAGCCCATCAGACCATGTCGCTTACCTACGCGGTCATAGTAAGGCACCTTGCGAATTTCAAAGCAGGCTTTGCGCCCGTCCGGGTAGTCCAGCCACTGTTCGTAGGTGAGCGAAACATTATGACGGAACACCTTTTCGTCGGTTTCAATCACCTTTTCAGCGGCCTCTGGGGAGTAAACGTCAGCCGGTTTTAAGTTCACCAGCTGCTTTTCGCTTTTGCCAGTCAGCAGCTCCATGGCACGGTTACAGCCGGAAAACTCTTTATCTTCATTGCGATAAAAAACCAGATCCGGCGAGGCATCGAGGAAAGAGCGTAAAAAGGAAGACTGTTGCTCGAGCTGGATCTGCGCTTCTTCGCGCTCTTTGATTTCGACTTTAAGCTGCTCGAATGTTTCCTGACGCTCCGCTTCAGCTTTTTCACGCTCAACAATTTCCTGATTGAGCTGGGCAATATTATCTTTCAACTGCACATTGAGCTTGAGATCGCGCTCGCGCATCTCTTCCAGCTTTTGTACCAGTCGTGACAGGCGTTGCCGGGACTCCTCAAGTTGCTCCACCACCACTGACAAAAAGTAGACGGCCCAGGGGGTAATTAACAGACCAAAAAAGATAGAGCGGATGACATCAATGCTTTCTACCTGGCCATGCAGCACCATGGTGACAGCCATCTGCACCACAATTGCCAACACGACCAGAGCCAGCGCCAACAGCAGCGAAAAGCGCACCAGACCTAACTTCATCATCAGGTCGACGTAATATTGCGCCAGCATACGGATTTGCTTCATAGAGGGTTCCTTCACGACAACTTGGCACAATAATACTCAATTCTCAGCGTGACGTTGAAGATTGTGCAAGAAATGCGGAGGTTATCGGTGAAATGACCGTAGAGAGGTTAATCGTAGGCCTGATAAACGAAGCGCCATCAGGCAAGCAGGGGCAGATTGCCGGATGTCGGCTTTGCATTATCCGGCCGACGGAGGGTTAGTTCTCAGGCTGCACCCATGGCGTACCCAGCGCCGATCCTTGCACGCCGTGCTCATTAAGGTACTTATCCAGTTCGACCATCCCGGTCCAGCGGTTTTCACACCATAGCGGCGCCAACAGCGTTGGGCGGCGCGCGCTGGCGGAAATTCGATGATAAATCACCTCTGGCGGCGTATGACGGATCATCTCCCCGGCGATGACCGTATAGTCGTCCAGTTCAATTCCGCTCAGCCGCCCGGCCTCCCAGGCTTTCGCCATCGTACTGCCTTTCACAATATGCAGCGGGTGCAGCTTAATACCGTCAACGCCCGTCTCCACCACACGTTCCATGGTTTGCAGGCATTCTGTCTGCCCTTCTCCCGGCAGACCGACAATCAGGTGTGAGCACACTTTCAACCCGCGTTCGCGTGCCAGTCGCGTAGTGCGTTGGTAACAGGCAAAATCGTGGCCGCGGTTAATACGGTGCAAAGTTTTGTCATGCGCGGTTTGCAAACCGAGTTCCAGCCATACCTCATAGCCGAGGTCTTTATACTCGCAAAGCAGATCGAGTACCGCATCCGGCACACAGTCGGGGCGCGTCCCAACGCATAACCCGACGATACTGGCCTGGCTAACCGCCTGCTGATACATCGAACGCAGCACCTGCACTTCAGCAAAGGTGCTGGTATAGGCCTGGAAATAGGCCAGATAGCGTTTCGCACGATTGACCAGATGCGCCTGATGCTCAAGCTGCTCGGCAATAGAATGGTGCTGCTGCGCTTCATCGGCAAACGAGGCGACATTGCAGAAAGTACATCCGCCACGTCCGATAGTGCCATCTCGATTTGGGCAGCTAAAGCCGCCGTGAAGCGTGAGTTTATGAACCTTTTGCCCGTAACGGCGAGAAAGATCCCCACCAAACATATTGACTAATTTCTGTAACTGCATAATCTGGTAGACCGCGCCTTGAAAAGAGGCCAAAGCCTGCCATTTTTTGCCCCAGTCGGCGATGACCTGGATCAATCGCCCTGGCGTGCCTTTATTTATTGCATAACGAATCAAAATAATCGAAATTTCATTCATTCAAAATGAAATTACTTTTCCTTATATCCGACTGTTTTTTTTATCTTCTTATACTCTCAGCATAAAAACAGTATCTTTAAGACGCCAAAACTCTAAAAACCAGCATAAAATGCCAAGCATAGCGATAAATAAAGGGAGGACGGGGGATATACAGCCTTTCTGACAGTGAGACAGATCACACTTCGCACTCCATTCCCCTTGCGTTAAATCAATGTAAAAAAGCCTTAAATTTCAACATATTCATAAAGTTAATCGCCCTATAGCACATTTTTGCATAAATAAGATTGCCATTTGACCTGTGTGTGGATTCCCGATAACGTGGAAATCCGCTGGAAGCTTTCTGGATGAGCAGTCTGCTCATCATATTTATGCAGTAATTGAGATTCCCTCTGAAGCAAGTCCTCAAACTTGTTTGACCTATGCGAAAAGGATAAAGAGGGCGAATGCGAGGTAAGCGTATGACACGCAAACCCCGTCGCCATGCTCTTGGTGTGCCCGTGCGCAACGGTCCAGATGGGAATCCCGCAGAGCCTGGGGAGGTTCACTGATATGTTGTACGATAAATCCCTTGAGAGGGATAACTGTGGTTTCGGCCTGATCGCCCACATAGAAGGCGAACCTAGCCACAAGGTAGTGCGTACCGCCATACACGCACTGGCCCGCATGCAGCACCGTGGCGCAATTCTTGCCGATGGTAAAACCGGCGATGGTTGCGGTTTGCTGTTACAAAAACCTGACCGCTTTTTCCGCATCGTGGCGCAAGAGCGCGGCTGGCGTTTAGCTAAAAACTACGCCGTCGGCATGATCTTTTTAAATAAAGACGCTGAACTGGCTGCGGCTTCTCGTCGCATTGTCGAAGAAGAATTACAGCAGGAGACCCTGTCGATTGTCGGCTGGCGCGACGTGCCGACCAACGAAGGTGTTCTCGGTGAAATCGCCCTCTCCTCCCTGCCTCGAATCGAGCAAATTTTTGTCAACGCCCCTGCGGGCTGGCGTCCGCGTGATATGGAGCGTCGCCTGTTCATCGCGCGCCGTCGTATCGAAAAACGCCTCCAGGACGATAAAGACTTCTACGTCTGTAGCTTGTCGAACCTGGTCAATATCTATAAAGGTCTGTGTATGCCGGCGGATCTGCCGCGCTTTTACCTGGACCTGGCGGATCTGCGTCTGGAATCGGCCATCTGCCTGTTCCACCAGCGCTTCTCCACTAATACCGTACCGCGCTGGCCGCTGGCGCAACCGTTCCGCTACCTGGCGCATAACGGTGAAATTAACACCATCACCGGCAACCGCCAGTGGGCACGCGCACGTACCTATAAATTCCAGACACCGCTGATCCCTGACCTGCACGACGCCGCACCGTTCGTTAACGAAACCGGCTCCGACTCCAGCTCAATGGATAACATGCTGGAACTGCTGCTGGCTGGCGGGATGGACATTATCCGCGCCATGCGTTTACTGGTGCCGCCGGCCTGGCAGAACAACCCGGATATGGACCCGGAGCTGCGCGCGTTCTTTGACTTTAACTCGATGCACATGGAGCCGTGGGATGGCCCGGCGGGTATTGTTATGTCCGACGGCCGCTTTGCCGCCTGTAACCTCGACCGTAACGGCCTGCGTCCGGCGCGCTACGTCATCACCAAAGACAAGCTGATTACCTGCGCCTCTGAAGTTGGTATCTGGGATTATCAGCCGGATGAAGTCGTCGAGAAAGGTCGCGTCGGCCCTGGCGAGCTGATGGTTATCGATACCCGCAGCGGGCGCATTCTGCACTCCGCCGAAACCGATGACGATCTGAAAAGCCGCCATCCGTACAAAGAGTGGATGGAGAAAAACGTTCGCCGTCTGGTGCCGTTCGAAGATCTGGCTGACGATCAGGTCGGCAGCCGCGAACTGGACGATGACACCCTCGCCAGCTATCAGAAACAGTTTAACTACAGCGCCGAAGAGCTGGACTCCGTGATCCGCGTGCTCGGTGAAAACGGTCAGGAAGCGGTCGGTTCAATGGGTGATGATACCCCGTTTGCCGTGCTCTCCAGCCAGCCTCGCATCATTTATGATTACTTCCGCCAGCAGTTCGCGCAGGTGACTAACCCGCCGATCGACCCGCTGCGTGAAGCGCACGTTATGTCGCTGGCCACCAGCATCGGTCGTGAGATGAACGTCTTCTGCGAAGCCGAAGGTCAGGCACACCGCCTGAGCTTTAAATCGCCGATCCTGCTGTACTCCGATTTCACCCAGCTCACCACCATGAAAGAGGAGCATTATCGCGCTGACCGCCTGGATATCACCTTCGACGTGACCGAAACCACGCTCGAAGAGACCGTCAAAGCATTGTGCGATAAAGCCGAACAGATGGTGCGTAACGGTACAGTGCTGCTGGTGCTCTCTGACCGTAACATCGCGAAAAACCGTTTGCCGGTTCCGGCACCGATGGCCGTGGGCGCAGTGCAAACGCGTCTGGTAGAACAAAGTCTACGTTGCGACGCCAACATCATCGTTGAAACCGCCAGCGCCCGTGACCCGCACCATTTTGCTGTCCTGCTCGGCTTTGGCGCGACGGCCATTTATCCGTATCTTGCGTATGAAACGCTGGGACGATTGATCGACACTCAGGCGATTGCCAAAGATTACCGGACCGTGATGCTGAACTACCGTAACGGCATCAACAAAGGTCTGTACAAAATCATGTCCAAAATGGGCATCTCGACCATCGCCTCTTACCGCTGCTCGAAGCTGTTTGAAGCGGTTGGTCTGCATGATGATGTCGTGGCGCTGTGCTTCCAGGGCGTAGTCAGCCGCATCAACGGCGCAGGGTTTACCGACTTCCAGCAGGATCTGCTGAACCTCTCCAAACATGCATGGCTGGCACGTAAGCCTATCAGTCAGGGCGGTTTGCTCAAATACGTCCACGGCGGCGAATACCATGCCTACAACCCGGACGTGGTGCGCACGCTGCAACAGGCGGTACAAAGCGGTGAGTACAGCGACTATCAGGAATATGCCAAGCTGGTCAATGAGCGTCCGGCGGCCACGCTGCGCGATCTGCTGGCGATCACGCCTGGCGACGAAGCCGTAAGCATTAGCGAAGTAGAACCCGCAACCGAACTGTTTAAACGCTTTGATACCGCGGCGATGTCCATCGGTGCATTAAGCCCCGAAGCACACGAAGCGCTGGCCGAAGCCATGAACAGCATCGGTGGCAACTCGAACTCCGGTGAAGGCGGCGAAGACCCGGCGCGCTACGGTACTAACAAGGTGTCGCGCATTAAGCAGGTTGCCTCCGGTCGCTTTGGCGTAACCCCGGCGTATCTGGTCAATGCCGATGTCATTCAGATTAAAGTCGCTCAGGGCGCGAAGCCTGGCGAAGGCGGTCAGTTACCGGGTGATAAAGTCACCCCGTACATCGCTAAACTGCGCTATTCGGTACCGGGCGTGACGTTGATCTCCCCGCCGCCACACCACGATATCTACTCTATCGAGGACTTAGCGCAGCTGATTTTCGACCTCAAACAGGTCAACCCGAAAGCGATGATCTCGGTGAAGCTGGTTTCCGAACCGGGCGTTGGTACCATCGCCACGGGCGTGGCGAAAGCCTATGCGGACCTGATCACCATTGCTGGCTACGATGGCGGTACTGGCGCAAGCCCGCTCTCCTCGGTGAAATACGCGGGCTGCCCGTGGGAACTGGGTCTGGTGGAAACCCAGCAGGCGCTGGTTGCTAACGGCCTGCGCCACAAGATTCGTCTGCAGGTCGATGGTGGTCTGAAAACCGGTGTCGATATCATTAAAGCGGCGATTCTGGGTGCGGAAAGCTTCGGCTTCGGTACCGGTCCAATGGTGGCGCTGGGCTGTAAATACCTGCGTATTTGCCACCTGAACAACTGCGCAACCGGCGTGGCGACTCAGGATGACAAACTGCGTAAGAACCACTATCACGGCCTGCCGTTCAAAGTGACTAACTACTTTGAATTTATCGCCCGCGAAGTCCGTGAGCTGATGGCGCAACTGGGTGTGAAGCGTCTGGTGGATCTGATTGGTCGTACCGACCTGCTCAAAGAGCTGGAAGGGTTTACCGCTAAGCAACAGAAACTGGAACTGTCTCGTCTGCTGGAAACCGCCGAACCGCATCCGGGTAAAGCGCTGCATTGCACCGAGAACAACCCGCCGTTTGATAACGGCGTGCTGAACGCTCAGTTGTTACAGCAAGCGAAACCGTTTGTCGACGAGCGCCAGAGCAAAACCTTCTGGTTCGATATCCGCAACACCGACCGTTCTGTTGGCGCGTCGCTGTCGGGCTATATCGCGCAAACACATGGCGATCAGGGGCTGGCGTCTGACCCAATCAAAGCGCACTTCAGCGGTACCGCAGGCCAGAGCTTCGGCGTGTGGAACGCGGGCGGCGTGGAGTTGTATCTGACCGGTGATGCCAACGACTATGTCGGTAAAGGTATGGCGGGCGGTCTGCTGGCAGTGCGTCCTCCGGTTGGCTCTGCTTTCCGTAGCCATGAGGCGAGCATCATTGGTAACACCTGTCTGTACGGCGCCACCGGTGGCCGCCTGTTTGCCGCGGGTCGTGCGGGTGAGCGCTTTGCAGTACGTAACTCCGGCGCAATCACCGTGGTTGAAGGTATTGGCGACAACGGCTGCGAATATATGACCGGCGGCATCGTCTGTATTCTCGGAAAAACGGGCGTCAACTTCGGAGCGGGTATGACGGGCGGATTTGCCTACGTGCTCGACGAAGACGGTGAGTTCCGCAAACGCGTGAACCCGGAACTGGTAGAAGTGCTGAGCGTGGACTCGCTGGCTATCCACGAGGAACACCTGCGCGGTTTGATTACCGAGCACGTACAGCATACCGGCTCTTCACACGGCGAAGAGATCCTGGCTAACTGGCCAGCATTCTCGGCGAAATTCGCGCTGGTAAAACCAAAATCCAGTGATGTGAAAGCACTGTTGGGTCACCGTAGTCGTAGCGCAGCAGAGCTGCGTGTGCAGGCGCAGTAAGGGGTAGCAGCAATGAGTCAGAACGTATACCAATTTATCGACCTGCAGCGCGTTGATCCGCCTAAGAAGCCGCTGAAGATCCGTAAGATCGAGTTTATTGAGATCTACGAGCCGTTTTCCGAAGGCCAGGCCAAAGCACAGGCAGACCGTTGCCTGTCCTGCGGTAACCCGTACTGCGAGTGGAAGTGCCCGGTGCATAACTACATCCCGAACTGGCTGAAACTGGCGAACGAGGGGCGTATTTTTGAAGCAGCAGAACTGTCGCACCAGACCAACACCCTACCGGAAGTCTGTGGCCGCGTGTGCCCGCAGGATCGTCTGTGTGAAGGATCCTGTACGCTGAACGATGAGTTCGGCGCGGTGACTATCGGCAACATCGAGCGCTATATCAACGATAAAGCGTTCGAAATGGGCTGGCGTCCGGATATGACAGGCGTGCGTCAAACCGACAAGCGCGTGGCGATCATCGGTGCGGGTCCGGCAGGCCTGGCCTGTGCTGATGTGCTGACCCGTAACGGCGTGAAGGCGGTGGTCTTTGATCGTCACCCGGAAATCGGCGGTCTGCTGACCTTCGGTATTCCGGCTTTCAAGCTGGAGAAAGAGGTCATGACCCGTCGCCGTGAGATCTTCACCGGTATGGGCATTGAGTTCAAATTGAACGTGGAAGTGGGCCGCGATGTACAGCTTGACTCCCTGCTGAAAGATTATGACGCCGTGTTCCTTGGCGTAGGAACCTATCAGTCGATGCGCGGTGGTCTGGAAAACGAAGACGCTTCCGGTGTGTTTGATGCCCTGCCGTTCCTGATCGCCAATACCAAACAGTTGATGGGCTTTGGTGAAAGCAGCGACGAGCCGTACATCAGCATGGAAGGCAAACGCGTCGTCGTTCTCGGTGGCGGCGATACCGCGATGGACTGCGTGCGGACCTCGGTTCGCCAGAACGCAGCGCACGTTATCTGCGCTTATCGTCGTGACGAAGAAAACATGCCGGGTTCCAAACGCGAAGTGAAAAATGCGCGTGAAGAAGGCGTCGAATTCCAGTTCAACGTCCAGCCTTTAGGCGTGGAAGTGAACGCCAACGGTAAGGTATGCGGTGTGAAAATGGCGCGTACCGAAATGGGCGAACCGGATGCTAAAGGGCGTCGCCGCGCGGAGATCGTCGCCGGTTCCGAGCACGTTGTTCCGGCAGATGCGGTGGTACTGGCGTTTGGCTTCCGTCCGCACAGTATGGAGTGGCTGGCAAAACACAGCGTCGAACTGGATTCTCAGGGCCGCATTATTGCTCCTGAGCGCAGCGACAACGCCTTCCAGACCAGCAACCCGAAAATCTTCGCCGGTGGCGACATCGTGCGTGGTTCGGATCTGGTGGTTACCGCGATTGCCGAAGGTCGAAAAGCGGCGGACGGTATCCTGAACTACCTGGAAGTGTAATTCAGCCTCTTAAGGCATCTCATCTGCCCTGGTGGGTGAGATGCCAAATTCCTGCCGCAATACCGCCAAACCTGCCGATTAAGCCAGCCTGACAACACGTTTTGTACACAGGGCAAATAACCTTAACACCCGAAACACATCAACATCATGAATAATAACCATGTAAAAAACAGACGAAAACGTTTGCTTTACGTTGAGAACTGTATATTATGCGGCGGATTTTTTGGGCAAAATTCATGGAGGCGTTGTGTCGCAAGATAACAATTATAGCCAGGGCCCCGTCCCTCTGGCGGCGCGAAAAGGCGTAGTTCCACTAACGTTTGTCATGTTGGGACTCACATTCTTTTCCGCCAGTATGTGGACCGGTGGCACACTCGGTACTGGTCTTTCTTATAATGATTTCTTTCTGGCAGTTCTCTTCGGTAATCTTCTCCTCGGTATTTACACTGCATTTCTCGGTTTTATCGGCGCAAAAACAGGGCTCTCAACCCACCTTCTGGCGCGTTACTCATTTGGTGTGAAAGGTTCATGGCTTCCCTCTCTGCTGCTAGGCGGTACACAGGTAGGCTGGTTTGGCGTCGGTGTGGCCATGTTTGCTATCCCGGTGGGTAAAGCGACAGGGATTGACGTTAATATCCTGATTGCGGTTTCCGGGCTGTTGATGACCCTAACCATCTTTTTTGGCATCTCGGCACTGACCGTTTTGTCTATCATCGCCGTACCTGCCATCGTCATTCTTGGCAGCTACTCTGTCTGGCTGGCGGTAAGCGATGTCGGCGGTTTGGAGCATTTAAAAGCGATAGTGCCGCAAACGCCGCTGGATTTCTCCACCGCACTGGCGCTGGTAGTCGGCTCGTTTGTCAGCGCAGGAACGTTAACCGCTGACTTCGTCCGTTTTGGCCGCAACGCCAAAGGCGCGGTGCTGATCGCCATGGTGGCGTTTTTCCTTGGTAACTCCTTGATGTTCATCTTCGGCGCTGCGGGCGCGGCTGCGGTTGGACAGGCGGATATCTCTGACGTGATGATTGCCCAGGGACTGCTGCTGCCCGCAATCATCGTTCTCGGCCTGAATATCTGGACCACCAACGATAATGCGTTGTATGCATCGGGCCTGGGATTTGCCAATATTACCGGCCTTTCCAGCCGTACGCTGTCAGTGGCTAACGGTATTATCGGCACACTGTGCGCGCTATGGCTTTACAATAACTTTGTCGGCTGGCTGACATTTCTGTCGGCAGCGATTCCCCCGATTGGCGGGGTGATCATCGCCGACTATCTGCTGAACCATCGCCGATACGCCGACTTCAGCAAAGCGCAATTTATTTCCGTAAACTGGATAGCTATCCTGTCCGTTGCACTGGGCATTGCCGCAGGTCACTATATTCCCGGTATTGTGCCCGTCAACGCCGTACTCGGCGGCGTATTCAGCTATATCCTGCTGAATCCACTTTTCAATCGCAGCCTTGCTAAATCCCCGGAGGTCAGCCATGCAGAATAATAACATCACCATTCATCAGGCGCGTTTACAGGGACGTGAAGGGTTGTGGCAAATCACGATTGAAAACGGGCGCTTTAGCCGTATCGAGCCTCAAGACACTGCGACGTTACCACAGGGTGAAGTGCTTGATGCTGAAGGCGGTCTGGCTATCCCACCGTTCGTTGAACCACATATCCATCTGGACACTACGCAAACCGCGGGCGAGCCGAGCTGGAATCAGTCTGGTACGCTGTTTGAGGGCATTGAGCGCTGGGCCGAACGTAAGGCAATGCTCACTCACGAAGACGTTAAAGCGCGCGCCATGCAGACCCTGAAGTGGCAGATGGCCAACGGCATTCAATATGTTCGTACTCACGTTGACGTTTCCGACCCTACGTTGACGGCGCTAAAAGCCATGCTGGAGGTGAAGCAAGAAGTCGCTCCGTGGGTAGAGCTACAGATTGTCGCGTTCCCGCAAGAAGGCATTCTTTCTTATCCCAACGGTGAAGCGCTCCTGGAGGAAGCCGTGCGTCTGGGCGCCGACGTCATTGGCGCGATCCCGCACTTTGAATTCACGCGTGAATATGGCGTGGAGTCGCTGCATAAGATTTTCGCTCTGGCGCAAAAATACGACAGACTTATCGACGTGCACTGTGACGAAATCGATGATGAGCAATCCCGCTTTGTTGAAACCGTTGCGGCCCTGGCGCATCGCTACAATATGGGCGAACGCGTGACCGCCAGCCATACCACGGCAATGCATTCCTATAACGGCGCGTATGCTTCCCGTCTTTTCCGTCTGTTGAAAATGTCCGGTATTAACTTTGTCGCAAATCCACTGGTGAATATTCACTTGCAAGGGCGCTTCGACACGTACCCTAAGCGTCGTGGTGTTACGCGCGTCAAAGAGATGCTGGAGGCGGAGATCAACGTCTGCTTCGGTCATGATGACGTCTTCGATCCGTGGTACCCGCTGGGCACTGCGAATATGCTGCAGGTGCTGCATATGGGATTACACGTGTGCCAGTTGATGGGATACGGACAAATTAACGATGGGTTGAACCTGGTCACCACCCACAGCGCGAAAACCCTGCACCTGCAGGACTACGGTCTGAACGTGGGGAATTCTGCGAATCTGGTGATTTTGCCTGCAGAAAATGGGTTTGACGCGGTTCGTCGCCAGACGCCTGCCCGTTATTCCATTCGTCATGGTCGAGTCATTGCCGAGACGGTCCCAAGCCAAACCACACTGCATCTGACGCAGCCAGAAACGGTGACGTTTAAGCGCTAGGTCGTTACATTCCATGTCGGATGGCGTAAGCCTTGCCATCCGACACAGTCTCTCATTCTCAAGCTTGTAATAAACTGGCGCGGACTTTGATCACCACCTTTTTGATGTCCATCGGGGCCTGCACCACACAACCCGGTTTATGCGGCTCGCCCGGCATAAAAATCACAAATTTTCCCGGCTTCAGTACCATAGCCTGCTCATCGGCAATCTGACTGCACAGCTGATAATCATCCTCAACGTGCATCTCTTCGCAGTGACGAGCAGAATCGGTCATCCCAAACAGAATACGTTCTTCGCCGGACAACAGCATCTGAATATCAATGTACTGCTGATGCAGCTCCGCTTTCTTTTGCTCTGGGCTCTGCGTTGTAAATTGCATGACATTCATAAAAATATTCTCGCCCTGCAACGTGTAGCGCCCAGGCGTCTTCTCCTGCGGATTCGCCGCAATGGCAAGCGTTAACGCCTGCTGCAAGACCGGATGTAATCCGGCAGAAGGCAGTGAATTCAACGCATCTGATATCATCATCATTCTCCCTGGGCCAACAGCGCGGCCCCCAGTAATCCAGCATCATGACGGTAATGCGCCGCCAGCAATTCCACGTGATAGGCCAAAGGCTCTTTAGCCAGATAATGTTCCACCAGCGCCAGATACCCTTCAGCCAGCCCAACGCTGCCGCCAATCACCACAATCTGGCAATCGGTCGTGGCCTTCACATCGGCAACAAGCCTTGCCAATGTTCGCGCTGAGCGATGGATCAACCGACTTGCCTGCTCATCCCCCTGCCCGGCACAGCTAAAAATAGTTTTGGCGTCGCATCCGGCAAGCGCGCCTTCGGCTGCCGCCGCTATTCCACGACCGGATGCGATCGCCTCAACGCAGCCCACACGCCCGCAGCCGCACATGGGCCCATGCGGGTCAGCCAGCGTATGTCCCAGATGCCCAGCAAGACCGCCGATTCCGGTCAGCAGTTTCCCACCGCTGACGACTCCCCCGCCCACGCCAGTGGAGACGGTAATAAACACCAGATCGCGGTACTCACCACCAAGCGCATGGTACTCAGCCCACGCCGCTGCCTGTGCGTCATTGACGGCCAGCGTCGGCAGGTCGGTGATTTGTTCCAGCGTTTGTGTCAGCGGAAAATGCATCAACCCGCCGAGGTTATGCGAATTCAGCGCCAGCAAAGCCCCCTCACGGATAATCCCCGTCGAGGCGATCGCCACCCGATTAGCACGCCCCTGTAGCGGTGCAACCAGTGTTTGTAACGCAGCGCGCAGCGCTTGCGGCGTTTTACTGGCAGGCGTCGGCAGTTCATGCCGCTCGCGGACTTGCAGATTGTTCTCTACCAGCGCGGCAGCCAATTTGGTGCCGCCAATATCAATCGCCAGTGTGGTCATGGCGCAGCCTCATGCATCGTGGTGGCGCTCTGTAGCTCGAAGAACGACATATTTCTTCCCTTACGGCTATTGCCCGGTTCAGCACCGGGCAATTGGATTAACTTTTGGATTTCACCATGGTGCTTTTGTCACCGCCGAACGGCACGGCACCGCTAAACGGTCGACCATCAATGGCATCATGCGTACGCAACGCTTCAGGACGCAGCCAGCGCTGTACACGGGACGGCATATCAAGACCAATCAGCAGGATCACTACAAATGTCAGGCCGAAAGAGAGCGATCCCAGCGCGGTACCCAGATCAAGACGTTGGGCAATCAGCGCGCCGATGATCGGTGCCAAAGCCCCGCCCAGTGCGCCCACGTTATAGGTGAAGCCCAATCCCGCCGCACGCTGATCGGTATCGAAATAGCCGCCAATCAGTTTTGGTAAGATCCCGGAGATCCCCTGGCCGAGCATTTGTTGGAAAAACAGCAGCAAACCCAGTACCCAAACGTTTGAACCGCCTATCGCAAATACCGGAATAATCAGCAACTGCGAGGCCAGCAGACTGCAGACATAGGCTTTACGCGTGCCCAGCCAGTCACCAAGAAAACCGCCGACGCAACAACCAACCGCCGCACCAAAGCCGCTAAAGAAGAGCACTCTGGCCACCGTGGAAGGATCGTACAGCAGTTCCGTTTTCAGATAGGTTGGCAACAGCGCCTGAATCGGCCACGAGTACAGGAAGGCAAATAGCACGACCACCATCAGCATCACGCCCGTCGGCCAGCGTTTCCCGCTGCTTTGCACCATAAAGCTAATGAAGATAAAGGCGCATATCAGTCCCAGGACCGCCACGATAGCCGCATTTTGCAGGTTGCCAGCAAAGCAGAACCACAGCGCGGTTGCAGCGGCGAGCGTCATCAGAATATTAATGACCCGATGCTCGCCCCGGTAGAGAATATCCACCATCGTGCGCACCGGCGCTTTGCCTTCGTGTTTCTCTTTCCAGTCTTCCGCTTCCGGAATATTTTTACGCAGCCAGAGGGCGAAGATAATCGGCAGAATGCCGATAAAGAACAGCGCACGCCATCCCCAGACCGGGACCACCAGGCTGTAGACCTGGGCGGCGATCACGGCACCAACGGAAAAGCCGGAAATCAGGAAACCACTGGCTTTGTTTCGCAGGTGTTTAGGCCAGCTTTCAATAACATAGGTTGCGCTGGAGCCGTACTCCCCCGCCATTCCCATACCGATAACCAGGCGGGCGATAAACATTGTGGTGTAGCCCGGCGCGAAGCCGCAGGCCAGCGTCCCCACGGAGAACAGGATGATGCTGGTGACCATTGCCAGGCGGCGTCCGTAGCGGTCGCCCATTGCCCCCAGCATTAACCCACCAAACCAACGGGAGATAAAGGCGGCCGAGATCAGGCTGGCGGCCTGCACCGTCGTCAGTCCGAATTCGCCCTGCACTTCTGTCAGCACCAGGGCGATTAACACAAAATCGAAACCATCAAGCAAATATCCCAGCCAGGCGGCGGAAAATGCCCGCCATTGTGCCCGATTGAGATGGCGATACCACGGGATGCTCTGGGTAGAAGTACTCATTTTACTCTCCCGACGATTTTTGTTGTTGTGCTGGGTGGTGGCTTTGCCTTACCCGGCCTACGGTCGAAAAATCCAGGCCGGGCAAGCGAAGCGCCCCCGGCGACCCGCGATTACGCCTTTTCCGCCAGCAGTTGGTTTGCCAGCGCTTTCAGTTCCGGCAGATAGCGTTCATCTACCGGAGCAAAGGGTTTACGGCACAGTGGAACAGAAACCACATCCATATAGTGCAGCACTGTTTTCAGGCCGCGGAACACGCCAACCTTAATAAGCAGATCGATAACCTTATTGCACTCGGTTTGCAGCTTTTGCGCCGTGCGGATGTCACCTTCTTTGAGCGCTTTCACAATTCCCTGATAACGCCATCCCATGATGTTGTAAGTGCTACCGATACCGCCATCTGCGCCCGCGAGCAGTCCGGAAGCGAAGATTTCGTCATAGCCGTTATAAAGCACCAGAGCGGGATGAGCGCGGCGGATCTGTTCCATCTGATAGAGATCGCCTGAAGTTTGCTTCAGAGCACCAACGCCCGGCAGCGTCACCAGCGTGTTGATCTGATCCAGCGTCAGTTTTACGCCGCTCAGCGCCGGAATGTTATAGACCACCATCGGTAAACCATCAGCGGAATCAATAATTGCGCGGTAGTGATCGCAATGTTCTTCAAAGCTGAACGGATAGTAAAACGGTGTAACGGCCGAAACGGCATCAAAGCCGTAACGATGTGCCGCGCTCGCCAGCTGTTGGCTCTCTTCAGTACTCACCGTGCCAACGTGGGCGATCAGCGTCACCTTACCTTTCGCCTCTTCGGCAACAATTTCCAGTACCTGCTCTCTTTCAACGCGGTTTTGGACAAAGGCCTCACCCGTTGAGCCACCGACATAGAGCCCGTCTACACCCTGACCAATGTTGAAACGCACCAGGCGGCGCAAACTCTCGATGTCCAGTCTCTGTTGGTTATCGAATGGGGTTAACAACGCTGGCATTACGCCTTTTAAATCTCTTGCCATAACGACCTCTGACGATGATTAGTGTTATCTGACTGCATACCTTTATACCTGTTATACCAGATCAAATAAGCAGCAATACAATAGAGAACGCTTATAGTGCGATCTACCTCACTAAACACGTCATCCTTCGAGCCGCCTCTGCGTTAGCTGCGTTCGCTCACCCCTGTCACATAGTTATCTATGCTCCAGGGAACTCGCTCTCTTGCCGCCTTGATGCAACTAGAATGATTTTGTGTTTAAACGATCGTCAGGATCGCGATCACTTACGCGATTTTTTACTTTTGCTGAAGGCGTGCCAGGTCGCGGAAACGCTGTTGAGGTGTTCTTGCAGTGCGCGGTCTGCTTCTTCAGGATCGCGCTGGCGAATTGCGTCAACAATAGCGATATGCTGCTGATAACTCACGTTATTGTGCTCATACAACTCTTGATCGGCAACGGTCGGACGGGCGGCAATCAGCCAGTCTAACAGCGCAACATGGATCGCCATAAAGATGGGGTTGCCCGGGATCTCCGCCAGGACGCGGTGAAAATCAACGTCCGAGCGGATGAACAACGTATTGTCATCGAGCGACTGGCTGTTGATCTCCAGCGCTTTCGCCAGTCTGGCGATTTGCTCATCTGTCGCATGTTCGGCGGCGTATCGTACCAGGCTGGATTCAAAGAACAGTCGCAACTGCTCGAAGTGGGCAATGCCGCCGGGATGTGCGAGGAAATCTTTCGCCATACCAGACAGCTCGCTGATGATGGTATCTGCTGAAGGACGCGAAACGCGGGCGCGCTCGCCGTTGTTGATTTGTACCAGACCTTTGCGTTTTAACGCGGCCAGCGCTTCTCGTACAGAAGGACGGCCCACGTTAAAGAAGGCCATCAGCTCCCGCTCAGACGGCAACTGTTCGCCCTCGCCAAATTCCCGACGACGAATCATCTGCTCCAGTTCTTCTTCAACCATTTCAGACAGTTTTTTACGCGCCAACGGGCGATTGCGTAAGCTACGGCCAATGGTGGATGGAGAGTCTTCAGCTTGCGAATCAAATGCGTTCATAGGGTCCATTCAGCTAAGTCGTGGTGACAAACAACAGCGGGTTTATCCTAACACAGGATCGAAAGCAGGGTGAAATGATGGACGATCTGATCCGGCTGGCTTATTGATAATATACGTAACAGCAATATTATTTTAAGCGAGTACCTTCCGCCTCTTTTTTATTAAATAGAGCTATATCCTCTTCATGAAATTTATGAACATTAACGTGATAAATTATCATAACCATCTATTTTATAACGACAAATAATTTAAACATCGGATTAAAAATAAGATATTCACTCCATAAAAAATGCCCGAAAAAATATAACATCCGTTTTGACAACAGCGTTATTACCGGATTTATCTTCTTCTCTGGCATGGAGTGAAACAATGTTCGGCATCATTATCTCTGTCATCGTTTTATTAACGATGGGTTACCTGATCCTCAAAAACTACAAACCGCAGGTCGTGCTGGCCGCCGCCGGGATCTTCCTGATGATCTGCGGCGTCTGGCTGGGCTACGGCGCGTTGGTCGCTGACGACAAAAGCAGTGGCTATCTACTGGTCGATATTTACAACGAAATTTTGCGTATGCTCTCCAACCGTGCGGCCGGACTGGGGTTATCAATCATGGCGGTGGGCGGTTATGCCCGTTATATGGACAGAATGGGGGCCAGCAGAGCGATGGTTAGCCTGTTAAGTCGCCCGCTCAAGCTAATCCGTTCCCCCTATGTAGTTCTTGCCGCCACCTATGTGATTGGTCAGATCATGGCGCAGTTCATTACCAGCGCATCCGGGTTAGGTATGTTGCTGATGGTGACGCTGTTCCCAACACTGGTTAGTCTTGGCGTGAGCCGTTTATCCGCTGTTGCGGTCATTGCCACTTCGATGTCGATTGAATGGGGCATTCTGGAAACCAACTCTATTTTTGCCGCGCAGGTCGCGGGCATGAAAATCGCCACCTATTTCTTTCAATACCAGTTGCCCGTCGCGTCGTGTGTCATTGTCGCCGTCGCCATTGCGCATTTTTTCGTTCAGCGTCAATTTGATAAAAAAGCCGCACCGGAAAGTAACGGATTTGCGGAACAAAAGACGCTGGAAAACGTACCTCCGCTCTATTACGCCATTCTACCTGTCATGCCGCTGATCCTGATGCTGGGCTCGCTTGCCCTTGCACAAATGGGACTAATGAAAGCAGAGTTGAATCTGGTGGTGGTGATGTTGATGAGCATGACGCTGACTATGTTTGTTGAATTCCTGCATAAACATAATCTGCGCGAAACGATGGATGATGTGCAGGCTTTTTTTGACGGCATGGGGACGCAGTTTGCCAACGTTGTCACGCTGGTGGTCGCCGGTGAAATCTTTGCGAAAGGGTTGACGACTATCGGGACTGTCGACGCCGTCATAAAAGGCGCAGAGCATTCCGGTCTTGGCGGCATCGGCGTGATGATCATCATGGCTGTAGTCATTGCCGCCTGTGCGATCGTCATGGGGTCAGGCAACGCGCCGTTTATGTCTTTTGCCAGCCTCATTCCGGATATTGCCGCCGGGCTGCATATTCCTGCCGTAGTAATGATTATGCCGATGCATTTTGCCACTACGCTGGCCCGGGCGGTGTCACCCATTACCGCGGTCATTGTCGTGACATCGGGTATTGCCGGCGTATCGCCCTTTGAAGTGGTAAAACGTACAGCAATCCCGATGGCAGTAGGATTTGTGGTGAATATGGTAGCCACCATCGCGCTGTTTTATTGATGCCAAAGCCAGAAAACAGAACAGGCCCCAAAGGGCCTGTTTTTTATTTCACTATTTATTTCACTACGCGCAGCGCTGGACGCCCACCGCGAGGCGGTGGCGGAGTATCATCCGGATCGTTGTCGTCGCCATTGTCAGGCTTATCGCCATCAATGACCGACATGACCGTTTCACTCTCAAAACCAGACGCGTCGTTGTCGTCATCATTTAAGCTGGCAACATCTTCGTCGTAGGCGGCTTCCGGTTCGAACATCGTACCGGCGCCATTTTCACGTGCATAAATTGCCAGAACGGCAGCCAACGGCACAGACACCTGACGCGGCACACCACCGAAGCGCGCGTTAAAGCGCACTTCATCGTTAGCCAGTTCCAGGTTGCCCACCGCACGCGGTGCAATATTCAGAACAATTTGCCCGTCACGCGCATATTCCATTGGAACCTGCACGTCCTGGAGCGTCACATCCACCACCAGATGCGGCGTGAGCTGGTTGTCCAGCAACCACTCATAGAACGCGCGCAGCAGATACGGACGGCGTGGTGTTAGCTGTGGCAAATCCATACAGATTAACCCCGGCCCAGACGCATTTCACGTTCAGGCTCAGTCAGAGAAGCCAGGAAAGAGTCACGTTCGAAGACGCGAGTCATGTACCCTTTCAGTTCTTTCGAACCTGCGCCGTTGAATTCAATGCCCAGCTGCGGTAAACGCCACAGCAGCGGCGCCAGGTAGCAGTCTACCAGGCTGAACTCATCGCTCAGGAAGTAAGGTTTCTGGCCAAATACTGGCGCAATTGCCAGCAGTTCTTCGCGCAGACGCTTACGCGCGACTTCGGCTTCAGATGCAGAACCGTTCACGATGACGTTCATCAGCGTGTACCAGTCTTTTTCAATACGCTGCATGTACAGGCGGCTTTCACCACGCGCAACCGGGTAAACCGGCATCAGCGGCGGATGCGGGAAGCGCTCATCCAGGTATTCCATAATGATGCGAGATTCCCACAGGGTCAGCTCACGATCCACCAGTGTCGGTACGCTCTGATTCGGGTTGAGGTCGATCAGATCCTGAGGTGGATTGTCCTTCTCCACATGCTCAATCTCGAAACTAACACCTTTCTCAGCCAGCACAATGCGGACCTGATGGCTATAGATGTCAGTAGGACCAGAAAACAGCGTCATTACCGAACGTTTGTTGGCAGCGACAGCCATGAAAACCTCCAGGTATATTCAGAATTTTTACTGCTACCAGCCACTCAGTGGCCAGCCAGAAGTGATGTCACCCAGGCTCGGGAAAGTCATTGCTGTTCAAAATACAAACAAAAAATGAACGATACCGGACATTTGGGCAGAAAATTGGATGATAGTTTACCAGATTTTGTGACCTTTGTGGTGAGTCGATTCTTGAAATGGGGAAAAAGAGGTGGCAATCAGCGGATTAGCGTGGATCTGAGGCGAGAAATAACGATAAAAAAACCCGCCGAAGCGGGTTTTTTCGCAAATTGTCGTCTGCCGAAGCAGAGTACAATTAACGTTTGGAGAACTGAGGACGACGACGTGCTTTACGCAGACCGACTTTCTTACGTTCAACCTGACGAGCATCACGAGTAACGAAGCCAGCTTTACGCAGTTCGCCACGCAGGGATTCGTCGTACTCCATCAGAGCGCGGGTGATACCGTGACGGATCGCACCAGCCTGACCAGAGATACCACCACCTTTAACAGTGATGTACAGATCCAGTTTCTCAACCATGTCGACCAGTTCCAGCGGCTGACGAACTACCATGCGGGCAGTTTCACGACCGAAGTACTGTTCCAGAGAACGTTGGTTGATTACGATTTTACCACTGCCCGGTTTGATGAAAACGCGAGCTGCGGAACTTTTGCGGCGACCAGTGCCGTAGTATTGATTTTCAGCCATTGCCTATAATCCCGATTAGATGTCAAGAACTTGCGGTTGCTGTGCCGCGTGGTTGTGCTCGTTGCCAGCGTAAACTTTCAGTTTACGGAACATAGCACGACCCAGCGGGCCTTTTGGCAGCATGCCTTTAACCGCGATTTCAAGCACACGCTCAGGACGGCGAGCAATCATCTCTTCAAAGGTCGCTTGTTTGATACCACCGATGTGGCCGGTGTGGTGATAGTACACTTTGTCAGTACGCTTGTTGCCGGTTACAGCAACTTTGTCAGCGTTCAGAACGATGATGTAATCACCGGTATCTACGTGCGGAGTATATTCCGCTTTGTGCTTACCGCGCAGGCGCAGAGCCAGTTCGGAAGCCAGACGGCCCAGAGTTTTACCGGTCGCGTCAACAACATACCAGTCGCGTTTTACGGTTTCTGGTTTAGCTGTAAAAGTTTTCATTAAAAGCTTACCCAAATAAATAAGTTACACGTTGGTGAACACCCAAACGTTTTGTCAGTTGAGGTTCACACGACATTGTCCAGCAAACCTACCCCTTCGAATAGCCTATGCCGGCGCATAGAAAGTTTTGGGAAAAAAACTCTCTCGTAACGTGGGGTCGCAAGATTATAGAGAAGTCAGGGTCAAAGATCGACCCCTTTATGTGATTTGCGGCAGGTTTAACCGGCTAAATGTTCCCGCTTCAGATACTCTTCGCTTTGCATCTCCTGCAAACGCGACAAACAGCGCTGAAATTCAAACTTCAAACGCTCGCCCTGATAAATTTCATAGAGGGGTGATGCCGCACTGACCACCAGCTTGACGTGGCGTTCGTAGAACTCATCCACCAGTGCGATAAAGCGCCGCGCTTCACTCTCCATCAGCGGGGTCATGACCGGCACATCAGACAACAGCACCGTGTGAAACAGACGCGACAACGCAATGTAGTCATGCTGACTCCGGGCATCGACACAGAGCGTGGTAAACGACACCGCCAGCGTCTGATTTTCTACAGCCAGGGTTTGCATAGGACGATGGTTAATCTCCAGCGTTGGCGCATGTTCACCTTTGGTTCCCGCTAATGCCAGCCAGAGCTTATCCATCTGCTGGCGGGTTTCCTCATTCAATGGCGACAACCACAAATGCGCCTGCGTTAAGGTACGCAGACGATAATCGACGCCGGCATCGACATTCATGATGTCACAATGCTGTTTGATGGCATCAATGGCAGGAAGAAAACGCGTGCGTTGCAAACCGTTGCGATATAGCTCATCTGGCGGAATATTGGAGGTCGCCACCAGCGTAATGCCACGGGCAAACAGCGCCTTCATCAGGCCGCCAAGCAGCATGGCGTCGGTGATATCAGAAACAAAAAATTCGTCGAAGCACAGCACGTCCGTTTCGGCCTTAAAGCGGTCGGCGATGATTTCCAGCGGATCGCTCTGCCCTTGTAAGGCAGTAAGCTCTTCATGCACGCGCAGCATAAAACGGTGAAAGTGCAAACGCTGTTTACGTTCGCCCGGCAGGCTATGGTAAAACAGATCCATCAGCCAGGTTTTTCCACGCCCAACTCCGCCCCACATATACAAGCCACGCACCGATGCGTTGATCGGCGACTCACGCTTGCCCAGCAATTTACCAAAACGCGCCATCAGTCCGCTCTCCTGCGGTGCAGGACGTGCTGGTGTCGTAAGCGCCTGGAAAATTGTTTCCAGTCGATTCACGGCTTCGAGTTGTACGTTGTCGGGCTGATGACTGCCGTCGCTGAGGGCTTGCTGGTAACGCGATGTCGGGGAAAGGCTTTGCATGATGTTATTGTTATTCCTTGAGAATCGATGTGCCGTCGCTCACGGTTGACGAAAAAAAGGCCGTTCTACATTACGTGATATAAACACGGGATTCCACTTCTACGGGATTAGCGGTTATAGTGGCATAATCAGGCGCAGGCATGGAGCCTAAAGCCAACACCCTACGGAAACACAAGACAACGGGAGATGTTCATGACCTGGGAATATGCGCTAATTGGGTTAGTCGTCGGTATCATTATTGGTGCTGTAGCCATGCGTTTTGGTAATCGTAAATTACGCCAACAGCAGGCATTGCAGTACGAACTGGAAAAAAATAAAGCTGAGCTGGAAGAGTACCGCGAAGAGCTGGTGAGCCACTTTGCCCGCAGCGCTGAATTGCTGGATAACATGGCGGACGATTATCGTCAGATTTACCAACACATGGCGAAAAGCTCCAGCAACCTGCTGCCGGGTATGTCGCCGGAAAACAACCCGTTCCGTAACCGTCTGGCAGAGTCTGAAGCAGGCAACGATCAGGCGCCGGTTCAGATGCCACGTGACTATTCTGAAGGGGCATCCGGCCTGCTGCGTAGCGGCGCAAAGCGCGACTAACCGCACATCGTTAAGAAATTTATTGGGCGCAGCAATTGCGCCCTCCGCTTCTCTTCCTGTCCCAGCTATTATTTAGTCGTTAGCCGCATTGTGACCTAACCGAAAATTCAATAACATCAACCTGTTTTGAATCATCTTCCGTTTACTCAAGGTACGAGAGCAGGATCCATGAAAAAACAAACCCAGCTGTTGAGTGCATTAGCGTTAAGTGTCGGGTTAACTCTCTCGGCGCCATTCCCGGCCATTGCGTCGATTCCCGGCCAGGTTCCCGGTCAGGCAGCGCTTCCAAGCCTCGCTCCGATGCTGGAGAAAGTGTTACCAGCAGTGGTGAGCGTAAGGGTCGAAGGCACCGCCACTCAGGGGCAGAAAGTCCCGGAAGAGTTCAAAAAGTTTTTTGGTGATGAACTTCCCGATCAACCTTCACAACCTTTTGAAGGGCTGGGTTCAGGGGTCATTATTGATGCCGCCAAAGGCTACGTCCTGACCAATAACCACGTCATTAACCAGGCGCAAAAAATCAGCGTTCAGCTTAATGATGGCCGTGAGTTCGACGCTAAGCTTATCGGCAGCGACGATCAGAGCGATATCGCACTGCTACAAATTCAGCACCCCAGCAACCTGACACAAATTGCCATTGCCGACTCCGACAAACTCCGCGTGGGTGATTTCGCGGTGGCTGTGGGTAACCCGTTCGGTTTGGGTCAAACGGCCACCTCCGGCATTGTATCGGCTTTGGGTCGCAGTGGATTGAATCTGGAAGGTCTTGAAAACTTTATTCAGACTGACGCTTCTATCAACCGCGGTAACTCCGGCGGCGCATTGCTTAACCTGAACGGTGAGCTGATCGGTATTAACACCGCGATTTTGGCCCCCGGCGGCGGCAGCATCGGGATTGGTTTTGCAATCCCGAGCAACATGGCGCGCACGCTGGCACAGCAGCTGATGCAGTTTGGTGAAATCAAACGCGGTCTGTTGGGCATCAAAGGCACCGAGATGACCTCCGATATCGCCAAAGCGTTCAAACTGGACGTACAGCGTGGGGCGTTTGTCAGTGAGGTTCTGCCTAACTCCGGCTCCGCAAAAGCGGGAGTGAAATCTGGTGACGTCATTACCAGCCTCAACGGTAAACCGCTCAACAGCTTCGCCGAACTGCGTTCACGCATTGCGACAACCGAACCTGGGACCAAGGTCAAACTGGGCCTGCTGCGTAACGGTAAACCGCTGGAGGTTGAAGTCACCCTCGATACCAGCACATCTTCGTCCGCCAGCGCAGAGATGATTGCGCCTGCGTTGCAAGGGGCCACGCTCAGCGACGGTCAGTTAAAAGACGGCACCAAAGGCATCAGAATTGATAACGTAGAAAAAAGCAGCCCTGCCGCACAGGCCGGCCTGCATAAAGATGACGTTATTATTGGCGTTAACCGCGATCGCATAAACTCGATCGCTGAAATGCGCAAAGTGCTGGAAGCGAAACCGTCGATCATCGCTCTGCAGGTGGTGCGCGGTAACGAGAGTATTTACCTGCTCCTGCGTTAACGCATGCAACCGGACATCAGCCCCTCGTGTGATGTCCGGTAAACTCGTGATATGCTGCTGCCGTTCCCTTTATTAATGACGCCGCCATCATGTTTGTGAAGCTTTTACGTTCGGTCGCGATTGGTTTAATCGTCGGCGCCATCCTGCTGGCCGCGATGCCCTCTCTGCGAAAAATTAATACGCTTACCGCACCGCAGTTCGACAGTGCAGATGAAACGCCCGCTAGCTATAACCCGGCGGTTCGCCGCGCAGCGCCTGCCGTCGTGAACGTTTATAACCGCAGTATGAACAGTACCGCGCACAACCAGCTTGAGATCCGCACGCTCGGCTCAGGCGTTATCATGGATCAGCGCGGCTATATCATTACCAATAAGCACGTCATTAATGATGCCGACCAAATCATCGTCGCATTGCAGGACGGTCGCGTATTTGAAGCGCTGCTTGTGGGGTCTGATACGTTAACCGACCTTGCGGTGCTGAAAATCAACGCCACTGGCGGGCTGCCAACAATCCCAATTAATAACAAACGCGTGCCGCACATTGGTGACGTGGTACTCGCCATCGGTAACCCGTACAACCTTGGGCAAACCATCACTCAGGGGATCATCAGCGCCACCGGTCGAATTGGCCTGAACCCAACAGGACGGCAAAACTTCCTGCAAACAGATGCTTCCATCAACCACGGAAACTCCGGCGGTGCGCTGGTCAACTCACTGGGTGAATTGATGGGGATTAACACGCTGTCATTTGATAAGAGCAACGATGGCGAAACCCCGGAAGGGATCGGCTTTGCCATTCCGTTTCAGTTGGCGACTAAAATCATGGATAAGCTGATTCGTGACGGGCGCGTGATTCGTGGCTACATCGGCATCAGCGGTCGCGAAATTGCACCACTGCACGCTCAGGGCGGCGGGATGGATCAAATTCAGGGGATTGTGGTTAACGAAGTAGCCCCGGACGGTCCGGCTGCGCAGGCAGGCATTCAGGTTAACGATCTGATTATCTCGGTCAATAACAAACCGGCAGTGTCTGCACTGGAAACGATGGACCAGGTGGCAGAGATTCGACCAGGTTCAGTTATCTCCGTTGTCGTGATGCGTGATGACAAACAGTTGACGCTGCAGGTAACGATCCAGGAATACCCAGCCACCAATTAACGTCACGTCTGGCGGCCTACTGACCATAAAAAACTGCACCTTACTTCGTTGGGTGTCCAACTTTTTGGGTGCAGTTCATGTTGGCTCCGGTTTTTTTTAGGCGATATCGTAGAGAGTTAGTACGTAATGCCTGATGGCATTACGCTTATGAGGCCTACAAATACATGCAGGCCTTTCTTCGCGTTACTTAACGAACTCTTCGCCCAGAGTAATATCTTTTTTCAGCGTATCCAACATGCCTTCCAGCGAGCTTTGTTCAAACGCGCTCAGCTTGCCGATAGACTGACGCTCTTCTACGCCGTTTTTACCCAGCAGCAGCGGCTGAGAGAAGAAACGAGCATACTGGCCGTCGCCTTCAACGTAAGCACATTCAACCACACCTTTTTCGCCGCTCAATGCGCGAACCAGGGACAGGCCGAAACGTGCAGCAGCCTGACCCATAGACAGGGTTGCAGAACCGCCACCAGCTTTGGCTTCCACAACTTCAGTACCCGCATTCTGGATACGTTTAGTCAGGTCAGCGGCTTCTTGTTCGGTGAAGCTTACGCCAGGAATTTGTGACAGCAGTGGCAGGATGGTTACGCCAGAGTGGCCGCCAATAACCGGAACTTCAACGTCGCCAGGTTGTTTGCCTTTCAGTTCCGCAACAAAGGTGTTGGAGCGGATGATGTCCAGCGTGGTCACGCCAAACAGTTTGTTCTTATCGTATACGCCTGCTTTTTTCAGCACTTCTGCAGCGATAGCAACGGTAGTATTCACCGGGTTGGTGATGATACCGATACACGCTTTCGGGCAGGTTTTAGCAACTTGCTGGACCAGGTTCTTCACGATACCGGCGTTGACGTTGAACAGGTCGGAACGATCCATACCCGGTTTACGTGCGACGCCCGCAGAGATCAGTACCACATCAGCACCTTCCAGTGCAGGGGTAGCGTCTTCGCCGCTGAAGCCTTTGATTTTCACAGCAGTAGGGATATGGCTCAAATCAACGGCCACACCAGGTGTTACTGGAGCGATGTCGTACAGGGAGAGTTCTGAACCTGAAGGCAGTTGGGTTTTTAACAGTAATGCTAGCGCCTGACCGATACCACCAGCAGCGCCGAGGACTGCAACTTTCATCCTAAACTCCTTATTATATTGATAAGCAAAATGTCTATTGCTCCGCGGCGGCGACCTTAATTCACAAATCCAATGAATACAACAACCACGCGTCAAGAATGCGTAGTCACGCAAATTTGGCTTTTATGCATTTAACTTACGTAAAATAAAACCTAAGTTACGTAATTCAAAACCACCCACACAGTAGAGCAACTTTCCAACAGGTGCTGACAATATACCCTACCCACCTCTCAAAACAACATCAATTTGATAACATTTAATTTACTTTTAACCTTATTTGCGAGCCGTGACACAGGCATGTTTCTTGATAACGAAATTTGATAAAATTCCGCTCTTTCATAACATTATTTCAGCCTTGAACAAGGCAGACTGTTTGCATAAAAATTCATCTGTATGCACAATAATGTTGTTTCTACCGCCATATTACGGGTGACTTATGCGAAGCTCGGCAAAACAAGAAGAATTAGTAAAGGCGTTTAAAGCGCTGCTTAAAGAAGAAAAGTTCAGCTCTCAAGGCGAAATCGTCCTCGCGTTGCAGGATCAGGGCTTTGATAATATCAATCAGTCCAAGGTTTCACGCATGCTGACCAAATTTGGCGCCGTGCGTACCCGCAATGCGAAAATGGAAATGGTGTACTGCCTTCCGGCTGAGCTGGGCGTACCCACGACCTCCAGTCCGCTGAAAAATCTGGTGCTGGATATCGACTATAACGATGCGGTTGTGGTTATTCATACCAGCCCCGGCGCTGCTCAGTTGATTGCACGTCTGCTGGACTCATTGGGGAAAGCGGAAGGTATCCTGGGTACGATTGCCGGTGACGATACCATCTTCACCACCCCAGCTAAGGGTTTTACGGTAAAAGATCTGTACGAAGCCATTCTGGAACTGTTCGAACAAGAACTGTAATACCGCCTCCCCGCCGCCTCGCGGCGGGGGAAAACACTCTCTTTTCATCCCCCTCCTTCTATTTTTCACTGCTATTCATTTAACAAATGGTGCGTTTAACCATCAAAATACATTCACATGGTGAATGCGTAGTTTTAAAAACGCACATTTTGCAAAATTTTGTATCCATATGATTTTATTAAATTTATCCAACAACTGGTGTTTTTAACTCCATTTTTAATTCCGTTTAGTTATAAAAAATATTCTTCTTAACACTTAATACCCGGCGAAACAATTAGCGTGGTATTAATTTATCGAGTGATTAGTGTATACTTGATTTTGTGATGAGGGTCACGAAACATAGACCCTAATAAAAGAATTCGACGAGGTAAATATCATGAAAATCAAAACTACTATTGCAACCTTAAGCCTTCTTTCTGTTCTCTCCTTCGGTGCAAGCGCCGCGGTTACTCAGGTGAACTCACAAGAAGCACAGAATCTGCAATCCATCGGTAGCGTCTCCGTCTCTCAGATCGGTAGTTCACCAATGGACATGCGCCAGGCCATCGCCGCTAAAGCTGAAAAAGCAGGCGCCAGCAGCTATCGCGTCACCGAACTCCGTGAAGGTGCTCACTGGCACGCTACTGCAGAACTCTACAAATAAACCCTCGTCGTCTAAGTCCGACGACTTGCCCCCGCCTGCCGGGGGCTTTTTTATGTCTTACATTGAGTGACGAACGTTAAAACGCAACTGCCCTTCCAACTCTTCTTCCGCTTCATCGAACAGTAAAATCAATGCGCCGTATCGCCTGCGTAGTTTGTCAGGCAAATGGACAAATTCAATTTCCAGCGGCAGCGGCAAGACTTCCCCGATCACCACCTCCCACAGAGAATCCAAATCAACCACCTTTTCCCGCGCCAGACCGAACGTGCGCGTGAACTCGCGATAGAAATCGCCCTGATCTTCTATCTCGTCAAAATCAAATGTATAGATGTTCATCTATAGCCACCATCCCGACGCCAGCAACTCTACAGACCGCCAATATTCAGGGGTCTCTCGCATTTTCAGGTAAGTATAGCCATAAAAAAACCGACGCTTTTAGCGTCGGTTTTCAACTCTTAATTACTGACCAGCGCATGCTGGTATTTGTGCAGCATCCCGCTGAGTCGTTTTACTGGCTCGGTAACCTGCGGTGGTGCTTGCCAGATAATTAATTTTTCCTGGTAGATATCAAGCTCCTCCAGTAACTGGCTAAAGTAGCGTCGGCGCTTGTCGTCATTTCCTGCTGAAATTACGTGATCGGCAGTTCGACGAAGCTGGCGATGGAATGCGGATAAATCCTCGTTCACCGGTACCGGCGCATCGCGCAGGCGCTGGTGCGCGATGATCATCGTCAGCGCCAGGCGAAACTTCGCCAGATCGCCGGGAAACTTGTTCATCAGCAAAAACAGCTGCTGATAAAGCGCCGGGAGGTGGTTTTCTTTGCGACGTACCACGTTGGTGGTCATCGCAGAAACCGCCGCCGACACGAACTGGTTGAGCAACACGCGGCCCGTTCTGTCACGAGAGTTATCACGCACCAGCAGAATGACGATAAACGCCAACACGCAGCCAACAATTTGCCCCAACGCGCTGTCGAGGAACTGGCTAAAGTGGAAGGTCATCGGGTTATCCAGCACAATGATATTAATGGTGCTGGCCAGCGCCCCCATTGATCCCAGCCGTCGTTTCTGTACCTCAATCCCCAGAAAGAATCCCAGCACCGCCAGGCTCAGGCACAGTAGGAACATACTTTGTTGCGTATTGGGGATAATCACTAGGAAATAGAGCGCTCCGAGCGGTAACGCTGCCAACGTCCCATAGATAAAGTCTATCGCCACCATGCGAGGATTTGGCAAACGCATTGCCAGCGAGGTGACGACCGCAATCATCACCATTGCGCCGCTGCCGGAGGTCCATCCGGTCCACAACCAGAATAAGGTTCCCAGCACACAAGAAAGCGTGGTACGCCAGAAGTTAACCATCGCATGATGACGCTCGGCAGACTCCACTTTCACCACCGGCTCACCTTGCAGGATCTCTTCTTCCGTAGCGCTAATCTTGGTATTACTCACCACACCGCGTTTGAGCAGCAGGTAGCGGGTCGCAGCCCCCGCCCAGCTGTATATGGTGACCGGCGTTTCGCGCTCGCCAGTCCAGGCAATCACCCGACGCATCCGCTTCAGCTGTTTATGGACATCCTGCACCGTTTCAACCGACGTATCGAACAACTCGCGGAAAGTATCAGTAATCAGTTCCGGTCGGGTGTTCTGAATAAGATAGGTTTCACAGGACTGCGTGATGAGCGTGAGCGACAGCGTGTTCAATGCTTTAAGCCTGCGGTTAGCACGCCCCCAGCGTGAAGACTCCATATTCAGGTTACTGCGCATACCTTCCAGCGCTGCCGTACGACGGACTAAATCGCCCCAGGCTTTATCCACAACCTCGCTGTCGCCGTGCTTAATGCACAACTGCATCAGTTGATATTGCGCCACCAGCAGGCTGTCCAGCTCAACATCAATCTCTTGTTTTATCGAACGGGGAGAGAAAAGCAGATCGGCCACAATGGCACAGACAATCCCCATCACAATTTCACTGCAACGTTCGAGCGCAAATTGTGGTGTCAGCAGCGGTTCAGCCTGAATGGTAATGACGATGATCAGCGCTGTATAGCCCGAAAGCCCCCAGGCATAGGAGTTCTCGATCTTCACCAGTGACGAGATCCAGGTACAAAAACCGGCCCAGATACAGCACACCAGTATCATCAATAACGGAGCGCGGATCATACTGATGATAATGATCAGTCCGGCAATACAACCGATAAATGTCCCGACAATACGCAGCATGCCGCGATAGCGAATAGCCCCTGAATAGGGTTCCCCACCCGCAGCAAAGGCCGGGCCTGCCGCCACAATAGCTGCAGTCAGCACCGCCCAACGCGGAGTCTCAAGTTGGAAGTGAAAACCAACGAACAGCGCCAGTACAATCGCGCACGCCAGTTTTACCGCAAAGCGGATATGCTGGTTGGCAATGGAGAAAATACCCATCGCGATTAACCAAACTCACGCAGGCGGTGCGCCATTTTACGGAAGAAGGACTCCTGGCTTGCATCACGGTCCTGCTTACCGGTAATGACAACGGTAGCCGTCGTCCCGGCAGGCCACAGAGTTCCCTGCTGCTCATCAAGGCGGATTCGCACCGGTACACGCTGCGCCAGGCGCACCCATTCCAGATTTGAATCAATGGTCGCCATACCTTTTGCATCCTGCGTACTGCTGGCATTTGTTACCCCCGCCGCCACGCTATCAACGGTGCCTTTTAAGACATTATTACTGCCAAGCGGGGTGATCTCAGCGCGATATCCAGGGCGAACGCCTTCCAGTTTGGTTTCTTCCATATAAGCCAGCACATAGAAAGAATGCTGTTTGACCAGTGCCACCGCTGTGGAACCACGCGTAATAAATTCACCGCTATAGACGTTCAGGTTAGTGACCCAACCGTCAGCTGGTGCGCGAATGACGGTACGTTCCAGATCTAATTTTGCCAGGTCGCGGGTCGCTTGTGCTTTCGCAAGCTGGTGTAATACGGTTTGCAGGACGTTGTTTGACTGGTCTATCTCTTCACGAGACATGGCCTGCACGCCCAGGCGGTTACGACGACCAGCTTCCTGGCGTTTTTCCTGGGCCAGAACCTGATAATAAGAAACATCAGCTTCGGCCTGCTCAAGGGCTTTCTTATAGCGTGGCTGATCGATGGTGAACAGGATCTGATCCTTTTTCACCAGTTGGTTATCATGGACGTTAACGTTGGAAATAAGACCCGCTACATCCGGCGCAATTGCGACGACATCTGCGCTGAAACGCGCATCACGTGTCCATGGCGACTCGGTGTAATACACCCATGCGCGAAAAATAGCGATGAAGGCCAGAATGACCAGTACGAGAGTCGTGGCCGTACGGGAGAGTTTTTTTGTTAGTGTTTTCACTTCAACCTCAAACGAACAGGCGCGTTATTAAATAGAACAGACAGCAATACAGCGCGGTGTTAAACAGAGCCGGATGCCAGACAAAATCATAGATGCCGGTTGGAACCAGCATCCGGCGCACCAGCCAGAAAATCGCCAGTGACAAAAGTAATTCGAAAAAAATCGGTGGGAAGGACAAACCAAACACCACGATAACGGGAAACAGACTCATGTTGACCTTGGTAACTTAAGAGAGTGCAGGTGATAGATTTTCTAGCGTATGTCACCGCAGAGAAGGGCAAGGATGAGCCAGGCGAGAGCGACATAGCTGTTATTTGAATAATAATATATTAACGTAACTGTTATGCTGTTATCTATATTATGTGATCTAAATCACTTTTAAGCCAGAGTGAACAATGGAACGATTAAAACGTATGTCGGTGTTCGCCAAAGTCGTCGAACTGGGTTCCTTCACCGCCGCCGCAAGACAGCTACAAATGAGCGTTTCATCGATAAGCCAGACGGTCTCCAAACTGGAAGATGAGCTACAGGTTAAGCTGCTAAACCGCAGTACACGCAGCATTGGGCTGACCGAAGCCGGTAAAATTTACTATCAGGGCTGCCGGAGAATGCTGCACGAAGCGCAGGATGTTCACGAGCAGCTTTATGCCTTTAACAACACGCCCATCGGCACGCTGCGCATTGGTTGTTCTTCAACCATGGCACAAAATGTCCTCGCCGGATTGACCGCGACAATGCTGAAGGAATACCCCGGTCTGACGGTAAATCTGGTAACAGGCATCCCGGCACCGGATTTAATCGCCGATGGTCTGGACGTGGTTATCCGCGTCGGTGCGTTGCAGGACTCCAGTCTGTTCTCGCGTCGCCTGGGCGCCATGCCGATGGTAGTCTGCGCGGCTAAAAGCTATCTCGCACAGTTTGGTGCCCCGGAGAAACCCGCCGATCTCAGCAACCACTCGTGGCTGGAATACAGCGTGCGCCCGGATAATGAATTCGAGCTTATCGCTCCGGAAGGAATTTCCACCCGTCTGATACCAGAGGGGCGTTTTGTGACTAACGATCCGATGACATTGGTGCGCTGGCTGGCTGCGGGTGCGGGCATTGCCTATGTGCCGCTGATGTGGGTGATCAATGAGATCAATCGTGGCGAAGTGGAGATCCTCCTTCCCCGCTACCAGTCGGATCCGCGTCCGGTCTATGCGCTGTATACCGAAAAAGACAAATTGCCGCTCAAGGTCCAGGTAGTGATTAACTATCTGACGGATTATTTTGTCGATGTGGCGCAGCTTTTTCAGGGGATGTACGGCCGGGGAAAAGAGAAATAAAAAGAGTATTGGCCGGATAAGGCGTTGACACCGCGTCCGGAAAGATGCCCGATAGCACTGGTGCTTATCGGGCATACATCATGATGTTATGCAGTACCACCTACCGTCAGGTTATCCACCTTCAGCGTCGGCTGGCCCACGCCCACCGGCAGGCTCTGCCCTTCTTTACCGCACACACCAACCCCGTTATCCAGCTTCAGGTCGTTACCTACCATTGAAATCTGCTGCATCGCTTCGATACCAGACCCAATCAGCGTCGCGCCTTTCACCGGTTTGGTTACTTTACCGTTTTCAATCAGATACGCTTCAGACGTCGAGAACACGAATTTCCCGGAGGTGATATCCACCTGGCCGCCGCCGAAGTTAGGCGCATAAATACCGTATTCAACGGATTCGATGATTTCCTGCGGCGTGGATTTCCCAGGCAGCATGTAGGTGTTGGTCATACGTGGCATCGGCAGGTGCGCGTAAGATTCACGGCGACCGTTACCCGTTGGCGCAACGCCCATCAGGCGCGCGTTCAGTTTGTCCTGCATGTAGCCTTTCAGAATACCGTTTTCGATCAGCACGTTGTACTGACCCGGAGTGCCTTCATCATCAATAGCCACAGAGCCACGACGGTCCGCCATTGTGCCATCATCCACAACGGTACACAGTTCCGACGCCACCAGCTCACCCATGTGACCGCTGAATACCGAGGTACCACGACGGTTAAAGTCGCCTTCCAGACCATGACCGACCGCTTCATGCAGCAGAACGCCAGGCCAGCCAGCGCCGAGTACTACCGGCAGCGTACCAGCAGGCGCTGCTACTGCGGACAGATTAACCAACGCCATGCGTACGGCCTCTTTCGCCCACGCGTCAGCACGGACTTCACCATCGAGGTCGCCCAGGAAATAGTCATAGCCAAAACGACCGCCACCACCGCTGGCGCCGCGCTCGCGCTTACCATCTTCTTCCACCTGTACGCTTACGGACAGGCGTACCAGCGGACGAACGTCAGCGGCCAACGTACCGTCGGTCGCGGCTACCAGGATCAGTTCATAAACACCGGTCAGGCTGGCGGTTACTTCCTGGACGCGTTTGTCGGCGGCACGGGCCACGCTATCAACGCGACGCAGAATATCCAGTTTCTCTTCGCGGCTCATGCTCTGTAACGGATCAACCGAGGTGTAAAGCGCCTGATGCTCCACCGCCCCCAGCGTTTTTACTTTGCCGTCACCGCTGTCACGCACGATAGTACGGGCAGCATGAGCACTTTGCTCCAGCGCCAGCAGGCTAATCTGGTCTGCATAGGCAAACCCTGTTTTTTCGCCGCTGATGGCGCGCACGCCAACACCCTGATCGATATTGTAAGAACCGTCTTTAATGATGCGGTCTTCTAAAACCCAGGATTCGTGATAGCTCGACTGAAAATAGAGATCGCCGTAGTCAAGACGGCGTTCGGCCAGTTGGCCCAGAATGGCAAACAGATCCTGATGTTTCAGGCCATTCGCCGCTAGCAATTGTTCACTTACCAGGTTCAGACTCATCGTTTTGGTACTCATTAGTTTCTGTTGTAGGCCTGATAAGACGCGCCAGCGTCGCCATCAGGCACTTCAATGCCGGATGGCGGCGTGAACGCCTTTTCCGGCCTACGGACTGCGGTAGAAGATCACTGTACTGAGATTGGGGCAATTACTCGCCCCCGTCAAATCATTGCTGGCTTTCTTTGCGCGGCTGGCGCAGAACTTCGTTAATCTGCGGCTTATCGACCGGACCGGTGATGCGATAGCGCAGAATCGAAACTTTGCTCCACAATGGTCCCAGAACCTTACTGGCAGCAAACACCGCCGCGCCGACAATCGGATTGACAGCAAACGCAGCGGCAACCCCTACGGTGGCAGAAATTTCAGGCGCGACAATGGCTTCCATATCCAGCTCCCGACGGACCAGGTTCACTGAGCCTTTCATCGCAATGTCTGCCTCCAGACCGTCCACCAGCGTGTCGTCGGTATGCATCACGCCATCTTTGATCCACGCCGTACTGCGAATCGAGTCGAAATAGAAACCTTCACTGAAGGTATCGCTAAAATCAAAACGCAGTTTACGTAGCAACGCATCAAAGCTCAGCAGTCGCAATAGTTGCCCCGCATGTCCGGTGCTGAGTTCAGTAAGCTCACCTTTGCCCAACCGGGTACGCAAAATCCCATTCAGCGAAGCTTCATCCGGATCCCATGGCGGGTTACGCCAGTGCAGGTCATATTCCACGTTGAACGAAGAGTTACGAATCGGGGTCGATACGCCAAAGAAACTGGCAGCGGAGTCAATTTTATTACCGCTCAGTTTACCCTTCAGTGACGTTCGTTCTTTGCCCGGCGCATTCACCCACACGCCATCGGTGGTCAGTCTGGCAAATCCCGTATCCAACAGACCGTTGCTCAGCGTTAGCGTGTCGCCTTTAATTGCTACATCGGCGTCAATACGCCCATATTTCTGTCCCCACATCCAGCACTCGGCACAGCGTAACTGAAGGTCCGGCCAGCCGCGGAAGCTGAAGTTGTCCACGGCGGAAAACGGCGAGGCTGGTGTGTTGCCCGGTGACGCTTTCGCCGCGCTGGGGTTGTAATAAAGATACTTAATATTGGCCAACCATGGCGCATTATTGCGCATCGCCAGCGTGGCGTTAATTTCACGACCCTGCGCCTGTACGATAGAGCCATTGCTCGCAGGCTCAGACACAATACTCAAATTATTCCACTGCTGACCGCCCAGGGATAACGATGGCGTACGCACGGTGATGCGTTGTGGGAAGTTGGCATTAGTGCCAACGTTATCCGCTGCGCCTTTTTGGAACAATGCCAGCCATTGCGCGCCATCCATAGGGGGAAGATTAAGCTCAATGCCTTGCTGATCGGGTAACGCGGGCACAGTGCGGCTTTCCGACGTCCAGATAGCGCGGTCAAGCGTCAGTTTCTGATTCAGCAACCAGCGGCTGTTAAAGTGGTTCTTACTGCCAGCATTACCGGTCAGTTCAAAGCTGCGCAGATTGCCGTTAGCCTTAACGTTTACCGGCAACGCCTCACCGGCCGCTTTATTCAGCGGAGCAGGTAAGTGACTACTTACATTCTTCAGGTCACCCTTTAGCTCAATGTCGTAGGTCGGCCCGGCATGATACGGAAGATCGATACCCACCTTGCCATTCCACGCCATGCTGCCGCTTAAGGCATCGTTGACCTGCACCGGTAAAATCCCCATGCGGGTTGGCTGCCAGTCGCCTTGCAGGTTCACGGCTACCTGATAGGCTTTCGCCCCTTCGGTGGTGGAGAAGTCGACGTTCAGCGGCTGATTAAACCAGTTCGCCGTCATCGGCTCGCTCTTCAGATCGCCGTTGATAAAGCTGAATTTACCATTCAAATTCTTCAGCGTGCTGTCGAGCGGTTTAATAAACAGGCTGTTATTACGCAGGTTGACGTCGCCTTTGGCAGTAACCAGCGAGCCGTCTAGCGGAATATCAAGATGTAAGCGAGCATTCACATCACCGTCAATTTGCAACTGTTCCAGCGTGGCGCCGAGAGAATCCTTCAATGGTGTCTCATCAAAATAAGGTCCAACCGCCTTGCCTGGCCCATTGATATCGGCATCAATCAGCAGCTTTTCTTTTGCATAGTCGGGAATATTGGCCGTCAGGTTACTGGCCTTCACGCCGCCCAGATTGACGCTATCCGTCTTCATCCACAGGCCATCGTTAATGAAGTTCAGTTCGATATTGAGATCGGTTAGCGCAGGCCAGTCGGGCTGGAAAGCAAACTTCGCATTACGTAGCGGCACCAGAACCTGAAACTGCCCTTCATTGTGCAGATACGGGAACAGATGCGGGTTACCGCCATACACCAGCGTGGCGTTATCCGCTTCACCGCCCTGAATAGCGCCGCTGAGGTAGTCAACCAGCTCTTTGCCCATCAGGTTTTCCGGGAAATAGCGCCAGGCCTGAGAGCCATCGTCGGTGCTGATACCGGCCAGAATACCCAACCATGGCTCATCACCGGCGGGCTGCAGATAGCGAAAACCTCCACGCGCGCGTACCGCTTTCGCTTTAACATCGATGTTGCGCCCATCTAGCTGGAAGCCTTTATCATTTTTCAGCCAGCTTAGCGTCGCCACGCCGTTCTCTATTTCCAACGGCGCTCGGAAGACGGTTTCATACGGCATTTTTGCTTGTTTCATGGAGGCGGTAAGCGCCCCATTTTCAACGCTTCCCGCAAGCGTACCGGAGAAATGTTCTGCCCCCGGCAGCAGCTTCCACTGTTTCCAGGCCAGATCGGTCCACGAGGACTGGAAGCGGGTTTTTTCTGTCGCCTGTAACGGGATATCCAGCGCAAGCACATCTATTTTGCCGCTGGGTTGCGTGGCCCGCCAGATATCACCCAGCGCAGGCGATAGCCTGGACACCATCGGACGCAGTCCTTCTAACCCGGCCAGTTCCAGATTACTGGCACGAATGCGTAGCTCATCACTGCGTTTGTTATTCTCGCCACCGACTTCCTGCTCAGGGATCCAGGCCAGCGTTAATGCCCCGCTCGGCCAGGGTTTATCATCCATGGTGATACGGGTATCGGGAATAGAGAATTGCCAGCCCGCCTCTTCACGGCTGATGTGCGCCGTCAGATTATCGACGGAGAGCGTGTGCTTACGTTTTTCACCCAGCCAACTTGCCCCGCCTTTTTTTAGCCAGACATCGCCACCAGAAACGACGCCTTTGCTGATCGTCATCCATGCTTCCAGGCTAAAACGCGCGGTTTGCAGCGCGACATTATCCTGCATCCATTTGCCCAACCACGGTTTGACGTCGATGTCGTCTGCCTGCAGCCAGACCCGACCGTTATTCAACAGCCCTTCGTCATCACGCAGATCCATACGCACCTGCATAACGCCGTGCTGTCCGGTCAGGCTGGAGAGGCTGACCTGACCCTCGGCGCGATGCCGATTTTTACCGTTCAGCCAGGTAAGCTGTGGGATCGCCAGTTCAGCACGTTGACCTGAGAGGGTTATAAAGCTGATATGGCTGTCGCGTAGATCGAAATGATCAAACTGACGCAGGAAGAGATCGCTGAGATGGCCGGTTTCAATCCCATCTCCGCCTTCGCTGCGCTGGATAGGAGTATTGGTGCGCAACTGAAGTTGCCAGAAGGTGAGATCGCGAAACTGCCAGCGCATGTGCAGCAAACTTTGCCAGACATCCAGCGCCAGCGTGACGCGTTTTACCGAAAATTCTCCCCCATCTTTCAGCTGCGCATGGATATTACGCGCTTCAAGCGTAGGACCGAAATTTTGCCAGCTGGCAGAAAGCTGGCTGGCGGAAACAGGCAGACCTGTGGCGGATTCAATCTTGCCAAGAATGGCCGGACGCCAGCTATCAAGATGAGGTAACGCAAGGCGCAGTCCACTGACCAACAGCGCTGCGATGACAACGAATGCGGCTCCAGTGAGCAGTAAAATCCCCGGCAATCGCCTCACGCGCCTCTCCTTGTCTACCAAAAAATATGACTCACACCCCTTGAGTGAATATTGCCGGATAATGGCGCTTGCGCCTTATCCGGCTTACATACGCGGGTGCCACTACACGATTTACATCATGACGACGTCGAACTGCTCCTGGTTATACAGCGGTTCGACTTGTACTTTGACCTGTTTGCCGACAAAGATCTCAACTTCCGCCAACGCGTGTGACTCTTCACCTTTCAGGGTTTCAGCCACTGCCGGAGAGGCATAAACCAGGAAACGGTCAGAGTCATATGCATGGTGTACGCGCACGATTTCGCGCATGATTTCATAGCATACGGTTTCCACCGTTTTCACCGTACCACGCCCATGGCAGGTCGGACACTCGTTGCACAGTACATGCTCCACGCTTTCACGTGTGCGCTTGCGTGTCATCTCCACCAGGCCCAGCTGTGAAAAACCGTTAATGCTGGTTTTTACGCGATCCTTGCTCAGAGCCTGCTCCAGGGAGTGCAGCACCCGGCGACGGTGATCTTCATTATTCATGTCGATAAAATCGATAATGATAATACCGCCGAGGTTACGCAGACGCAGCTGACGAGCAATGGCCTGCGTTGCTTCAATATTAGTATTAAAGATAGTGTCGTCGAGATTACGATGCCCAACAAACGCGCCAGTATTGATATCGACGGTGGTCATCGCTTCGGTTTGATCGATGATCAGATAACCGCCGGACTTCAGCTCAACTTTGCGTTCCAGCGCGCGCTGGATTTCATTCTCTACGTCAAAGAGATCAAAAATAGGCTGACGCCCGCTGTAATGTTCCAGCTTGCTGGTCATCTCGGGGATATATTCCGCCGTAAATTCCAGTAACGCCTCATAGGTCAGACGGGAGTCGACGCGGATGCGGTCAAGCTGCGCATCGGCAAAGTCACGCAACACGCGCTGTGCCAGTGCCAGTTCACCGTACATCTGGTAGCGCGTTTGTGGGCGCTTTTTACGCTCCATGACTTTCGTCCAGACGCGCTTCAGGTAGGCAGCATCCGAGGCAAGATCCTCTTCACATACGCCTTCCGCCGCCGTGCGAATGATGAATCCACCCTGCTCATCGCAGTAATCCGCCACCACTTTTTTCAGGCGTTCGCGTTCAGTTTCGCTTTCAATACGTTGGGATACGCCAACGTGCGACGCCCCCGGCATAAAGACGAGATAACGGGAAGGAAGCGTGATGTCCGTCGTCAGGCGTGCGCCTTTAGTTCCCAACGGATCTTTTACCACCTGCACCATCAGATCCTGACCCTGGCGCACCAGTTCAGAAATGTCGCGTACAGTGAACTGTTTTTGTTCTTCACCCGCCACGCATTCGGTGTGCGGCATGATGTCAGAAGCGTGAAGAAATGCGGCTTTATCCAGTCCAATATCTACAAAAGCCGCCTGCATACCCGGAAGTACACGACTTACACGACCTTTGTAGATATTGCCTACGATTCCGCGTCGCGCCTCACGTTCAATATGGATTTCCTGCAGAATACCGCCATCAATGTAAGCCACCCGAGTTTCCGATGGCGTTACGTTTACCAACAATTCAGCCGTCATGTTTATCCCTTTTCTCACGCAGTGCGTTAAAATTGGTCAGCAACTCATACGTTTCTACCAGCGGTAAGCCGACTACGGCGTGATAGCTGCCATTTATCTTCCTGACAAAACAGCCACCCAACCCTTGAATACCGTATGCACCTGCTTTATCCATTGGTTCACCGCTGGCAACATAGCCCGCGATGTCCTCATCGGTTAGTGCTCTGAATGTCACTTCCGTCACTACCAGGCAGTCCAGACTGTGCTGGCGATCGGCCAGTGCCACGGCCGTCATAACTTGATGCGTTTTGCCCGACAGTTTGCGCAGCATTGCTGCGGCATGGGCGGCGTCGTGCGGTTTTTCCAACACTTCGCCATTAAGGATAACGATGGTATCCGCACCCAATACCGGCAAATCGCGCTGTGCCAGTACTACGCCAGCCTGCGCTTTTTCGCGCGCCAGACGGGAAACGTACTGCTGCGCGCTTTCCTGCGGGTGCCGCTGTTCTTCAATCCCAGGGACCAGTCGTTCAAACGTAACACCAAGCTGAGCGAGCAACTCCTGACGACGTGGAGAACCTGAAGCAAGATACAGAGTATTCATATCAACCTTATTGCACCGCAAACTGCTGACGGACTTTACGCATCAGTAAGAATAGCCATGGCCAAAGCACACCATTCACTACACTACTCCAGAACACTTCAGGTCTGAAAGAGACGTTGATCACTAAAAACTCGGCCCAGAAAACAATAATATCCACGACCAGTGATAACAACATGACCACCAGCGCCTGTTGCCAGAGCGCGAGGTTGCGGAATAGCTGGAATTTCAGCGCGACCAGATAAGCAATGATACTCATCGACAATGCGCGCACGCCAAGCGTGGAGCCGCTGATAAGATCCAGTATGGCACCCACCACAAATCCCGTGCCCACATTTACGCGATGCGGCAGCGCCAGGATCCAATACAACAAGATGAGCAGCACCCAGTTTGGCCGGAAAACCAGAATGTCATCCGGCCAGGGCATGACTTGCAGCAACAGTGCAATAAGGAACGAGAGCCAAATCACCCAACGTCCCTGGCTACGATAGCTTGCCACTTACTGTCCTCCCGGCTTACGCGGAGCAGGTTGTGGCGGCGTGGTATCTGCGGGCGCTGGAGCCACGCCTGTTGCAGGTGCTGGCATCGGCGCAGGCGGTCCCATGGTATCTGGTGCAGGCAGAACTTGCGGCATCATTTGCATCAGACGTTCATTAGCAACGCGGTGTACTTCTTCCGGCGTCATCGGGTTTGCGCCATTACGATCGGCACCCCACAACAGCAGCAGATAGCGCAGACGCTGCAGACCCGCAGTCGGGCGAGCCTGAATCACAGTATAAGCGCGCTGAGTGTCCAGCTTAACGGAAGAAACAACAGCAACCGGATAACCTTCAGGGAAACGTCCACCCAGACCCGAGGTGACCAGCACATCGCCAACGCGAATGTCGGTGTTGGCCGGCAGGTGTTCGAGCTGAAGATCGTCGGTGCAACCGTTACCCGCAGCGATTACGCGGATATCATTACGCAGTACCTGAATAGGCAGCGCATGCGTCGCATCGCAAATCAGCAGCACGCGGCTGGTCAATTTAGCCACCGCCACGACCTGACCTACTACGCCTTTGTCGCTAATAACCGGCTGGCCTTCGTAGACGCCGTTAACGCTCCCTTTGTCGATCACGACCTGATCGCTGTAAGGGTCATTAACCGTTGAGATGACCTGCGTCACCATCTTTTGTTCGTCCTGACGCAATGGCGATCCCAGCAGCTCACGCAAACGCGCGTTCTCCTGTTTGTATTGCCCCAACATCAGTAGTTCGCTGTTTTTCAGCAGCAGTTCCTGACGCAACGCACGGTTTTCAAGTTCGAGTTGGTCACGCGAAGCCAGCGTTTGCGACACGCCGTCGAGTAATTCACGAGGACCATTTGAGATAAAGTAGAAAGGACTGACGGCGGTATCCATGTACGTTCGGATTTGACTAAACGTACCCAGGCGGCTGTCGGCAATAATAACGCCGAGCGCCACCAGCACCGCCAGAATAAGGCGAATCTGTAGCGACGGGCCACGGCTAAAAATTGGCTTCATAGTCTATGCGTATTCTCGTATCAGAGCGGAAGGGCAACCCGCGGGGGCTACCCAACCTGCATCCGATTACTCTTCGCTGAACAGGTCGCCGCCGTGCATGTCGATCATTTCCAGCGCCTTGCCGCCGCCGCGCGCCACGCAGGTCAGCGGATCTTCAGCAACAACAACTGGAATACCGGTTTCTTCCATTAACAGACGGTCAAGGTTACGCAGCAGCGCACCACCACCGGTCAGCACCATACCGCGTTCGGAGATGTCAGACGCCAGTTCCGGCGGGCACTGTTCCAGTGCAACCATTACTGCGCTCACGATACCGGTCAGCGGTTCCTGCAGGGCTTCCAGAATCTCGTTGGAGTTCAGGGTAAAGCCGCGCGGAACGCCTTCAGCCAGGTTACGACCGCGAACTTCGATTTCGCGCACTTCGTCACCCGGATAAGCGGAACCGATCTCGTGTTTAATACGTTCTGCGGTCGCTTCACCGATCAGGGAACCGTAGTTACGACGAACATAATTAATGATGGCTTCATCGAAGCGATCGCCGCCAATACGGACAGAAGAGGAGTAAACCACACCATTCAGGGAGATAACGGCAACTTCAGTGGTACCGCCACCGATATCCACAACCATTGAACCGGTTGCTTCAGAAACTGGCAGACCCGCACCGATCGCGGCCGCCATCGGCTCTTCGATCAGGAAGACTTCACGAGCACCTGCGCCCTGAGCTGATTCACGGATCGCACGGCGTTCAACCTGAGTTGCTCCAACCGGTACACACACCAGTACGCGCGGGCTTGGGCGCATGAAGCTATTGCTGTGCACTTGCTTGATAAAGTGCTGGAGCATTTTTTCAGTCACGAAGAAGTCAGCGATAACGCCGTCTTTCATTGGGCGAATTGCAGCGATATTGCCCGGCGTACGACCCAGCATCTGCTTCGCATCATGACCTACTGCAGCCACGCTTTTCGGCGAACCGGCACGATCCTGACGAATGGCCACAACAGAAGGCTCATTCAATACGATGCCTTGTCCTTTTACATAAATAAGGGTATTCGCGGTACCCAGGTCAATGGACAGGTCATTGGAAAACATGCCACGAAATTTTTTCAACATACTAAGGGATAATCCTGAAAGCTGGGGCGGAAAACAAAATCCGCTTACTTTACCAACCACACGCAGCAGCGACAAGGCGCAAAAATCATCTGCTACGGTGAAAATTAGTGCAGTTCGTTTCCTTTGTTACAAAACCGGCCTGAGTCCATCAGGGCTGAATAAATCAGCAGCACTCCTCGCTTTTGTTTGCAACCTGTCAAAGGTCATTCACCTGCATGTTTGCTGTTACAACCTGGCGAGCAGGCAAGCACACCCCCAGAAGGCACAGCGCGCGTTATTCTACGTGAAAACAAATTAAACGGCAGGTTAAACCGAGTATCTTTGCGAATATTTTTTCACGTTAGTGTCAAGTGGTTGTGATGCGGCAAAAAAATCCCCTTGCCCACCTGCAACTCCGCGTTCTGTCAGCGTATGCCACTCACTACGCGAACGTACGCCCGTGGCGTAAACCTGCGTGGGTGTTCCCGAACAGGCCTCCACCAGACTTTGAACCAGAAGCTGATTTTCCGTTCGCTTATCAATGTTCCTCACCAGACTTGGATGCAGCTTCAATAACTCAACGTTAAGCTCTTTGATCCAACTGGTGCTCACCAGCGTTAACCCCGCCTGCGTAACGGCAATACGCACGCCCAGCGCATCCATCAATCTGATGACGGGCTGTAACCGGCTGATATGTTGACAGACATCTGCCTCAGCAAGTTCAATAATTATGCGTTTGCGTAATGATTTTTCGCACTGCATCAGCGTATCACGCAGCCAGCGCTGAAAACGTGGACGAATAAGCGATTCAACCGTTGTCTGCATCGCCAGATTTTCCTGCGGCCAGTAGCCCAAAAGCAGGATCAGACGGCTTATCTGCAAACGGTCATATTCTTCTGCCAGACCAAATTGCAGGACCATCGGCATATATTCCGCCGAAATGACCTCTTCGTTGCCATCAAAAATACGGCACATCAACTCCCGATGGTGCACCCGGCCTTCACGCGTTACTGCAGGCTTTTGATAAATTCTCGGCCCACCCCGGCTAAGCATCTGTTCGATAAGCGTACGCCAGCGTACGTTGCCCCGACCTTTTTCCGGCAGCGAGTCATCATAGACCGACCAGCTATTTCCGCCCTGCAATACCGAATTCCGGGTGGCGGCTTCAGCATGATCCATCACTTGCTCCGGCGACTGACCGCTGCGGCAAACGCAAATGCCAATATGAACCATATCGGCACGATCGATCATTTTATTAGCCGGAAGTGCATCTACCGCTTTTAATAATTGCCCGGCGATGCTTTCCGCCTCTTTCAACGTGCGGTGTGGCAGCAGGATAGCAAAATCGCTACGGTGGTAGCGCGCCAGCAACGCGCCCGGATATCGCGTCATAAAAGTCGACAACAAATTGATCAGCGTCGAGATTTGTTCTTCTGCGAGGGTGATTCCCCAGCTATCGCGCAGCAGCGTAAAATCCGGCAGGCGCACCATCATCACGACGCCATGCGAGCCTACTTTTTCCTGATCTTCCAGCAGCGTGGCCAGTTGGTTATCAAAGAACAAGCGGTTGCTTAGCCCGGTTTTTGTATCCTGTGCGACATAGGAACGAATCAGCGTATCCAGGCGGCTGCGTTGCTCGCGGGCATTTTGAATTTCAGTCAGCAGCATATCGAGCGCACTGCTGGTACGCGCAGGCCATTCATAGACCGTTCCCCGCACGTTCGGTCCACGCTCGCCGTTCAGAATACGCGTGGAACGAATCTCCAGCAGTTCCTGACCTGAAAGCTGGCGCTGAAGCCAGCGCACAGACAAAAAGAGCATCAGAATAATGAAAGCAATGGCTATCGTGAGCGGTGCTGTGGTCAGTAGCGAATGGAAATAGTTACCCATTGGATCCTGATAAACCAGACGCAATGACATACCCGGATGCTTGACCAACGGTACGGTAATCTCGCGGTAGAGATTGTTCGTTCCTGCCGGTCGGTAGCTGCTGGTGCGTGAGTGGTCATACACCACATTTCCGCCCTGCAACAGTTCGATGCGCACGATATCAACAGAAACCATCAGCTCATCGATTTGCGGGGTTAACGTAACGACATCTCTGGAGACCAGATGCGTATCAATCGCCGTCGCGACCGCATGAACGCGCGTGGTGAACTTATATTGAATAGCGTTGTAGAAACTCAGCGAACAGCCGATCAGAGTCACGAAGATCGTTAACCCAGTAAGCAGCGTGACAAAAGCTGAAAATTTCGTCGTTAATCGCATCCTTGTGTTAACTCCGACAGTTATGAAACAGGCCTGAAAGTAATAAATCGACTCTAAAATGCAAAACTGAAGGCAAAATCCGTCAATTTATACAAACTGTGAGGGCATACTACCAAATCAGGTATATCTGGCAATTTATTGCGCAGAATCGGCATCATGTTTTGATTAGCGAGTATAGTCTTCATTATTAATTTTCCAATCCACTATACGAATTGAGGACAGGTTATGCAGGCTTTGATCTTAGAACAGCAGGACGGAAAAACCCTCGCATCCGTTCAACCCCTCGACGAAAATCAGCTACCGGAAGGCGATGTGACGGTGGATGTCCACTGGTCAAGCCTGAACTATAAAGACGCCCTGGCTATCACCGGCAAGGGAAAAATCATTCGTAATTTTCCGATGATTCCTGGTATCGATTTCGCCGGTATCGTGCGCGCAAGCGAAGATCCCCGTTTTCATGCGGGTCAGGAGGTTTTACTGACCGGTTGGGGCGTGGGTGAAAATCATTGGGGTGGACTGGCAGAACGCGCACGCGTGAAAGGCGACTGGCTGGTTGCGCTGCCAAAAGGGCTGGATGGACGTAAAGCCATGGTCATCGGTACCGCTGGCTTTACCGCCATGCTTTGCGTCATGGCGCTTGAAGATGCAGGAATTCGTCCGCAAGACGGTGAGATTGTCGTCACAGGCGCCAGCGGAGGCGTGGGCAGCACGGCCGTTGCGTTACTGCATAAGCTGGGTTATCAGGTTGCGGCGGTTTCGGGCCGTGAAAGCACCCACGACTACCTGAAAAGCCTGGGCGCAAACCGTATTCTTGGTCGCGATGAGTTTGCCGAGTCTCGTCCGCTGGAAAAACAGCTGTGGGCTGGCGCGGTGGATACCGTTGGCGACAAAGTTCTGGCGAAAGTCCTCGCGCAGATGAACTACGGCGGCTGTGTTGCCGCCTGCGGTCTGGCGGGCGGTTTCGCTCTGCCAACCACGGTGATGCCATTCATTCTGCGTAACGTTCGTTTGCAAGGAGTGGACTCGGTGATGACCCCGCCGGCACGCCGTGCAGAAGCCTGGGCGCGTCTGGTTAAGGATCTGCCGGAATCTTTCTATGCTCAGGCGGCAACGGAAATTACGCTGGCGGATGCGCCGAAGTTCGCCGATGCCATCATCAATAACCAGGTGCAAGGTCGTACGCTGGTGAAGGTGAAGTAACAGACCCTGGCGCAGAAATTTACACTTAATTAACGAAATTTCGCGGCACATCTACAGACTCCCTGCCATATTAACTACGCGTCCCCTGTCAGTTATGACGCGTAAGCCGGGAGTCTGTTATGAAGAAATTACGTCCATTTACAGAAGCCGACGTCACTGACGAGTCGGCTTTTTTTATGCAGCGTCGCCAGGTGCTGAAAGCATTAGGGATCAGCGCAGCCGCGTTGTCTTTACCCCACTCTGCGCAGGCTGACCTTCTGAGTTGGTTTAAGGGTAATGACCGCCCGCCCGCGCCCGCGGGAAAGCCGCTTAATTTCAGCAAGCCCGCCGCCTGGCAAAATTCGCTTCCTTTAACCCCAGCGGATAAAGTTTCTGGCTACAACAACTTCTATGAATTCGGTCTCGACAAAGCGGATCCGGCAGCCAACGCGGGTAGCCTGAAAACCGATCCGTGGACATTAAAAATCAGTGGTGAGGTCGCCAAACCACTCACTCTCGATCACGACACCTTGACCACCCGTTTCCCGCTGGAGCAACGGATTTACCGGATGCGCTGTGTGGAAGCCTGGTCAATGGTCGTGCCATGGATTGGCTTTCCGTTACATAAACTGTTGGCGCAGGTGGAACCCACCAGCAATGCGAAGTATGTCGCGTTCGAAACGCTGTACGCACCAGAGGAAATGCCGGGACAAAAAGATCGCTTTATTGGCGGCGGGTTGAAGTATCCCTATGTTGAAGGACTGCGTCTGGATGAAGCGATGCACCCACTCACGTTGCTTACAGTGGGGGTTTATGGAAAAGCCCTTCCGCCACAAAATGGCGCGCCCATTCGCTTAATTGTGCCGTGGAAATATGGATTTAAAGGCATTAAGTCGATTGTGAGTATCAAACTCACGCGCGAACGCCCTCCGACAACCTGGAATCTGGCCGCGCCCAATGAATACGGGTTTTATGCCAACGTGAATCCGCATGTCGATCATCCCCGCTGGTCCCAGGCCACCGAGCGTTTTATTGGCGCTGGCGGTATTCTGGACGTACAGCGTCAGCCCACGCTGATGTTTAACGGCTATGCCGAAGAGGTTGCGTCACTGTATCGCGGACTCAATTTGCAGGAGAATTTTTAAGTGCGTCTGACTGCAAAGCACATTACCGGGCTGAAAGTTTGCCTGCATCTTGCCGGTTTTTTGCCGTTTATCTGGCTATTTTGGGCGGTAAATCACGGCGGCCTGAGCGCCGATCCGGTCAAAGATATCCAGCACTTTACCGGTAGGACAGCTCTGAAATTCTTGCTGGCGACCTTGCTGGTCTCTCCACTCGCGCGTTACGCTAAACAGCCATTATTGATACGCACACGTCGCCTGTTAGGACTATGGTGTTTTGCCTGGGCAACGCTGCATTTAACCAGCTACGCGTTACTGGAGCTGGGCATTAATAATCTGGCGTTATTAGGGCGGGAATTACTTACGCGACCTTATTTAACATTGGGCATTGCCAGCTGGGTCATATTATTCGCCCTCACCTTAACGTCTACGCAGGCTGCACAGCGAAAGCTGGGTAAAAGCTGGCAGTATTTGCACAACTTCGTCTATCTTGTGGCGATCCTGACACCCATACATTATCTGTGGTCGGTAAAAATTATCTCCCCTCAACCGATTATTTATGCAGCGATCGCTGCGGTGCTGTTAGCGTGCCGTTACAAGAAGTTTCGCCAGTGGTGGCGGTAGTTTCACGATATGTGCAGTGCGTTGCAAAACACTGACGATCCGATTTTCTTTACATGTTAACGGTTGATTATCTTCCCTGATAAGACCAGTATTTAGCTGCCAATTGCTACGAAATAGTTATAATGTGCGACTTTGCTATCCCCGGTAGTGTTTTTAAGGCGCTGGAAGGGTGACAATCGCATATTGAAGGTATATTTTGTCTTTTACCCGAAAATGGCAGAAGATAGCCGCACAATGACTAACAAGTCTGGCAATCTCACTTAATGGCAGCAGCACTCAGTGCAGCGCCTGAGATGCGTGGCATCTTGTCACTCACTGTTATAAAAATGCTATACAGACGGCGGTAAAACGCCTGTCACAATCTCACTAAACAAAGAGTACGGAACCCACTCATGGATATTCGTAAGATTAAAAAACTGATCGAGCTGGTTGAAGAATCAGGCATCTCCGAACTGGAAATTTCTGAAGGCGAAGAATCTGTACGCATCAGCCGTGCAGCGCCAGCTGCAAGTTTTCCGATGATGCAACAGGCTTATGCTGCACCAGTGATGCAGCAACCAGCTCTGTCTAACGCTGTCGCACAAACTGCCTCTCCAAGTATGGAAGCTCCGGCAGCAGCGGAAATCAGTGGTCACATCGTACGCTCCCCAATGGTTGGTACGTTCTACCGCACCCCGAGCCCGGATGCTAAAGCGTTCATCGAAATCGGACAGAAAGTGAATGCGGGCGATACCCTGTGCATCGTTGAAGCCATGAAAATGATGAACCAGATCGAAGCCGACAAATCCGGCGTAGTTAAAGCGATTCTGGTAGAAAGTGGTCAACCGGTAGAATTTGACGAGCCGCTGGTCGTCATCGAATAACGAGGCGAACATGTTGGATAAAATTGTTATCGCCAACCGCGGCGAGATTGCCCTGCGTATTCTTCGTGCCTGTAAAGAACTGGGCATCAAGACTGTCGCTGTGCATTCAAGTGCGGATCGCGATTTAAAACACGTATTGCTGGCGGATGAGACGGTCTGTATCGGCCCGGCTCCGTCCGTAAAAAGCTATCTGAACATCCCGGCTATCATCAGCGCCGCTGAAATCACCGGCGCGGTGGCAATTCACCCGGGCTATGGCTTCCTCTCTGAGAACGCCAACTTTGCTGAGCAGGTAGAGCGTTCTGGCTTTATCTTCATCGGCCCGAAAGCCGACACCATCCGCCTGATGGGCGACAAAGTGTCTGCAATCACCGCGATGAAGAAAGCGGGCGTACCAACAGTCCCAGGCTCTGACGGCCCGCTGGGCGATGACATGGACGCTAACCGCGCTCATGCTAAACGCATCGGCTACCCGGTTATCATCAAAGCCTCCGGCGGCGGCGGCGGTCGCGGTATGCGCGTCGTGCGCAGCGATGCCGAACTGGCACAATCCATCTCCATGACCAAAGCGGAAGCGAAAGCCGCTTTCAATAACGATATGGTCTACATGGAGAAATACCTGGAAAACCCACGCCACATTGAAATTCAGGTGCTGGCTGACGGTCAGGGTAACGCGATTTATCTGGCAGAACGTGACTGCTCCATGCAGCGTCGTCACCAGAAAGTTGTCGAAGAAGCACCAGCGCCGGGCATTACCCCGGAACTGCGTCGCTACATCGGCGAGCGTTGCGCCAAAGCCTGTGTTGATATCGGCTATCGCGGGGCGGGTACTTTCGAGTTCCTGTTCGAAAACGGCGAGTTCTACTTCATTGAGATGAACACCCGTATTCAGGTTGAACACCCGGTAACCGAAATGATCACCGGCGTTGACCTGATCAAAGAGCAGTTGCGCATCGCAGCGGGCCAACCGCTGTCCATCAAGCAGGACGAAGTTGTGGTTAAAGGCCATGCGGTTGAATGCCGTATCAACGCCGAAGACCCGAACACCTTCCTGCCAAGCCCGGGTAAAATCACGCGTTTCCACGCGCCGGGTGGCTTTGGTGTGCGTTGGGAGTCTCATATTTACGCAGGCTACACCGTACCTCCGTACTATGACTCAATGATCGGTAAGCTGATCTGCTATGGCGAAAACCGCGACGTCGCTATCGCCCGTATGAAAAACGCATTGCAGGAACTGATCATCGACGGTATCAAAACCAACGTTGACCTGCAGATCCGTATCATGAATGACGAGCACTTCCAGCACGGTGGAACCAATATCCACTACCTGGAGAAAAAACTCGGACTTCAGGAAAAGTAAGCGTGCGTTAACCGAAAAGGCCGGAAATTCCGGCCTTTTGTTTTTCTCCCCTCCCGCACGTGCCATAAGGTACAATCCCCGCTTTCTTTATCCACAAGGGACAAAAAATGGACGCTCGTTTTGTTCAGGCCCATAAAGAGGCGCGCTGGGCGCTGTGGCTAACCCTTTTATATCTGGTCACATGGTTAGTGGCCGCTTACTTACCTGATTCAACGCTGGGTTTTACCGGCTTACCGCACTGGTTCGAAATGGCCTGCCTGTTAACGCCGCTGGTTTTTATCGTGCTGTGCTGGGCGATGGTAAAGTTTATCTATCGCGACATTCCGTTGGAGGATGACGATGCAGCTTGAAGTTATTTTACCGCTGGTCGCCTATCTTCTGGTGGTATTCGGTCTCTCAGTTTATGCCATGCGTAAGAGAGTTACCGGTACCTTCCTGAATGAATATTTCCTTGGCAGCCGCTCCATGGGCGGGGTCGTGTTAGCGATGACGCTAACGGCAACCTACATTAGCGCCAGCTCGTTTATTGGCGGTCCTGGTGCCGCTTACAAATACGGACTGGGATGGGTGCTGCTGGCGATGATCCAGTTGCCTGCCGTCTGGCTGTCGCTGGGTATTCTCGGCAAGAAGTTCGCGATTCTGGCACGCCGTTATAATGCTGTTACCCTCAACGATATGCTATTTGCGCGCTACCAGAGCCGCCTGCTGGTATGGCTGGCAAGCCTCAGCCTGTTGGTCGCGTTTGTCGGGGCAATGACCGTACAGTTTATTGGCGGCGCACGTTTGCTGGAAACCGCAGCGGGTATCCCCTACGAAACCGGTCTGCTGATTTTTGGCGTCAGCATCGCGTTATACACGGCGTTCGGCGGCTTTCGCGCCAGTGTACTGAACGACACCATGCAGGGCATGGTGATGCTGATTGGTACTATCGTTTTGCTGGTCGGCGTCGTTCATGCTGCCGGTGGCCTTAGCAATGCGGTGGTAACCCTGCAGACTATCGACCCTAAACTGGTCTCGCCGCAGGGCGCTGATGACATTTTGTCACCCACGTTTATGACCTCATTCTGGGTGTTAGTATGCTTTGGCGTGATTGGCCTACCGCATACCGCGGTGCGCTGCATCTCTTATAAAGACAGTAAAGCGGTACACCGCGGCATTATCATCGGCACCATCGTAGTGGCGATCCTGATGTTTGGTATGCATCTGGCGGGTGCCCTGGGACGGGCGGTCATCCCTGACCTGACGGTACCGGATCTGGTTATCCCTACGCTGATGGTCAAAGTCCTGCCGCCGGTCGCTGCTGGGATTTTCCTCGCCGCACCTATGGCTGCGATTATGTCGACGATCAATGCCCAATTGCTGCAAAGTTCCGCTACGATCATTAAGGATCTGTACCTGAACCTTCGCCCGGAACAGCTGGAAAACGAAACCCGGCTGAAACGCATGTCGGCAGTGATTACCCTGCTGTTGGGCGCGTTACTGTTGCTGGCCGCCTGGAAACCGCCAGAGATGATTATCTGGCTGAATCTGCTGGCGTTTGGCGGGCTGGAAGCCGTCTTCCTGTGGCCTCTGGTGCTGGGCCTCTATTGGGAGCGGGCAAACGCGTCAGGCGCATTGAGCGCGATGATTGTCGGCGGCGTGCTTTATGCTCTACTCGCCACCTTTAACGTTCAGTTCCTGGGCTTCCACCCAATCGTGCCCTCGTTACTGATAAGCTTGCTGGCTTTCCTGATAGGCAACCGTTTCGGTTCCGCCGTCCCGCAAGCCGCCATATTGACTACTGATAAATAAAGAGTTTTGCCATGCCATGGATCCAACTGAAACTGAACACGACCGGTGCCAACGCTGAAGAGTTGAGCGATGCGCTGATGGAAGCGGGCTCCGTTTCCATTACTTTCCAGGATACGCATGATACGCCGGTATTTGAACCTCTGCCGGGCGAGACTCGCCTGTGGGGTGATACCGACGTTATCGGCTTGTTCGATGCAGAAACCGACATGAAAGAAGTGGTTGCCATCCTGGAACAGCATCCGCTGCTGGGTGAAGGCTTCGCGCATAAAATCGAACAGCTCGAAGACAAAGACTGGGAACGCGAATGGATGGATAACTTCCACCCGATGCGCTTTGGTGAACGTCTGTGGATTTGCCCAAGCTGGCGCGATGTCCCGGATGAGAATGCTGTCAACGTGATGCTGGACCCGGGTCTGGCATTTGGCACAGGCACGCACCCCACTACCTCTCTGTGCCTGCAATGGCTGGACGGTCTTGATCTTAACGGTAAAACGGTTATCGACTTTGGCTGCGGCTCCGGCATTCTTGCCATTGCGGCACTGAAGCTGGGTGCGGCGAAAGCCATTGGCGTGGATATCGACCCGCAAGCGATTCAGGCCAGCCGTGATAACGCCCAGCGTAATGGTGTTTCTGAGCGTCTGGAGCTTTATCTGCCGAAAGACCAGCCAGAGGCGATGAAAGCCGACGTGGTGGTCGCCAACATCCTTGCTGGCCCATTACGTGAACTGGCTCCGTTAATCAGCGTACTGCCCGTTGAGGGCGGTTTGCTGGGGCTTTCTGGTATTCTTGCCAGCCAGGCGGAAAGCGTCTGTGAAGCCTATGCCGATCTCTTTACGCTCGATCCGGTTATCGAGAAAGAAGAGTGGTGTCGCATTACCGGCCAGAAAAAATAATCCCTTCCGGCGTGGTTATCTGACCACGCCATTTTCAGACAATTGACCAGCATACCGACACTTTCCTCAGCGATATAATAATCAATTGATTTTGTTATTTTTTATATTGAGTTTCGTTGAGTAAACGTATGCGTTTCAACTGTTTTACAACAACTTTGCTGGCAGCATGCATGATGCCACTGACCACGCTGGCCGTACCATGGGGATATACCGAAGAAAACGGCCCCGCACGATGGGGAGAAATCAGCAAAGCGTATGCAACGTGCCAGACAGGCATAAACCAATCCCCCATAGACATCCAGACCACCACAACCAGTAAACTCGGTCTCCCCGCGCTAAACATGCAGTACGTCGATGGCCCAACTAGATTTCGGAGCATTAACCATACGTTGCAAGCAACGATGAGTAGTTACGCATCTAATTCTATTGAAATTGATGAAACGCTTTATTATTTAAAACAATTTGATTTTCACGCCCCGAGTGAACATACCCTCAACGGTAAAACCTATCCGCTGGAGATGCAGTTGCTCCACAAAAATCAATCCGGAGACATTGCTATTGTGGCGGTTATGTTTGACGTGGGTGAACAGAACCAGGCGATTCAAAATTTGTGGGAGTCCTTTCCAACCATGGAGGACAGCAGCATGGACATCTTCTCGCCGGTCGATATCCACCAGCTTTTACCCGACAATAAAACCTACTGGCGCTACCGTGGTTCGTTAACAACACCTCCCTGCACCGAAGGCGTCACCTGGTCTGTCCTGAAAACGCCTGTTGCTCTTTCTGCCGAACAGTTGGATAAATTTCACTACATTGTTGGGCCAGCAAACAATCGCCCGCTGCAGCCGTTGAATGAACGCAAGATTACGGACAGCTATTCTGGGGATACCGAGATCCTGTACTAAAATGAGGTAGCGATCACACAATGACGAGGTAATTTGCTGATTAATTCAGCAGAATATCTTGTCAGTACCGTCTGCAGCTGAAGAAAAAATGAGAAGTTACGCAAAATTATATGTGTATATAAAATCGACACATTTTTATAATGCGATGATTTATATGATTAAATATTTTCATGCGTTCACATTTACGGCAATTCATTGATCCACCTCAGTGGATTGGTCAAAGTTTGGCCTTTCATCTCGTGCGAAAAATGCGTAATATACGCCGCCTTGCAGTCACAGTATGGTCATTTCTTAACTCATGCGCATCGGACAATACCAGCTCAGAAATCGCCTGATCGCAGCACCTATGGCTGGCATCACTGACAGACCATTCAGGACGCTGTGCTATGAGATGGGAGCCGGATTGACAGTATCCGAGATGATGTCTTCTAACCCGCAGGTTTGGGAAAGTGACAAGTCTCGTTTACGGATGGTGCACGTTGATGAGCCAGGAATTCGCACGGTGCAAATTGCCGGTAGCGACCCTGTTGAGATGGCCGATGCCGCACGTATTAACGTGGAAAGCGGCGCCCAGATTATTGATATCAATATGGGGTGTCCGGCTAAAAAAGTGAATCGCAAGCTCGCAGGTTCAGCCCTCTTGCAGTACCCGGATTTAGTGAAATCGATACTAACCGAGGTCGTCAATGCAGTGGACGTTCCTGTCACACTCAAGATTCGCACCGGCTGGGCTCCGGAACACCGTAACTGCGTAGAGATTGCCCAACTGGCTGAAGGCTGTGGCATTCAGGCTCTGACCATTCATGGACGCACCCGCGCCTGTTTGTTCAATGGAGATGCTGAGTACGACAGTATTCGGGCAGTTAAGCAGAAAGTTTCCATTCCGATTATCGCGAATGGCGACATTACTGACCCGCATAAAGCCAGAGCTGTACTCGACTATACGGGGGCGGATGCCCTGATGATAGGACGTGCAGCTCAGGGAAGACCCTGGATCTTTCGGGAAATCCAGCATTATCTGGACACTGGGGAGCTGCTGCCCCCGCTGCCTATGGCAGAGGTGAAGCGCTTGCTTTGTGCGCACATTCGGGAACTGCACGACTTTTATGGTCAGGCAAAAGGGTACCGAATTGCGCGTAAACACGTATCCTGGTATCTCCAGGAACACGCTCCGGATGACCAGTTTCGGCGCACATTCAACGCCATTGAAGATTCCAGCGAACAGCTGGCGGCGTTGGAGGCATACTTCGAAAATTTTGCGTAAACAGAAATAAAGAGCTGACAGAACTATGTTCGAACAACGCGTAAATTCTGACGTACTGACCGTTTCTACCGTTAACTCTCAGGACCAGGTAACTCAAAAGCCCCTGCGTGACTCGGTTAAACAGGCACTGAAGAACTATTTTGCTCAATTGAATGGTCAGGATGTGAATGATCTCTATGAGCTGGTACTGGCTGAAGTAGAACAGCCCCTGTTGGACATGGTGATGCAATACACCCGCGGTAACCAGACCCGTGCTGCCCTGATGATGGGCATCAACCGTGGTACGCTGCGTAAAAAACTGAAAAAATACGGCATGAACTGATACTAATCAGTTAAATGTTTGTTTTAAAAGGCGCTACTCGGCATGGGGAAGCGCCTTTTTTATTGACGTCACACGGGAGGCTTTGGCGATGAACGCGAGATGTGAACCTGTCTATTTTGGCGATGAATCTAAAAAGATAATCCTGGGTGACGCGCTAACTGAACTGAAAAAACTGCCGTCTGAAAGTGTCGAACTCATTTTTGCTGACCCTCCTTATAACATCGGGAAAGACTTTGACGGGATGGTGGAATCCTGGGACGAAGAGGCCTTTCTGGCGTGGTTGTTTGAGTGCATCGACGAGTGCCATCGCATCCTCAAACCACACGGCACCATGTACATCATGAACAGTACGGAGAACATGCCGTACATCGACCTCAAATGCCGCCCGCTTTTTACCATCAAGAGTCGTATCGTGTGGTCATACGATAGCTCAGGGGTACAAGCCAAAAATTACTTTGGTTCGATGTATGAACCGATCCTAATGATGGTAAAAGATCAGAAAAACTACACATTTAATCGTGACGATATTCTGGTTGAAGCCAAAACTGGCGCTAAACGCGCGCTAATAGACTACAGAAAAAACCCGCCGCAGCCATACAATCAGAAAAAAGTGCCGGGCAATGTCTGGGAGTTCCCACGCGTACGCTATCTGATGGACGAATACGAAAACCACCCCACCCAGAAACCCAAAGCCCTCCTGGAGCGTATAATTCTGGCGTCCTCGAACCCAGATGACAAGGTACTCGATCCGTTCGCCGGCAGCTTCACCACCGGTGCTACCGCCGTGGAATTGGGTCGCAAGTTTGTCGGGATTGAGATCAATACTGAATACGTAAAAATGGGGCTCAGAAGACTGAGTATCGGTTCTCATTTTTCAGAAATTGAGCTTGCCAAGGTGAAAAAACGTAAGACAAAAAACCTGTCTAAAAAGAGTCGATTGACGGCAAAGAGTGGCGATCTTTCAACAAAGTAAAGGCATTGTAAGTCTGCTTTTCAGCTTAAAAATTTCGTGTATATTCCCTGCACGCTTGGGCATGAATACACAGGGTTTAGGAATGATTCGCAAGTATTGGTGGCTGGTTGTTTTTGCGGTCTTCGTTTTTCTTTTTGATGCGCTGCTCATCCAGTGGATAGAGCTGATGACAACAGAGCACGACAAGTGCCGGAATATGAACTCAGTGAATCCCCTTAAGCTGGTCAACTGCGTCGACCTCGAATAGCACCTCAGGTAATGCTTCGACAGCCGTCAGCCTCTGGCGGTAAAAACTATCCGACCTGGTTTTCACTCTGCATTAATTGCATGACGCTACCGTCTGGGCTTAACATTTTTAGTACATTATCAACTAATACTGGAGCTTGCCCATATAGATCATAACTCACTGGATTCATTAACCAGTTTTTTATAATTCCGCTAAAACTACCGTGCAGAATAATGATGATGACATCTAAATCAAGAGTGGTGGCAATCAGATTGTCATCTACACACTTTTGCAGGGAATCACGAATGCTTTGATGACTGATACCTATTTTATCGCGAATAGCCTGCTCAGATATCATATCGTTATGAAATTCACACTTATGATATAAAATCTGCATTAATGCCTGCTGACGAGGGTTCTCTGCAATATATTGTAACCCCACCACAAACTTTTCTCGCAATCGCTGTAAAGGGTTATCACCCCAACGACCAATTAGCTTGTCCTGAATCAGATCGCGTAAAGGTGGTTGTTGTAACCATAGCTCATTAAACAGTTGAGTTTTATTTTCGAAATGCCAATAGAGCGCGCCACGCGTGACGCTGGCGGCATCCGCAATGTCGTTTAGCGTCGTATTGCTTACGCCACGTGCGGCAAACTGTACAATTGCTGTTTCTATCAGGTTCTGCCGCGTTTTGAGGGCATCAGCTTTCGTTTTTCTGGCCATGGTCCCGACTGTCTGAGGTAGAGTAGAGAATGATTAATTTTCTTATCTAATATTTGCGATACGGAACAAATGTATCACTTAGCATTTATTTAAACGAGTTCTAAAAAATATTATTACGGACTTCGCACACGAATAAACAAAAAGAATACCAACAATAAATATATTCATAAACCAAATGCTTATTTCAATTTGTGTTTATGCGAATCATAGTATTGCTATCAACACCACAATGAAACAGCTGTCGATTAATCTTTTTTTGCTTTTACGTGCCGTGTATCGCGCCCATAAATAAGTATTGCTTACATCGCAAGCTAATAATTTGTAGGATAGCCAACTATTATTTTTCTTGTGCGCGTTATCGCCCCTGCGTTACCCGGTTAATAACGAGCGTTCGGTTTTTTAAGGAATAGAAATGACGAAAAATGCCAGGTTTTCACTCCTGCCCTCATTCATCATCGTCTCCGCAGCATTACTCGCCGGTTGTAACGATCAGGGAGAAACACAAGCTCATCCCACAGAACCGCAGGTGACTGTCCATGTCGTCGAAAAGGCTCCTTTAGCCGTAACGACCGAATTACCCGGGCGCACAACGGCATTCCGAATTGCAGAAGTTCGTCCCCAGGTCAGCGGGATAGTGCTTAAACGGAATTTCACTGAGGGAAGCGATATTGAATCCGGACAGTCACTTTATCAGATCGATCCCGCGACTTATCAGGCTGACTATGACAGCGCCAAAGGTGAACTGGCGAAGAGTGAAGCGGCTGCTGCAATCGCGCATTTAACGGTAAAACGCTATGTGCCGTTGGTTGGCACCAAGTACATCAGCCAGCAAGAGTACGATCAGGCAATTGCTGATGCCCGTCAGGCCGATGCCTCCGTGATCGCGGCAAAAGCGGCGGTCGAAAGCGCGCGTATCAATCTGGCCTACACCAAAGTGACATCGCCAATTAGCGGACGCATCGGTAAATCTAACGTCACCGAAGGTGCATTAGTCACGAATGGCCAGGCTACAGAGCTTGCTACCGTTCAACAGCTCGATCCCATTTACGTCGACGTGACACAGTCCAGTAACGACTTTATGCGCCTCAAACAGTCCGTTGAACAAGGGAGCCTGCATAAAGACAGCGCCAGCAGTACTGTCGAACTGGTAATGGAAAATGGTCAGTCATACCCGCTAAAAGGCTCTTTGCAGTTTTCCGATGTGACGGTTGATGAAAGCACCGGCTCAATCACCCTCAGAGCCGTGTTCCCTAACCCACAGCACACGCTGTTGCCGGGCATGTTTGTGCGCGCACGCATTGATGAAGGCGTCCAGCCGAATGCCATTCTCGTTCCGCAGCAGGGGGTAACGCGTACGCCTCGCGGCGATGCCACCGTAATGGTCGTTAACGACAAGAGTCAGGTTGAGTCTCGCGCAGTCGTTGCCGCACAAGCTATTGGTGACAAGTGGCTCATTAGCGAAGGCCTGCAACCGGGTGACAAAGTTATCGTGAGCGGCTTACAGAAAGCACGTCCAGGCGTTCAGGTTAAAGCAACCGCCGATACCGAAACCCCTGCCACGAAAGCCCAATAAGGTAACCGGACATGGCTAACTTTTTTATCAGGCGTCCTATCTTTGCCTGGGTATTAGCTATCATTCTGATGATGGCGGGTGCTCTGGCAATCATGCAACTGCCCGTGGCACAGTACCCGACCATTGCGCCTCCTGCGGTCGCTATTTCTGCTACCTACCCTGGTGCGGATGCACAGACGGTTCAGGATACAGTCACACAGGTTATCGAACAGAATATGAATGGTATCGATAACCTGATGTATATGTCCTCCACCAGCGACTCGGCCGGGAGTGTGACTATTACGCTGACTTTCCAGTCCGGTACCGATCCCGATATCGCGCAAGTGCAGGTGCAAAATAAACTGCAGCTCGCCACTCCGCTACTGCCGCAAGAAGTTCAGCAGCAAGGGATCAGCGTCGAGAAATCCAGCAGCAGCTTTTTGATGGTCGCGGGTTTTGTTTCTGACAACCCACAAACCACACAGGATGACATTTCCGATTACGTCGCCTCGAACGTTAAAGACTCAATCAGCCGTCTGAATGGCGTGGGTGACGTGCAGCTGTTTGGTGCACAGTACGCCATGCGCATCTGGCTGGATGCAAACTTATTGAATAAATATCAGCTCACGCCGGTTGATGTGATCAATCAGTTGAAGGTACAGAACGATCAGATTGCCGCAGGTCAGTTAGGAGGGACGCCTGCATTACCTAACCAGCAGCTGAACGCTTCTATCATTGCGCAAACGCGACTGAAAGACCCTGAAGAGTTCGGCAAAGTGACTTTACGCGTGAACAGCGATGGTTCGGTTGTTCACCTGAAAGACGTCGCGCGTATCGAGTTGGGCGGGGAAAACTACAACGTCGTGGCGCGTATTAACGGTAAGCCTGCATCCGGCCTTGGGATCAAGCTGGCAACCGGGGCAAACGCACTGGATACCGCGAACGCTATTAAAGCCAAGCTGGTTGAACTGCAACCATTCTTCCCGCAGGGAATGAAGGTGGTCTACCCGTACGACACGACGCCATTTGTGACCATCTCCATTCATGAAGTGGTAAAAACGCTGTTTGAAGCGATCGTGCTGGTGTTCCTGGTCATGTATTTGTTCCTGCAAAACATCCGGGCAACGCTCATTCCGACCATCGCTGTACCTGTCGTATTGTTGGGCACATTTGCCGTGCTTGCTGCGTTTGGCTACTCAATAAACACCCTGACGATGTTCGGCATGGTACTCGCCATCGGCCTATTGGTCGATGATGCGATAGTGGTGGTGGAAAACGTAGAACGCGTGATGATGGAAGATAATCTGCCGCCCAAAGAGGCGACGGAAAAATCCATGTCACAAATACAGGGGGCATTGGTTGGTATTGCCATGGTGCTTTCTGCGGTATTTATCCCGATGGCCTTCTTTGGCGGTTCAACCGGGGCTATCTATCGGCAGTTCTCCATCACCATCGTTTCCGCCATGGCGCTTTCTGTACTGGTCGCGCTGATCCTGACCCCTGCGCTTTGTGCAACGCTGTTGAAGCCGGTATCGGCTGAGCATCACGAGAAAAAAAGCGATTTCTTTGGCTGGTTTAATGCCAAATTCGATCACAGCGTCAATCACTACACCAAAAGCGTCAGCGGTATTGTGCGTAAAACCGGGCGTTATCTGGTCGTCTACCTGATAATCGTCATCGGGATGGCGGTGCTGTTTATGCGCCTGCCGACCTCCTTCCTGCCAGAGGAGGATCAGGGTGTGTTTATGACAATGATTCAACTTCCGGCAGGCGCTACGCAAGAGCGCACCCAGAAAGTACTGGATCAGGTTACTCAGTACTACCTGACCAATGAGAAAGCTAACGTCGAAAGCGTCTTCACGGTTAACGGTTTTAGCTTCAGCGGTCAGGGGCAAAACTCAGGTCTGGCATTCGTTAGCCTCAAGCCCTGGGATGAACGTAGCGGCGAGGAAAATAGTGTTGAAGCGGTCATTGCACGCGCCACACGCGCGTTCAGCCAGATCCGCGATGGGTTAGTCTTCCCCTTCAATATGCCCGCTATTGTTGAACTGGGTACCGCAACCGGCTTCGATTTTGAGTTGATCGATCAGGGCGGTCTGGGGCATACGGCGTTGACGCAAGCGCGTAACCAACTGCTGGGGATGGTGGCTAAACACCCCGATCTGTTGGTTCGTGTTCGTCCTAACGGACTGGAAGATACTCCGCAGTTTAAGCTGGATGTTGATCAGGAGAAAGCACAGGCGCTGGGGGTATCGCTGTCGGATATCAACGAAACTATCTCCGCATCACTGGGCGGCTATTACGTTAACGACTTTATTGACCGTGGCCGCGTGAAGAAAGTTTACGTCCAGGGAGATGCAAAATACCGCATGCTGCCAGCGGACATCAATAATCTGTATATCCGCAGCGCCAATGGCGAAATGGTTCCGTTCTCTGCGTTCAGTGCATCACATTGGATTTATGGTTCACCGCGACTGGAACGTTACAACGGTATGCCATCCATGGAAATACTGGGCGAAGCAGCACCTGGCAGAAGTACCGGTGAAGCAATGGCGCTGATGGAAAGTCTGGCGGAAAAACTGCCAAACGGTATTGGTCATGACTGGACGGGGATGTCCTATCAGGAAAGGCTGTCGGGTAACCAGGCGCCTGCGCTGTATGCCATCTCGCTAATCGTTGTCTTCCTTTGCCTTGCCGCATTGTATGAAAGCTGGTCTATTCCTTTCTCGGTGATGCTGGTTGTACCGCTCGGTGTTGTGGGCGCATTGTTAGCAGCATCACTGCGTGGGATGAATAACGACGTGTATTTCCAGGTTGGCTTACTAACCACTATCGGCCTCTCGGCTAAGAACGCTATCCTGATCGTCGAATTTGCCAAAGACCTGATGGATAAAGAAGGCAAGGGGTTGATTGAAGCGACGCTGGAGGCATCGCGTATGCGTCTTCGTCCTATCCTGATGACATCCCTGGCCTTTATTCTGGGGGTTATGCCTCTGGTTATCAGTCACGGAGCAGGTAGTGGTGCGCAGAATGCGGTCGGTACAGGTGTTATGGGAGGAATGCTGACCGCAACATTGTTGGCTATCTTCTTCGTCCCCGTCTTCTTTGTTGTCGTAAGACGGCGTTTTAGTCGGCACAACGATTAATTTGTAAAATAAAGGCGTCTACGGACGCCTTTTTCACCTACGATGCTCCTCTTTATTTATTAGTAAGATAGCCATTTATTTCATTTAAACTATCCCTCTAAACTCGCCTGCAACCTTTCTTTTTATCCATTATTTTTACAATCCACATGAATTGAGATTATTCCTCATGTCAGTCCTTTTTTAAGAAGTGGTAAAATAATCACCGAGTTCGCAGATGGCTTAGCGTTTGTCTTTGCTTAATTAGCGAAACGCTTATTTTGAGGTAACACCATGAAAAGATTAATATCCGTTGCATTGCTTACCGCATTCCTGGCTGGCTGTGCACACGATTCTCCTTGCGTACCTGTATACGACGATCAGGGGCGCCTGGTTCATACCAATACCTGTATGAAAGGCACTACCCAGGATAACTGGGAAACAGCCGGAGCCATCGCCGGTGGTGCTGCAGCCGTTGCCGGACTGACACTTGGGATTGTCGCCCTGACCAAATAAATCATCTCAAAAGCGCGGTTATTACCGCGCTTTTAGCAATAAGCATAAAATCTACATATAAGACAAAACGTTGCTTAATAGTGCCTGGCATATAATAAAATTATTATAGAGTTCCTTCACACATCCACGATTTGAAATTAGCATTTTTTCTGTTTTTCGTAACACCACAATCTCTTTTCATTATTCTCACGCCATTAATATTAACGCCAGAAATCGTTATCACGCGTCCTGTCTGATTTTTAAATTTTTTGCGCCGAAATGTGGCTTACGTTTCAATTTTGCACCACTTCAGGGCGCTGCATTTATTTTTTCCTGTCTACACTCTGCATATTGCGTCGAATAATCAGGCGCAAAAAACTGGCACTACCTTTGCTTAAAAGAGTATGGCCAAAGCCACAGACAGGTAAAAGACGTTTTCAGAACGTTTCCATAACAATAATTCCTCCACACAGGATGCTCTATGAAAAAGATGATAATCGCCAGCCTGGCTGCGGCCGGTGTGCTGCTTGCTGTTGCAAATCAGGCACATGCCGGCGCAACACTTGATGCCGTAAAGAAAAAAGGGTTTGTGCAATGTGGGATCAGCGACGGCTTGCCTGGCTTTTCTTACGCCGATGCAAGCGGCAAGTTCTCGGGTATTGATGTTGATGTATGTCGTGGCGTTGCCTCCGCCGTATTTGGCGATGATAGCAAAGTAAAATATACCCCGCTCACCGCCAAGGAACGCTTTACCGCATTACAGTCTGGTGAAGTCGACTTGCTCTCTCGTAATACCACGTGGACCTCTTCTCGTGATGCCGGTATGGGCATGTCCTTCACTGGCGTAACGTATTACGACGGCATTGGTTTTCTTACCCACAATAAAGCAGGCCTGAAGAGCGCTAAAGAGCTGGATGGCGCAACGGTCTGTATTCAGGCGGGAACCGATACCGAACTGAACGTGGCCGACTACTTTAAAGCCAACAATATGAAGTACACCCCCGTCACTTTTGACCGCTCGGATGAATCAGCCAAAGCTCTGGAATCTGGACGTTGCGACACGCTAGCTTCCGACCAGTCTCAGCTGTATGCCCTACGCATCAAGCTGAGCAATCCTGCGGAGTGGATCGTCCTGCCAGAAGTTATTTCTAAAGAACCGCTGGGACCTGTCGTACGTCGTGGGGACGATGAGTGGTTCTCCATTGTTCGCTGGACGCTGTTCGCCATGCTGAATGCGGAAGAAATGGGTGTTAACTCGAAAAACGTCGATGAAAAAGCGGCTAATCCAGCAACACCGGATATGGCACACCTGTTGGGTAAAGAAGGGGATTATGGCAAGGATCTGAAGCTTGATAACAAATGGGCCTACAACATTATCAAGCAGGTTGGTAACTATTCGGAGATCTTTGAACGTAACGTTGGATCGGAAAGTCCGCTGAAGATCAAACGTGGACAGAACAACCTCTGGAATAACGGTGGCATTCAATATGCGCCACCGGTGCGCTAATGCGTAGTGATGTAACGGGCGCCGCAACTGCGGCGCTCAGCCCAGAGTCATAGTTACTGAGGTTTTCTTATGTTCCATCGCCGCTCAACCGTAAAAGGATCATTATCCTTTTCTAACCCTGCGGTCCGCGCCTGGTTATTTCAAATACTCGCCGTCATTGCGGTTATCAGCATTGCGGTCTATCTCATTCATAACACGATAAATAACCTGAACAATAGCGGTATTACCTCGGGGTTTTCTTTTCTCGATCGCAGCGCCGGATTTGGAATTGTCCAACATCTGATCGATTACGAGCAAGGCGATACGTATGGTCGTGTCTTTGTGGTCGGCCTGCTCAATACGCTGTTAGTTTCAGCACTGTGCATTGTTTTCGCATCAATTCTCGGTTTCTTTCTCGGGCTGGCACGCCTGTCAGATAACTGGTTATTGCGAAAGCTCTCGACGATCTACATCGAAACGTTCCGCAATATACCGCCGCTGCTGCAGATCTTCTTCTGGTATTTCGCCGTATTACGTAACCTGCCCGGCCCACGTCAGGCCGTTAACGCGCTGGATTTGATGTTCCTGAGTAACCGGGGGCTCTATATTCCGTCCCCGCAAATGGGAGAAGGTTTTTTTGCCTTTTGCACCGCTGTTGTTATCGCTATCGTCGTCACCATCGGATTATTTCGCTTCAACAGAATGCATCAGACCAAAACCGGTCAGCTACGTCGGACCTGGCCCACAGCTCTTACGTTGATCGTACTTTTACCGGTGATTTCACAGTGGATGTTTGGCGCTGCGCTTCACTGGGATATTCCCGCGCTCCGTGGTTTTAACTTCAGTGGCGGTATGGTGCTTATTCCTGAACTGGCGGCACTAACTCTGGCGCTTTCGGTATATACCTCGGCATTTATTGCAGAAATTATTAGGGCAGGCATTCAGGCCGTTCCTTACGGCCAACATGAAGCCGCACGCTCGCTGGGTCTACCAAATCCGGTGACGCTACGCCAGGTAATCATCCCACAGGCGCTACGCGTCATCATTCCCCCACTGACCAGCCAGTACCTGAATATCGTCAAGAACTCTTCTCTTGCAGCCGCCATTGGCTACCCGGACATGGTTTCACTGTTTGCCGGCACGGTACTCAATCAAACAGGGCAAGCCATTGAAACGATCGCCATCACCATGTCGGTATACCTGATCATCAGTCTAAGTATTTCTTTGCTGATGAATATTTATAACCGCCGTATTGCACTGATTGAGCGCTAAGGAGCCATGATGACAAAAGCACTGCTGTCTCACCCCTCGCGCCAGCGCAGCAATCCGGCAAGCCGCAGTCTACTCTGGGTGCGTAAAAACCTGTTCTCCAGTTGGTCAAATAGCCTGCTCACCCTGCTATGCGTATGGCTGATTTGGTCATTTCTTCCACCACTGTTGAACTGGGTATTTTTTCAGGCCAACTGGGTCGGCTCTACCCGGGCAGACTGCACCAAAGCGGGAGCCTGCTGGGTGTTCATTTATGAACGCTTCGGGCAATTCATGTATGGGCTTTATCCCCACGATCAGCGTTGGCGCGTAAATCTGGCCCTGATGATTGGTCTGGTTTCTATTGTTCCGATGTTCTGGAAAACCATTCCTCACCGTGGCCGCTATATCGCCATCTGGGCAGTCATTTATCCGATTGTCGTCTGGTGGCTGATGTACGGTGGTTTTTTCGGGCTTGAACGCGTAGAAACGCGGCAGTGGGGCGGATTAACACTGACGCTTATTATTGCATCCGTGGGGATTGCAGGCGCGCTTCCATGGGGCATTTTACTGGCGTTGGGACGTCGTTCCCATATGCCAGTCGTGCGGGTTTTATCCGTCATTTTCATTGAGTTCTGGCGCGGTGTACCGCTGATTACCGTTCTGTTTATGTCCTCGGTCATGCTTCCTCTGTTTATGTCCGAAGGAACCAGTATCGACAAGCTTATCCGGGCGCTGGTCGGCGTTATTCTTTTCCAGTCGGCCTATGTCGCAGAAGTGGTTCGCGGAGGGTTACAGGCCCTACCAAAAGGTCAGTATGAAGCCGCGGAATCACTGGCGCTAGGTTACTGGAAAACTCAGGGGCTGGTCATTCTTCCGCAAGCCCTCAAGCTGGTTATCCCTGGCCTGGTTAACACGATTATCGCTCTGTTCAAGGATACCAGCCTGGTCATCATCATCGGTCTGTTTGATCTCTTCAGTAGCGTACAGCAGGCAACTGTGGACCCTGCGTGGCTGGGTATGTCGACGGAAGGATATGTTTTTGCCGCACTGATCTACTGGATCTTCTGTTTCAGCATGTCGCGTTACAGCCAGCATCTGGAAAAACGTTTTAACACCGGGCGTACACCGCACTGAGGAATTTATGAGCCAATTATTAATGCCGTCTACCGACTCGATGATTACACTGGAAAACGTCAACAAATGGTACGGACAGTTTCATGTCCTGAAAAACATCAACCTAAAGGTAAAACAGGGAGAGCGCATCGTATTATGCGGGCCTTCCGGTTCGGGTAAATCGACAACTATCCGCTGTATTAACCATCTTGAAGAACATCAGCAAGGACGCATTGTGGTGGATGGGATTGAACTCAATGAAGACATCCGCAATATTGAGCGCGTCCGACAAGAAGTCGGCATGGTCTTTCAGCACTTTAATCTCTTTCCTCATTTAACTGTCTTGCAAAACTGCACACTGGCGCCTATCTGGGTGCAAAAGATGCCGAAAAAAGAGGCTGAAGTACTGGCAATGCACTACCTTGAGCGGGTCCGCATTGCCGAACATGCGCATAAATATCCCGGGCAAATCTCTGGTGGACAACAACAGCGCGTGGCCATTGCACGCTCGCTGTGTATGAAACCCAAAATCATGTTATTTGATGAACCCACATCAGCGTTGGATCCTGAAATGGTAAAAGAAGTGCTGGATACCATGATAGGTCTGGCGCAATCGGGTATGACCATGCTATGTGTAACCCATGAAATGGGCTTTGCCCGCACAGTAGCTGACCGGGTGATCTTTATGGATCTTGGCGAGATTGTGGAACAGGCACCACCGGATGAGTTTTTTGCTCACCCCAAATCGGAACGCACTCGCGCGTTTTTATCGCAGGTTATTCATTAAATATATATGCCGGATACAGTTCCGGCTGATTTTCGCGTATAAATGCAAAAAGGCCATCCGAAAGGATGGCCTTTTCACTTATTTGATGTCTGGCAGTTTATGGCGGGCGTGCTGCCCGCCACCCTCCGGGCCGTTGCTGCGCAACGTTCAGATCCGCTCCCGGCGGATTTGTCCTCCTCAGGAGAGCGCTCGCCGACAAACAACAGATAAAACAAAAGGCCCAGTCTTTCGACTGAGCCTTTCGCTTTTATTTGATGTCTGGCAGTTCCCTACTCTCGCATGGGGAGACCCCACACTACCATCGGCGCTACGGCGTTTCACTTCTGAGTTCGGCATGG